>NZ_JBEOUL010000025.1:0-114452 GCF_040304075.1 Kitasatospora sp. NPDC094015
CGCGGCGGCGGTCACGTTCGCGGCCGCGGCGAGCTCCGCCGGCGGCGCGAACCGGCGGTCCTCCTTGAGCAGGTTCGCCAGACTCTCGTTGCTCAACGCGTGCTCCTCATCGAGTTCAATTCTGTCGGGGTGATCCCGTGCGCAGGGATTGTCCCTTGTGTCCCAGCGCACAGCTCACCAGGAGAACGTGTCTGTTGACAAGGGGCTCCCGAGAATTGGTGTAGACCTTTGGTTCGAGGGCTGGGCGAGGGCTGGGCGGGGCGCGGATCGGGCGCGGTCGCGAGTGGGCGGCGCCTCGCCGGCCGGAGGGGATCCGATCCGAACTTCGGCCTGTCGTAGGGCTTGACGGCGACCCCGTTCGGTACTCCACTGACGGTACCTCCCCAGGTGGTCAGGACCTTCGCGGAGCGGAGCGGGCCCGCCGGCGTGGGCGCGGCTCGCATGTCAGCGCACCCCTCCTTCCTACGGGGGTCCAGCCATGCCCGAAACTCCTGCACTCCCCCTTCTTCCCCGGCCCGGCGATTTCGCGGTCGTCCGCATGGACGGCGGGGTCGGTCGGCTGATCCGAATCGGCCAGTGGCTGAACGGGGACGGCTTCCTCGACTTCGAGCACGCCTTCGTCCTCGTCGACGACGACCACCTGGTCGAGGCGCAGCCCGGCGGCGCGGAACTCCGGCCGGCCTCGGTCTACCGGGACCATCCGATGCTCTGGTCCACCGGCATCGTGCCGCTCACCGACGAGCAGCGCGGCGCCGTCGTCGCCGCGGCGCTCGGCTACCAGGGTGTCCCGTACAGCTTCGCGGACTACGCGGCGCTCGCGGCACACCGTTTCCATCTGCCCGTCGGCCCGCTCATCAAGGGGTATGTGGCCTCGACCAAGCACATGATCTGCTCCCAACTGGTCGACCAGTGCTACCACGACGCCGGGGTCCGGCTCTTCCGGGACGGCCGGTGGTCCGGCTACGTCACCCCGGCCGATCTGGCGAACCGGCTGACCGGTCGCGTCTCCTGAACCCCGGGCCACCGGTTGCGGTCGGGGCGGGTGTTCCGACCGCGACCGGTGGGTGGGGGTGGGCTGGCGCCGTCCGGGGCTGCCTGGATGCCTAGGCGGCCAGCTCCTGGTCCGTGCGGCCATCGCCGGGCCGGCCCGTGTGTTCGGGTGACACCGGGGCGAACCGGCCGGTCGCCCGGTCCAGCACGTAGGCCTGCGCGGTGGCGAAGTCGAAGTACATCCCCACCAGCCGCAGGGTGCCGTCGGCCACGCGGCGCTCGACCGCCGGGTTGGCCAACAGCTGGTCCAACTGCTGCACCACGTTGGTGATGCAGAGCTGCTCGACCACATCGGTGGCCGGACGGCCCTCGAACTCGGCCGGGACCCGGCGGAGTCTGGCGAGCGAGCCGCGCCCGTTGCGCAGCCAGCGGGTCAGCGCCGTGGGCGGGCCCGGCTGCTCGTGCACGCCGTCCAAAAGGGCCTTCATCGCCCCGCAGCCGGAGTGGCCGCACACCGTGATCGAGGCGACCTCCAGCACCTCGACCGCGTACTGCACCGCGGCTGCCACGGAGTCGTCGGACGCGCCGGGCTCGTGCGGAGCGGGCACCAGGTTGCCGACGTTGCGCACGGTGAACAGGTCGCCCGGGCCGCTGCTGGTGATCATGCTGGTCACCATGCGGGAGTCGGCGCAGGTCAGGAAGAGCTCCGAGGGTGTCTGGCCGTCCCTGGCCAGCCGGGCGAGTTCCTGGCGTACCAGTGGGGCGGTGTGCTGCTGGAATCCGCGCACCCCGTCCAGCAGTCGGCCGTGCGGATCGGTGTTGCCCTGCTCGATGGAGTGGTGGCCGACCCACGGCGTCCAGGCCCGGCACCGGTGCGGGCCTGTGGAGTTGCCGGGGCGCACGGTGCCGTCCGGGTCGAGGATGTCGTCCTCCTGGCGGTCCGTCAGTATCGCCACGCGACCGCCCGTCGCCTGGTGGCCGGCTCGCCAGGTGTGCATGGCCTCGTAGGCGGCGTGGTCCAGGAAGGAGCCGTCGTGGCGGAGGGTGACCTGCGCGCCGGCCGGGATCCTGGCCAGTGCCCGGCTGAGCTTGGGCACGGCCGCGAAGGTCAGCGGGCCGTGGGTGCGGACGGTGTGCGCCCCGTCGTCGTCCACCAGTACGTCGACGTGGGCCCTGGTCAGCCGGTAGAGCGCGAGCAGCATGGCCACCGAACCGCCGAGTGCCACCCCGAGCGGTACGTCCAGCAGGACCACGCCGAGCACGGTGACCAGGTAGACCGGGAACTCCCGGTGCCGGTGCACCCGGCGGATGTGGGCGAAGCTGACCATCTGGATGCCCACCACCAGCACCAGCGCGGCGAGTGCGGCCAGGGGGATCCGGCGCAGCCCGCCGGTCAGCGCCACCGCGGCCAGCAGTACCCAGCAGCCGTGCAGGACGGAGGACATCCGGGTGGCGGCCCCGGCCTGGACGTTGGCGGTGCTGCGGACGGCACCGCCGGCCACCGGCAGGCCGCCGAGCAGGCCGGAGACCAGGTTGGCGGCGCCCTGGCCGCGCAGCTCGCGGTTGAGGTCGCCGGTGCGGTGCGACATCCGGTCGACCGCGACCGAGGACAGCAGGGACTCCACGCTGGCCACCGCGGTGACCGTCAGGACGGTGGCGAGCAGCTTCGGCCAGTGCCCGGCGAGCAGGTCGCCGGACGGCAGGGACGCGAGCGCGTGGTGGTCCCACTCCGGCAGCTCGACCCGGGCCAGCCGCAGGTCGGCGGCGATGGACAGGCCGGTGGCGGCCCCGACGGCGATCAGCGCGGCCGGGAGCTTGGCCAGCCGGGCGCCCACCCGTCCGTACCGGCCGGGGAGCCGGCCCAGCCTCGGCCAGCCGTACAGCACGGCGATGGCCACCGCGCCGACCGCGAGGGCGGGCAGATGGGGGCCTGCCAGCTGGTCGGGGAGCGCGATCAGGTTGGCCAGCGCGGAGCTCTGCGGGGAGCCGCCGAGTACGACGTGCAGCTGGGCGAGTGCGATGGCCAGGCCGACGCCGGCCAGCATGCCGTGCACGATCGCGGGGGAGACCGCCAGCGCGGCCCGGGCGGCCCGGGCCACCCCGAGCAGCAGTTGGAGCAGGCCGGCCGCGACGGTGACGGCGCAGGCGACCTGCCAGCCGTACTGCGCGATCAGACCGGCGGTGATCACGGTGAGCGCGGCCGAGGGGCCGCTCACCTGGAGCGGTGTGCCGCCGAGCAGGCCGACCACCAGTCCGCCGACGGCGGCGGACACCAGTCCGGCGGTGAGCGGCGCACCGGTGGCGAGCGCGATGCCGAGCGAGAACGGGACGGCGATCAGGAAGACCGCGAGGGAGGCCGGTACGTCGTGCAGCAGGAGCCGCAGACGCGAGCCGTCGGGCGTCGGCCCGGCAGGCCCGGTGGGCGGGGCGTGATCGGTGGTGTCCGAAGGGGTGGGAGCGCTGGAGATGTCCAGGGTCATGGTCTTCCCGTCTGTCCGGGGGAACGAACGCAGTCAGGTCCGGCGTACTGCTCGGGGTCGGAGTGGCTGTCGTGGGTCGCGACGGTACGGCGGGATGGCTTGGGCGCAGCGGTGTGAGTCTCCGTGGGCGGCCCGCGACCATCAAGGAACGGTAAACTGAGAGTAATGAAACCTTTGCACAGCGTACAACTGAACGGAAGGTCGGCCTCCGGCTTTCACCCCTATGAGTGCAGGTGGGGCGGGCCGGGAACTCGGCGGTGACGGCCGGTGCGCACAACGGCCGGCAGGCGCTCCCGGATCGGAGCTGCTGCCGGCCGTGGGACGTGCGGGAGTAAGTCAGGCGTGCGCCTCGGCGCCGGCGCCGACCCCCGGTGCGGGCAGCACGAAGTCCTCGTCCACCTGGCCGGCGAGGTCGATGCCGACCTTGGCGTTGCCCCAGCTCTCCGCGTTGCGCAGGTGGAAGTGGACGGCCTGGGCGGTGTACCGGCGCGGATCGCGCAGCTCGTACGTGGACTCCGCCTCGGACCTGAGGTGGTCCAGCACCGCGCGGTTCGCCGGCTCCAGGCTCTTCAGTGCGGGCTCCTCGCCGCGCTCCAGGCGCCGCACCCAGTCCGACTGCCCGAACGCCGTGAGCAGGTCGTCGCCGACCTCGCGCCGCAGGAAGGCCAGGTCTTCCTGGTTCTGGACCTTGTTGCCCACCACGTGCAGCCGGACGCCGAAGTCCCGTGCGTACTCCCGGTACTGGCGGTACACCGAAATGCCCTTGCGGGTTGGCTCGGCCACCAGGAAGGTCAGGTCGAAGCGGGTGAAGAGGCCGGAGGCGAACGAGTCCGAGCCGGCGGTCATGTCCGTCACCACGTACTCGTCCCGGCCGTCGAGCAGGTGGTTGAGCAGGAGCTCCACCGCGCCGACCTTGGAGTGGTAGCAGGCGACCCCGAGGTCCTCCTCGGTGAAGGCGCCGGTGGCCAGCAGCCGGACCGAGCCCTCGTCGAGGGCGATCGGCCGGGCGCAGGCCGCGTACACCGGATTCTCCTCGACGATCCGCAGCAGGCGTGAACCCCGGCCGGGGGGCGTAGTTTTGATCATTTCCTCGGCCGATCCGATCAGCGGATTGCTGCCGCGCAGATACTCCTTGATCTGCGGCAGGTGCGCGCCGAGCGAGGGCAGTGCGGCGGCCTGGTCATCGGTCAGCCCGAGGGCAGGGCCCAGGTGTTGGTTGATGTCGGCGTCGACGGCGATGACCGGGCGCCCGGCGGCGGCGAGGTGGCGGATGAACAGTGCGGACAGCGTGGTCTTCCCGCTGCCGCCCTTGCCGACGAAGGCGATCTTCATCTGGGACTCCGGGTCTCGTTCCAGCGGGCTGGGGCCGGGGCCGCAGGCTGGAAGGCTGTTGGAAATCGTTATCGTCACCGATAGCGCCATGCTAGCCGGGGGTGAGGGTGCAATACACACAGGAACCACGGATTGCCTCGAACGGGTGATGGCGGGGTTGCTGTGTCGCGATGGTCGGGTGGGTCATTACTCTCGGGTAGGTGAGCACTGGAACTGATCCCCTCGCCCCGCTGGCCGATCTCCCCGGGGTGCCCGAAGCCGTGGCCGAGGTGCGCAAGGCCGTGGACCGCCTCTACGGGCACCGGGTGATGCGCCGCCGGGCCCCCGAGGTGACCTCGGAGGCCGCGCTCCGTGGCGCCCGTGCTTCGGCTGCGCTGGACGGTGCGGACTGGCCGCTCGAGGAGGTCCGCCGGCGCAGCGACTTCAGCGCCGATCCCGAGGCCCGGACCGTCGGCGCCGCGCTGCGGATCTCTGCCGAGGCCGGTCAGCTGCTCAGCATCTGGCGCCACTCGCCGCTGCAGGTGCTGGCCCGGCTGCACCTGCTGGCGGTCGGCGACGCCGACCCGTCGGCGGGCCGGCCCCGCCAGGCCGGTGAGCCGGCCGGTCCGGCCATCCCGGCGGATCTGGCTGCCGCCGAAGGGGTGGGCGCCACCGCGGCTCCGGTCGAAGGCACTGTCCAAGAGCTTCCGCCCGCGCCCCCGGCGGCGGAGGTCGCGGCCAGGCTCGATCAGCTGTCCCAGTTGCTGGTCGGGCGCACGGAGGGTGCCGTCGGCGGGACCCCCGCTCTCGTGGTCTCCGCGGTGGTGCACGGCGAACTGCTGGCGCTGCGGCCGTTCGGCGCGTACAACGGCGTCATCGCCCGGGCCGCGCAGCGGATCGTGCTGATCGCGGAGGGCCTGGACCCGAAAGCGATCTGCCCCGCAGAGGTCGGCTTCGCGGAACTCGGCACCGCCGCCTACCGGCAGGCCCTGCTGGGTTACCTGGGCGGGACGCCGGAGGGCATGGCCCGGTGGATCGCGCACTGCGGCGCGGCGCTTCGGCTCGGGGTGCGCGAGAGCACCGCGGTGTGCGAGGCGATGCAGCGCGGGATGGTCTGAGCCGGCGGCTCGGCCCGTACACAGGGTTGCGGCGGCACCTGATCGGACCGGGTGCCGCCGCTGGCACGGATGCCGGGTTACCAAGCATGCACCGGAAAGTGCCCATCAGGCGGGGATCCTGCCCGTTCACCTGGTGCGGCGGCCCGACAGCGGGTCGGCTGCATGTGGGTGCTCAGCCATCCGTACGCGGTCCGTGGGGCCTGAATTGCGTTGTCGGAGCGACCTCGTAGGGTCCTGACCGGGTCTCGCGGGCCGTTAAGTCCTTTGTATCGCGCTTCGGGTGAAAGGGGAACCCGAAACGGGAAGCTTTTGCGTTTTGTCCGTTTCGGCGGTATGGCGGAGCGGGGACGGCGCCCTCCAGGCCACAGTCCCCGCCGGCTCGCCCTTCAGGCCGTCTTCCGTCAGCCCCGGCTCACGAGTCGGACTTGCGGCGCCGGGCCGCGTACCAGAGCACGCCCGCGGTCAGCAGCGCGGTGCCGATCGCGACCGTCGCCACCACCGACCGGCTGGGAGCGCGGAATTCGGGCAGCCTGCGGCGCAGCTCGACCGGGCGGCTGAAGACCAGCACCGGCCACTCGCGGGCCACCGCCTCCTTGCGCAGGGCGCGGTCAGGGTTGACCGCGGAGGGGTGGCCGACCGCTTCCAGCATCGGGAGGTCGGTCGACGAGTCGCTGTACGCATAGCAGTTGGGGAGGTCGTAGCCCTCCGACTCGGCCAGCGCGCGGATCGACTCGGCCTTGTTCTCGGCGTAGGCGTAGTAGTCGATCTCGCCCGTGTAGCGGCCGTCCTCGATCTGCAGCCTGGTCGCGATCACGTGGTCGGCCCCGAGCAGCGCTCCGATCGGCTCGACCACCTCGGAGCCGGAGCTGCTGACGATCACCACGTCCCGGCCGGCAGCGTGGTGCTGCTCGATCAGCGATGCCGCCTCGTCGTAGATGATCGGGTCGATCAGGGTGTGCAGGGTCTCCGCCACGATCTCGCGGACCTGCTGCACGTTCCAGCCCTTGGTGAGGGTGGAGAGGTAGGCGCGCAGCTTCTCCATCTGGTCGTGATCGGCGCCGCCGAGCAGGAAGACGAACTGGGCGTACGCGCTCTTCAGGACGGCGCGACGATTGATCAGGCCGCCCTGGTAGAACGGGCGGCTGAAGGCCAGCGCGCTCGACTTCGCAATGATCGTTTTGTCGAGGTCGAAGAAGGCCGCGGTGCGCGGCGCGCCGTAGGGGCGGCGCCCGCCCGCGGTCCCGGCGCCTTCCGACGCGGAACGGTTCGCGGGTCCCGGCGGGGTGTTCCCGCCCTGGTCGGCGATGTCGGCGTTCTCGGTGGTGTCCACGGGAACCGAGGATAGAGGTCCTGCCCGAGGACCCCGCCATTCGGCGTACTCGCGGGCGCGCGGGTTTGTGTTTCTGGCCGGTCGGGTACACCATTGAAGTCACGGATCGTTCGCGACCGTGCTAACCCGGTCCGGCTCCTCCCCCCCGAGCCGGATCGTGGATAGACGACCCCCGCTCTCCCCCCCGGCGGGGGTCGTCGCACGTCCGGGGCCATGTGGCGGGTCAGTTGGTGGCCGGCGGGGAGTGTGCGGGAACGCCCTCACCGATCGTGGCCGGTCATCTCCGGCGCGGGCCGAACGCGGCCGAGACCTCACGCTGAGTGATCGAATTCTCTGGCGTATTTGCTGCCTCTGGGTTGTCGAGATTGATCTCCAACCCGCCTTGCGCGTCAATTCCACGCCGCAATACCCCCCTGTCGAGTGAACAAAGTTATCCACAACCCCGACTTGTCCACAGGGATTCGCAAGGGGGCTGACGGAATCCGTCCCACCCCGCACCGTGGTGCCCGGACCGAGGTGCCAGACCTCCCGGCTAGGGCCGGCCGAGGTCCACCGGCACGTCCCCGGAGCCGCGCCCGCGGCCCCGGCAGCGCACCGCACCTCATCGGGGGAGACGGCCATGTCGACACCCACCACCGAGCACGAACCCGCCGAGCGGCCGGCGCCGACCGGCCCGCTCATCCTCACCGCGGACGAGGCCCTGGCCGACCACCTGGTCCGGCTCTGCGTCGCGGCCGGCGCCGACCCCCAGGTGCTCTCGGGCGCCCCGCCACCGCGCTCGCTCTGGGAGAGCGCCCCGCTGGTACTGGTCGGCGACGACCTTGCCGAGCGCTGCGCCGGCCTCGGTCGGCGGCCCGGCGTGCTGCTTCTCGGGCTGGACCTCGACGACGGGTCGGTCTGGGTCCGCGGCGTCCAACTCGGCGCCGAGCACGTGTTGTTCCTGCCGGACGCGCAGGCCTGGCTGCTGGACCGGATCGCCGATGCGGCCGAGGGGATCGAGCTGCCCGCCCTGACCGTCGCCGTGCTCGGTGGTCGAGGCGGGGCCGGAGCGTCCACCCTCGCCTGCGCGCTCGCCGTCACCGCGGCCCGGACGGGCCGTCAGACCATGCTCATCGACGCCGACCCGCTCGGCGGAGGCCTGGACGTCCTGCTCGGCGCGGAGCACGTCGCAGGGCTTCGCTGGCCCGACCTGGCCGGTTCACGCGGGCGGGTCAGCGGCACCGAGCTGGCCGGCGCACTCCCGGCACCCCACCGTCTGACCACGCTCTCCTGGGACCGCAGCGACCTGCTCACCATCCCGCCCGAAGCGATGCGCAGCGTTGTCGCCGCCGCCCGACGGCGTGGGGGCCTGGTCGTCCTCGACCTTCCGCGGCACCTGGACGCCGCTGCGGGCCAAGCACTCGAGCAGGCCGACACCGGCCTGCTGGTGGTCCCGGCCGAACTGCGGGCGATGGCCGCAGCCGACCGGGTTGCCGCGGCCGCTCGGATGCGGCTGGCCGACCTGAGGGCGGTCGTGCGGGTGCCCGGACCGGTCGGGCTGGCCAGCACGGAGATCGCCCGCGGGCTGCGCCTCCGGCTCGCCGGTGAACTCCTCCGGGAGCCGGGCCTGTCGGTCGATGTCGAGCGAGGAGCACCACCGGGTAGTCGTGAGCGCGGGCCACTGGCCCGCTTCTGCAGCAGTTTCCTGGACGAGGCCATGCCGCCGCTGGCGGCGGCCGGAGGAGGTGCCCAATGACCGATCGTCTGCGTAGGCCCGGCCTGCGGAACAGCGGCCGCCGCCGGGAGCCGGGCGCGTCGTGGCGAGGCTCCGCGGTGGCCCGGGTCCGTCCCCCGGCCCGTAAGGAGCAGGTCCGGTCGCCGAGCGTCCCGTGCAGTGCACCGGCCGGCCCGGCCCCGTCCGGCCCGGCGCCGACGGAACCGCACGGCGGGGTCGACGACGCAGCGTCGACGCGAGTCGGTGAGGCATTGCCGGCACCTCGGCGCGGCGCGGTCGAGCCGGAACGACCGGAGAGCGAAGCGCCGGATGCTGAACGGCTCCGCGCCGTCGTGGCGGAAGGCGGTGCCGGTCCCGGACGGGCGGCTGTCGACGGTGCCACCGCTCGGCGTCCGGCCAGCAGTCCCCTCGTGGTGCGTGCCGGTGCACCTCGGTCCTCCGTCGGCACAGCGGCGACGGATCCGGACCGGTCGGCCGCGCTGGTCGACGCCGTGCGGCTGCGGCTCGCAGAGACGGGAGCCGCCCCGACCGCGGGCTCGGTGGCCGCCGCGCTCCGCTCGGCGAGAGGGCCCCTCGGTGGTGGTGACGTGCTCGACACGGTTCGCCTGCTGCGGGCCGAACTGGTGGGTGCGGGGCCGCTCGACCACCTGCTCCGCCAGCCCGAGGTGACCGATGTCCTGGTCAACGCGCCCGACGAGGTCTGGGTGGACCGCGGTGCCGGGCTGGAACGGGTGGCGAACGTCAGCTTCCCGGACGCGGACTCGGTGCGACGCCTCGCCCACCGGCTGGCCTCGGCGGCCGGGCGGCGGCTGGACGACGCCCGGCCGTGGGTGGACGCCCGGTTGCCCGACGGCACCAGGCTGCACGCCGTGATCCCGCCGATCACGGCCGGCTGCACCCACATCTCGCTGCGGACCAGCCGGTCCCGCCCGTTCAACCTCGCCGAGCTGGTGGGGTGCGGCTCGCTGCCGCCGGGAGGCGCCGAGCTGCTCGCCCGGATCGTCCGGGCCAAGTTCTCCCTGCTGATCAGCGGTGGCACCGGCACCGGGAAGACCACGCTGCTCGCGGCGCTGCTCGGCCTGGTGGGCGCCGAGGAACGGATCGTCCTGGTCGAGGACTCCTCCGAGCTCAGACCCGACCATCCCCATGTGGTCCGGCTGCAGAGCCGTCCGCCCAACCAGGAAGGGCTGGGCGAGCTCATCCTCCGGGACCTGGTCCGGCAGGCGCTGCGGATGCGGCCTGACCGGCTGGTGGTGGGCGAGGTTCGCGGCGCCGAGGTGGTCGACCTGCTCGCCGCGCTGAACACCGGCCACGAGGGCGGGTGTCGGGCGGCATTCAATCGTTCAGTAGCGCGGTGAATAGTTCAGTGACCGTTCAGTGGCGCGCTCAATCGTTCAGTCGCCTGCTGTCGGGAAGTAGCTGTAGTTCGGCGCGGATGATGGCGTCGGAGGGCCTCCGCCCGGCTGTTTGATCGTTTGTGCCACCATCTACTCCAGTTCGGCGGGAGGGTGGCATGGCAGCTCGGGCGTGGTCGCAGCTACGGCGGCTACCTGCGGTTCCGGTACCACTTGAGGCTGAGTCGCTTCACAGCTGGATCGGGGCACTGGCGAGGCTGCACGAGACGAGCGTCGGATCGGTGATGGCCGCCCTGGGGTGGCCGGGGGTCCCCTCCAATCCCACCGGCGCGCTGCATTCAGCGGTACGGGGCCTCAGCCGGTCTGATCGCGGCAGGATCGCGGCAGCCACGGGTCTCTCAGAGGGCCGGATCAGCCGTATGACCTGCGCGTCGTACCTCTCCGGGTTCCGGGATGCCCGTCCCTTGCCACCTCGTCTGCCGGAACGGCCGAGCAGAGGCACGGAGTTCCACGAGCAGATCCGAGTCAAGGCGATTCGCAAAGGTCACGTTGTTTCGCAGGCACGGTTCAAGGTGTGCCCGAGCTGCATCGACGAGGACGGCGGGCGCTGGCCGCTGGCCTGGTTGCTTCCGTGGTTCGTCATCTGCCCGCGCCACCTTCGCTTCCTGCTGGAGACCTGCGAGTGCGGCGGTCCGGTCCGATCCTCCGGCGGTGCAAGCGGACGAGACTGGATGTGCCGTCAGCGGCCAATGGACCGGCCGAATGTGACGTGTGGACGGCTTTTGCGGCGACTTCCTTCGGAGGAGATCTCGGACGTAGCGCTGGCCGAGGCCCACACGTGGCTGCTGCAGCTGCTCAAGCCCGCCGGCGAGCGGGGCACTGCTGAGGGGATCACGCCGGACGACCTCTTCGCGGTGCTGCTGCTGTGTACCGAGCGGGGCTTCCTGAGAAACGTGACCGGGCTTGATCCGTCTATGCGTGAAGCCTTCGACGCGCACGCGCGAGCGAGAGAGGCCAGGATGTGGCGGGGTATGAGGGGTGGACAGCGCGGTTACTCGCCGGATGTGCGGGTGATGGCCGCCGGCCTCCGGATGGCCGTGCCGATCCTGGTCGCTGACGATCCGCTGGAGGAGGCACGGAAGGTGTTGCCGGTGGACGTCGTCAGCGCCTCGGGTGTCAGGGCCATCTCGGACTGGCTGCACAATGACCCGCAGTGGACTGCCATGAGCCTGGTAGGAGACCGCTACATCCCGCTGGCCGCGGCCGTCCTGAGCCCGGACGGAGCCAGAGTGCCGCGTACGCCCTACATGGCGTACAGGCCGGAGGGAAACATGAGCGGATGGTCGGCGTTCACAACTGAGTGATCTTGCCAGGAGCCGCCGTCTCGGCGGGCGGCCCGCGACCCGCTCCGTGGAGCGTCGGCCGCCTTGGCCGTCAGGCCGGTGAGGGGCGAGCGCAGGCCCGCAGGTGCTGCCGCAGCCGCTCCCTCAGTCGAGGCAGCTTGGCGCTGGCGCCCAGGCGTGCGAGGAACTCGTCCACGCCCCAGGTGACCAGGTGGCCCTGACGGGAGAGATACAGGCCAACCCGGTCGATCTGGTAGCGGTCGTCGTAGTCGAGCAGGAGGTAGCCGGCGAGCTGGTAGATCTCGTCCCGGCCGAGCCGCTGCGGGCGAGTGGTGGCCTTGCAGTCGAGTAGCAGTCCACCCAGGATGAAGTCGGCGTCGGCGCCCCCGATGTCCGCGCTGCCGGCGAAGCTCGGGCCGCAGACTCGAGCCTCGGGCGGAAGCGCCCGGAAGTCCGCGAACGGGCCCTGGGCCAGGTCCATCTGCCGGTGAAGGTCCTCGGCCACATACGCCGGAACGCCGGCGCACAACTGGCCGAGCTTCGTGGCGCCGGTGGCACCCAGCAGGGGGTTGTTCCGGCGGAACTGGCCGCTGCGGAAGACGTCTTCGAAGTGCGCGGCGACGAAGCACAGCCGGCTCAGCTCGTCCTCGCCCAGCAGGCCCGGCTGGGCAAGGTAGGCGTCCACCCCGGCCAGCAGTTCCTGCCCGGCAGCGTGCAGGGCCGCGCGGGCACTGGAGGCGGGCGCCCCAGATAGCGGCTGGTTGGAGCCGGCAGCGTGGATGCCGAGAGTGACGGCCGCACCCAGCGGGCGGCCAAGGAACAGCCGCAGCCGGTAGTCGATGGCGTGCCCGAGCGCGGACCAGTCGGGGTGCTGCACGTCGATGGGCTGCACCGGGTAGGGCAGGGCGGCGATGCGCCGCTGGTAGTCGACCACCACCGCGCCGCTGCCGGGCAGGTGTTCGGCCATGAATCGGGACATCGGTGAGGTCGAGTAGCGAAGCTGGCCGGTCAGACTCAGGTCGATCATCGGCACACCGCCGATTGTGCCGTTCTTCTCCTCGTGCGAGAGAGCCTTCTCATAGCCGCCCGCCCAGGAGATCCCGCGGACATCGAGCTGGTGGCGCGCGCGGGTGACGGCGACGTAGATCAACCGCGCCTCGTCCTGCCGCATGGGCAGCTGCCGGCCTTCCTCCGTCACCGGCGGGGCGGCGAATCCGTCGCCGATGCGCACGGTGTTCCACTCGCGGCCCTTGGCCTTGTGCACGGTGGAGACGGTGACCCTGGCATCGCCCTCCGGGCTCAACTGCCCCACCGCCTTGAGGATCACTTCAGGGCCGTGGTCGTCGACCAGTTGGACGATCGCCTTCAGGTCCTGTCCGGCCTTGTCCTGCTCGACGTACTCCTGCACCTCCTCCCAGGAGTTGAACAGGAACAGCTCCGGGTGGCTGGTGCGCCGTCCGGCCTGGAGTTCCAGGGCCGCGTTCGCGATTCGATCCAGCGCGCTGCCGCCGCCGGCCAGCGCCACGGGGACTCCGCGCTCCAGGTAGGCCATGACCTCCTGCATCGCGTCCGCGTTGCCCCGGCACAGCACCGCGTCCGGCTCACTCAGCGGCCCGATGCGCGAGTCGGCCGGTCCGGAGCCGGTCAGGCGCATGTCGGAGTCCGCGTGCCGCAGCCAGCGGTTGGCCTGCTCGGCGATCCTCGGGCCGAAGCGGAACGACTGCGTCAGGTGGAGGTGGTCGGCGGGGAAGCCGGTCATCACGTCCTTCGCCGACCGCCAGGCGTAGATCTGCTGAGCGGGGTCGCCGACGCAGATCCGCTGGGCGGGCTGGTTGAGGAAGACCTCCTCCAGCACCGGATTGGTGTCCTGGGCCTCGTCCAGCAGAACGAAGTCGGCGGGCAGCACCGGCTCGCTCATCGCCCACATCTTCATGTAGAAGTCGTGCTCGAACCGCAGTCTGCCGTCGAGGGACTGGACGTCCTCCCACGCCTTCTCCGCGTACGGCAGCAGAATCCGGGCGAGATAGTCCTGCCCCTGCAGGCTCAGGCCGTTCAGTCGCTCCATGTGCCGGGCCATCACCTGCCGGTCGACGGTGTAGCAGAACCGCCGGAGCATGCCCATCACCAGTCGTGCCTGGTGGTTGACCTTGATCTTCGTGCCGTTCACCATCAGGTCGCTCGTGATGCCGAGCAGCCGGGCGGTCTGCTTCGCCGGGATCCGCGCGGAGGCTTCCAGCCGCGGCCCGTAGTTCCTGCCCACGGCCTCGAACGCCAGCGAGTGCGAGGTGCGGCACTCCACATTGCGGCCGAAGCGCTTACGGGCGTCGTCCGCGATCGCCCGGTTGAACGCCATGTACAACCCGCGCTTGCGGGTTGCGGAACCCATCAGCATCAACGTCGAGGTCTTGCCCGTCCCGGCGCCGGCCACCAGGGCCAGATCCTGCCCGGAGACGAACACCTCCCGCGCGGCCTGCTGTTCCTTGGTCGGCTCCATGGCCATCGTGTCCTCCCAGGGTGCGGCTTCATGTACCGCGATCACCGAGACTGTCCTATCCGTTACTGACAGTCAATGGCTCCCGGCGTGTTCATGACTGATGCTCGGCATCCGGCGTTTCGGTGTTAGTCGCGCGGGCCGGGGCATCAGCGCCGCTGATCGCCTGTGTCAGCATGGGGACCGGTGCGAGGGGGAGGGCGGTATGGCGGTGGTACACGGGCGCTGGCTGCCCAGGCGCTTGCCGGCTGTGCCCGTCCCACTGCAGCATGAGTCGCTGCACAGCTGGGCCGCCGCACTGGGGCGGGTGCTGGACACGAACTTCGCTCCGGTGACCTCGGTCCTCGGCTTGGACAGCGGCGGCCACGACGCGGTCTTCCGGCTGCGGCGAGCCGTCCTGGGCCTGGAGGCCCGGCAGGTGGAGATCATCGCGGCCGCCACCGGCCTGACCCGGGAGCGGATCACGGCGCTGACGTTCGAGTCCTACCTGTGGGGTGTGAAGGCCGATCACCTGTGGCCCTCCGGACTGCCCGACATCCCGGGGCACGACCAGCTGGAGAGGAACCGGGCGGCCACCGTCCAGCGCGGCTACATCCTGGGCACCACCCGGTTCAGGGTCTGCCCGGCGTGCATCGACGAGGACGGCGGGCGCTGGCCGCTGGCATGGATGCTTCCGTGGTTCGTCGCGTGCACCCGACACCGCCTCTACATGGTCGAACGATGCGTGTGCGGCAACCGCCTGCGGTCGGCGGGCTGCCTTGATGGTGCCGACTGGAAGTGCTCCGGCCACTTCTCCGACGCCACCGGAACGAAACAGCAGGCGTGCGGGCGGCGGCTGCGGGAGCTGCCAAGAGTGCCAGTCGCGGACTCGGCCCTAATCGAAGCGCACAACTGGCTGCTGCAACTGCTCAACCGTCCGGGCGAACGGGGCACGGCGGAGAACTTCACTCCCAACGACCTGTTCGCGGTGCTGCTGCTGTGCATCGAGCGCGGAGCCCCCGTCAACGTGACAGGGCTCGACTCCCACGTCAGGCTGGCCTTCGAGGAACGGACCAGGAGGAACGAGGCCACCATGTGGCGCTCGGGCGAGGGCGAGCGAGGATACGCGGCGCCCGTGCCTGTGATGGCGGCCGGCGTTCGCATGGCCGCACCGATCCTCGCTGCCGCAGACCCCGTGCGGGCGGCTGGCAGTGTCCTGCCCGTCGACGTGGTGGTCGACGGCGCCCGCGCCATTTCGGACTGGCTCCACACCCCATTGCAGATCACGGCGATGAGCCTGGTCAGCGCGCGCTTCATCCCGCTGGCAGCCTGCGTCCTCGACCAGAGCGGAAGTCCCGTCCCGCGCACCCAGCACGCGATGAACCATCCCGAGCGCTACATGAGCAGATGGTCCGCGCTCGGACCGCGGTAGCCGCTCGACCGTTCACCCGAGTGAGGCAAGCCCTTCGGGCCGGACGCGGTTCGGCCGGGCCCGTGCGTGCCGACAGGTCTGCTGTAAAGAATCTTGAAGTTTCCTTCCCGATCATGGTGGTCGGCGGCCACCTACACGATGTAGGCGCCGGTACGAGCGGGGCACGGGTCCCCGCGCCGGCGAGGGGAGGGACGAGATAGTGGAACCTGGCATCTTGATCGAGGTGGCGACCGCGGTGAGCGGCTTCGCGGCCCCCGGCGTGGCGGCGTGGTTACAGCTGCGAGGCCGACGGCAGCGTGACCGGGAGCTGTCGCTGCGGGAGTACGCCCGCACGCTTCCGGCCGGGAGCCTGATCGTGGACCGGGGCCGGCAGGGGCTCGTCATCGAGGTCGGCCAGCGCAAGGGCGGTGCCGGTGGAGTTCGATGACCGCCAGTTCGCCGCACCGGTCTTGGACGAACGCCTGCGCGTCGCCTCCGAGGCTGCCAGGATGGCCCGGGTGCGTGGTCAGTTCCTCGACTTCTTCGAGCGTGAGCACCTGCTCGTCATCCGCTTCCTGCGGTACCTGGGTGCCAGCCTCCCGGACGCCGAGGATGCCGCCTCCGAGGCGTTCGTGGCAGCGTGGGAGCGATTGCGCGACGGTGAGTTCCCCACCCAGGACTCCCAACGACGCTCCTGGGTCCGGACGGTAGCCCGCAGGGCCTGGTCGAGGCCGCCCGCCATGGCCCGCCACCAGGTGGCCGTGGCTGCGGGAGTTGAGCTGCCGGAGCTGTGCGAGCCGGGCCCCGGCCACGCCGAGCTGACCGACCAGACGATGGCTGTGCTCGCCGCGCTCGGCGCGCTGGAGGAGAACACGCGGGTCGTCATGGCCTTCCACCTGGACGGGTTCAGCTCGGTCGAGACCGCCCGTGCCATCGGGGTGTCGGATCAAAAGGCCCGCGATCTGCTGAAGAAGGCTCGAGCTGTCCTGCGGCACGAACTGAGCGCGCAACGGGATGCGGACAGGAGGGGGAGAGCGGAATGAGTACACCTGACCGTTGGCTGGACGACGACGAGCTGGACGCTCTGCTGGCCGGCGCGTCGGCCGAACTTCTTGGCGAGGCCGAGTCCGTGGCGGACCCCACGAAGGTCTTGCTGGCCATCATGGATGCACCCTCGGGCCCCGGGCAGGCCGCAGATCCGGACGACGTGACGGGAGCTGACGTCATCACGGTCATCGGCCTGCGAGCTCTGGCGCGTTCCGCGACCGAGGCGTTGGACGCTGTCAGGTCGCCGGGCCCGCTCGGCCCGTTGGACGAGTTGCCCGATCTCGCTGATCTTCTGACCCGCGGAGACCTTGAAGGTCCGTGGACGTCCGCGATCGACATGTCCCTGCGGTTCCGCGCCCGGGGGCTCCTCGACCGTCTCCCCGCTCTGGGCGCGGTCCTGCAGCAGTTGCGGGCCTTCACGAGCGTCTTGGGCCAAGCTCGCGACACCCAGCGCGAGATGCGATCGCTGAACGTGGACGCGGCCTTGGCCAAGTCAGACCGGCTCTTCGCCGAACAGGACCAGGCCCGGGATGCGGGGCGGCTTCTGGTGCACTTGCTGAGGAGAGTTGAACTCGACGCCCGCGGGAGCGACTTGTCGAACCTGGCATTGGGTGAGCCGTCGACACTGGCCAGCCTCGTGTGGTCGGAGACGACGATCTGGCCGCCCGCCGTCGCGCGCTGGATCCGGGCCGAGTCCCGGGAGATCCAGCCTGGTGTCTACCAGGTGCTCGACATCGGTGAACGCAGCGCGATGCACCTGGGCAGGTGAACACCCCCTGCCCAGGTGCCCCGTGGCCGCAGGGGCGTCAGCCGCCCTTGCGATGGTCGTTGCCGACTGCCGACAGAGCGGTCTGGGATGATGGCGAAGGCGGCCGGCCCCACTAACGCTGGGGCCGGCCGCCACTTCGTTGATTGGCTGCCCTGAGCAGCCCGTACCGCCGTCAGGCCAGGTGGTCGAAGGCTCCGGACTTCGCGCCCGAGAGCATGGCCCGGATCTCACCGCGGGTGTAGACGTGCGGAGTCTGCTCCGGCCGCTTGGAGTCCCGGATCGCGATGAAGTCGCCGACCACACCGAACTCCACGCAGTTGTCGTTGCCCCCGCTGTCCGGGCTCTTCTCCCAAGTGATACCGGAGAAGTCCAGCTCGGAGGGGTTGGGCTTGGTGGTGCTCACTTACGGCTCCTTGAGGATCTTGTTGATCTGGTCGCGGGTCTCGGGTGGGCCGAGGGCACGGGCACGCAGGTGGTCGAAGACCTCGGTGTAGCGCTCCACATCCTCAGATCCCTCGAAATACACCGAGTTGGTCAGATTCTCCACCCACACCACGTCCGGGTTGGGCGCGGGGAAGCGCATGAGAATGAACGACCCGTAGAGGCCCGGGTGGAAGCCGGCTGCGAACGGCAGGAGTTGAATGGTGAGGTTCGGGCTGGGCTCGATGGCCAGCAGGTGCTCCAACTGGCCCTTCAGGACGGCTGGCGAGCCCTCGATCCGCCGTATGGCCGCCTCGTCGATCACCGCCCACAGCTTCGGCGCGTCCTCGCGGCCGAGTACCTTCTCCTGACGCTCCATCCGCACCGTCACCAGGGCGTCGACCTGCTTGGCCGTCAGGTCCACCCGCATCTCGGTGATGACCTGCCGCGCGTAGTCGGCGGTCTGCAACAGGCCCGGCAGCAGCTGCGGCTCGTACGAGCGGAAGCTCGTCGCACTGGACTCCAGCGCCAGGTAGCCGCCGTACTGGGTGGTGTTGATCACCGCGGAGTACTTCTTCCACCAGTGCTGGCGCTGGGCCTGGTCGGCGCGGACCAGGTCGAGGATGTCCTCACGCTCGACCGGGTCGATGACCCCGTAGCAGTCCAGCAGAGCCTTTACCAGGATTGGAGTAGTGCCGCGTTCGCCGTTCTCGATCCGGCTGAGCGAGCTCTGGTTGACCTCCACGATGGCCGCGACCTCGGTCAGCTTCAGCTCCTTGGCGTCCCTCAACTCCCTGAGCCTGGACGCGAGCTGACGGCGGTACACGGACTGCGGGGCCGGGTTCCTCTTCGCCATGGCGCAAGTCTCCACCCCGCCGGAGCCGGAGGACAACCGATCTGAGGGAATTTCGCTTGGGCATATTGCCCAATGGCAGACCCTGCGGGCATGCTGACTCTCGGTGGCGGATCGTGACCTCTTGGTCGCGCTTCGTGTCATATGCCGCTGCCCGCCTCGCGCCGACTGCCGGGGGCCCCGTGTGCCCCGACGCCGACGTGCCTGCCGAACCCTTTCGCGAGCCCCCACACATCCACGCCCGGGGCTTGCTCTGCCGACTGGGGAGCACGCCATGCACGAAGACCGAGTCCGCCCCCGACACGAACCCGAAGTGGCCCTGTGTGGCTTCTTCCTGATGCCCCGCCAGAACGGATTCGCGCTGCACATGAGCGTGAGCCCCGAGCACGTCCGCGAGATGCGCGCGCGGGTCTTCAAGACAGTGGCCTCGTTCGGGGCCTCCGAAGCTGTCGCCGACGACGCCCGGCTGGTGGCCAGCGAGCTGGTCGCCAACGTGGTGCGGCTGTGCGGCCCGTGGGCGCCGGTGGTCGTCCTGGTGGCCGTTGCGGACGAGCAGGTTCTGGTGCAGGTCCACGATCCGGCTCCGTCCGTGATGCCCGGCCGGGAGACGGCACCGCCGGACAACGCCCGCTCCGAGACCGGCCGCGGCCTGTGGATCCTCGACGTCCTCGCCCCGGGCTGGACCGTCGATCCCACCCCGGTGGGCAAGCGGATCACCTGCACCCTGCCCCGCGAAGCCCTCGCCGCAGTCTGACCCGCCGGCCCCAGGGCACCGCCGTGACCGCACCGCCCGGCGCTCCTCAGGCCGAGGCGGTGTCCCTTCCGGCCTGGCCGCCAGGCGGAGCGCCTTCGTCCGCCGGTCCGCCCGCGCGCACAGCCGAACTACTCCACCTTCCGATCCCGCTCACCGCACTGGAGGCTTCCATGACGCTCGTCCCCGTCTCCGCCCCTGGCCTTGCCGTCACCTCCCGCCCCGGCCGTCCGTTGTCCGGGACCGTCCGGGTGGATGGCTCCAAGAACGCCGCCCTGCCCCTACTGGCCGCCGCCGCCGCGATCCGCCGCCCGGTCCGCTTGGACAACGTCCCCGACAGCGCGGACGTCCAGCTGATGCTGGCCCTCCTCCAGCGCTCGGGCTGCCACCTGGCCAGGCCCGTCGCCGACCCACGGGCGGTGTTGCTCGGGCCGGTGGACGGCCGCCTTCCGGTGCCCGAACTGCCCGACGCCGGCCGCATCCGCGCCTCCTACTACCTGGTGCCCGCCCTGCTGGCCGCCTGCGGAGCGGCCCGGCTGCCATGGCCCGGCGGCTGCCAGATCGGCGAGCGGGGCATGGACGAGCACTTCAAGGTCTACGCCGCCTTCGGCGACAAGGTCGAGGTCGATGACGACGGCTACCAGATCACCGCCACCCCCGGCGGCCCCGACCGGGTGGTGATCGACCTGCCGTTCCGCTCCCGGGGCGCGAGCGTGGCGGCCGTCCTCCGCGCCACGGTCAGCGGCCACCGGCTGCTGCTGGGAAACCCCAACCTGTCCCCGGAGTTCACCGGGATGCTGGAGTTCCTGCGCGAGGCCGGGTGGCGGGCCGACCTCACCGAGGACACCCTCACCATCGAACCACCGGCCGTCCCGGACGAGACCACCGCGCTCGCCTGGTCGGTGCCGGGCGACAAGATCGAGGCCGGGACCCTGGCCTGCGCGATCGCCGCCACCGGAGGCAGCGGCCGGATCGAGGGAGTCCGGGGCCAGGACACCCTCCCGGTCGCCGAGGCCCTGAACTGGCTGGGCATCCCCGCCCTGGCCGAGCTCGGCGCGTTGGTCCTGCCCGGTGGTGCCATCCCGAGCGGTAACCCGCTGACGGCCACCGCCTCGCTCGCCCCCGGCGGCCTGGACGCCGACTTCGAGCCCGCGCTGATAGCTCTCGCCGTCGGCCTGCCCGGCACCCACCTGTTCTCCGACGCCATCAACCCCGGCCGACACAGCAACCTGATCCCCCAGCTCCGCGCGCTCGGTGCCCGGATCGAGGAACTGTCCCCCACCAAGTGCCGCCTGACGGGCCCTCAGCACCTGACGGGCGCCGCGGTGAAGGCCACCGACATCCGCACGGGCACCGCCCTGCTGATCGCCGGGCTCACCGCGCACGGCACCACCACCGTCACCGGCCTCGACCAGCTCCAGCGCGGCCACGCCGACCTGCCCGCCAAGCTCCGCGCACTCGGCACCGACATCACCGAGGCCAGCCGATGACGGCGACCGCGCGGACGCTGAAGCGGATCACCGCCACCACCGACGTCCACTCCCACCTCGCCAACGCCACCGGCATGCTCGCCCACCTGCACGGCGAGCGCGAGCGGTCGCTGATCGTGGACTGCGGGGACTTCTTCGAGGGCACCGGCTTCTACCGTCTCGGCCACGGCAGCGTGGAGCGCAAGATCCTGCTCGCGCTGTACGACGTGCTCGCCCCGGGCAACCACGGCTGGAGCCACCACTTCGAGCCGGGACTGCGGGAGTTGACGGTCTGCGCGAACGCCATCGACACGAGCGGCCGCCCGCTGTTCCACCCGCTGCACCTGGCGGAGATCGGCGGCCGGAGGGTGGCGGTCACCGCCGTCATCAGTCCGCAGGCGTTCAGCGCGATCCCGCTCGGCCAGCGCTCCGGCCACCGCGCCACCGACCCGGTGCAGGCTCTGCGCAAGCTGCTGGCCCACCACCACGAGGTGGACACCTGGGTCCTGCTCTCCCACTCCGGCTTCGAACAGGACCTGGAGCTGGCCGCCGAGTGCCCGTTCCTGGACATCGTCTTCGCCGGGCACTGCCACAGCGACCACTACGGGCCCGAGCCGGTCGCCAGCACCCTCGTCGTCAAGGGCCCCGAGCACGGGGCCGGGTACGCGGCCGCCGAACCGGCCGGCTCCGGCTGGACCGCCCGCACCAGCCGCTTCCCCACCGCGGACCGGCTCCCGGCCGACCTGGCGGACATCGGCGAGGAGATCGAGACGCTCAAGGACCAGCTGACCGACCCGCTCGGGCCCGTCGCCGAGCGCTGGCGGAACACGGTGCCCGACCGCCGCGAGCTGCTGGAATCCGTCGTCTCCAGGCTCCACACGGGCCTGGATGGCACGGCCGTGATCCTCAACGAGACCGCCCTGCGGCCCGCGCCTGTCGGAGAGGTGCTGCGGCTCGAGGACCTGATGACCATCGAGCCCTTCGGAAACCGGCTCGTCCACGCCGACCTGCCCGAGGCCGCCGCCCGGGACCTGCCCGCACTGCTGGCCCACCTGACGGAACGCGCCGGGCCGCTGGTGGTGGCTCCCGCTCCGCCCTGGCCCGGCGTCCGCAGCGTGCTGACCACCGACTACCTCGCCGAGACGTTCATGGCCGGGCACGCCAGCAGGAGCGGGCTTCCCCTCGGCCAGGCCGTCCGGCACGCCCTCACCCACCCCCCGAGTGTCGTAGGAGAAGCCGAGTGATCCTCACCGGACCGGAGATCACCACCGCCGTCCGCGACGGCCGCCTCCGCATCGCCCCCTTCGAACCCGGCCAGGTCAACCCCAACAGCTACAACGTCCGCCTCGGCCCCACCCTGCTGACCTACACCGAAGAGATCATCGACGCCCACCGCCCCAACCCCACCCGGGAAGTCGAGATCGGCGAGGGCGGGTTCGTCCTGCAGCCGGGGGAGCTCTACCTCGGACACACCGTCGAGGAGGTCGGCTCCGACACCTTCGTCCCCCTGCTGTTCGGCCGCTCCTCCGTGGGCAGGCTCGGCCTGTTCGTGGAGATCACCGCCCCCATCGGCGACATCGGCTTCCACGGCCAGTGGACCCTGATGCTCGCCCCGACCCGACCGCTGCGGGTCTACCCGGGCATGAAGATCGGCCAGATCATGTTCTTCGTCTCGGTCGGCCCGGTCGACCTCTACAGCGGCAAGTACCAAGCGGCGCTCGGCCCGCAGCCCTCCGGCTACTGGCGCGACCAGGCCGGAGCCGGGGCAGTGGCCTGATGATCCTCACCGGCTCCGCCATCGCCGCTGCCGTCAAGGCGGGCGAGATCACCATCGACCCCTTCGACCCAGCCCGGATCTCGCCCAACGCCTACGACTGGCGCCTCGGCGAGACCTTACGGGTCTGCGAAGGCGACCTCGACGCCGCCCAGCCCACAACCTTCACCGAGACCACCATCCCCGCCGACGGCCTCGTCCTCCGCCCCGGCGTGCTGTACCTCGGGGCGACGCTGGAGCACACCGGCTCCGAGCGGTACGCGCAGATGCTCAACGGCGACCGCACCACCGGGGCGCTCGGCATCTGGGTCCACGTCTCCGCCCCGCTCGGCCACGCCGGCCACGCGATCCGCTGGACCCTGGAGATCCGCGCCGCCCGGCCCGTGCGGGTCTACCCCGGCATGACCTTCGGCAAGCTGATCTTCCTTCAGACCTTCGGCGCCCCGGCCAGCTACCAGCAGCTCGGCCTCAAGTACACCGCCACCGACGGCATCGACATCTCCCGCCTATACGAGGAGATCCCCGGAGGCACCACGTGACCTTCCCCCGAACCGACCGGCCCCTGGTGGCGACCTGCCTCGACCTGCCCTTCGGCAGCCCCGGCGGCAGCGTCGAACTCTTCCGCGACCTGTACACCGGCGAGGACCCGCTCATCCCCGCCCGCGCCTTCATGCTCCAGCCCACCGGCCGCCGTCCCACCGTCCCGCCGGGGCTCGAACTGCTGGCCGTCTCTGGCAAGACCTTGGAGGGCCCCGCCTTCCGCCGCTACGTCGCCGCCCTCCGCCGGGCCCTCGCCCACGCCTTGGACCCGGAGCAGATCGGGGTGCTGCACCTTCAGCACCTGGCGTTCGGCGCCACCCCGGCCCTGATGCGGGCCCTGCCCCAGCACCCGCGCATCGCCCTGGTCCACGGCACCGACCTGCTGTTCGCCCAGACCCACCGCGACCAACTACGGGTCCTGCGCGAGAGCGCCCGCCTCGCCGACGCGATCGTGGCCCCCACCACCGCCATGGCCGACCACCTGGTCCGCCTCGCGCCCCAGACCGACCTGAGCAAGATCCACCACATCCCCTGGGGCATCCCCAACCACTTGATCGACGCCGTGCCGACGCCGGTCAAGCGAGCCCCCGGCCAGCACCTGCGACTGCTATACGCCGGGCGGCTCACCGCGGAGAAGGGCGGCGACGTCCTCATCAAGGCGCTCTCCGTAGCGAAGGGGATTGAGCTGAGCATCGCCGCCCCGCGCGCGGAGTTCAACACACTCCAACCCGCACTCCGCCAGGCCGTCCAGGCCCGCTACCTCGGCTGGCTGAGCCGCCCCCAGCTCTGGAAGGCGTTCGCCGAGCACGACGCCCTCGCCATGCCCTCCACCACCCTGGAGGCCATGGGCCTGGTCGCCCTCGAAGCCCAGGCGTGCGGCCTGCCCGTCCTTTACCAGCCCGTGCCCGGCCTGCGCGAGGCCCTCGGCAACTCCGCCCTGGCCACCGACTTCACCGACACCACCACCCTCGCCCGCGACCTGGAACGGCTACGGACCTCGCCCACCCTGCTGGCCGCCCTGCGGACCGCCGGCCGGGCCAATGCGGCCCGCTACCCGCTCAGCGCCACCGCAGCAGCCCTGATGGACCTCGGAAAGCAACTCGGATGAGCCTCGGGCAGCATCAGGGGAGGTCGAACAGGACGCCCTGGCCAGCGCCACCAGCTCGGGGTACAGGGGTGCGTCTGCTGCGAGAAGCCCTTCCAGCGTCGGGCTCGGTAACGGCCGAAAGCCCCTCGATGGTGGCGGGATCCTGTAGAGCGAGCGCAGGTGCGCTTCGACTCGATTGCTCCGCGGTCGCGTACGTGCCGACCAGGGCCTCGATGATCGCGACAACCTCGGCGACGCTGATCTCGTCCAGGCTGGCCGTTTCCGTATGGCCGCCGTACCGCATCAGAGCTTTGTCGATCTGGGTCTTCGCTCCGCAGGCGCGAACCGCAGCCTTGATCGCGTTCTCGGCTGCGGTGGCGTCCGCACCGACGAGGAAGGGCCATCGGCGGACCCCGTGGTCGAATCCCTGGCGCCGATGCTCTTGCAGGCGGTTATCCACATTGTTGGCTTTGCCCCATTTGAGGTACCCAGCCCGGAGGTTGACGGCGAGGTAGACGTGAGACGGCTCTCCCGCCTTGAAGCTGGTGTCCGAGCAGTCCGAGCAGCCGCCCTGGTCGCGGTTCCGGATGTCGTTGAGACGAGGGCCAGGACGAATCTTGGCTCCGCATACCAGGCATGTGCACTTCCAGGGCAGACTTACGCTCCCGGGGTACGGAACGTCGGGCTCGAGCTTGGCCTTCCGCATGCTCGCGACGGCCTCTGTCTCGGAGAGGCGCTGTGAAGCCGCTTGGCGTGCGCGGCCGCACGGATCGCAGACGTGGCCGAGCTGCTTGATCGCGCTGTACGTGGTCTTCGTCCCGACGTTGCCGCATTTCGCGCACTCGAGCTTCCACGGGTCGTCAGCACCGGTGTAGGGCGCGCGCGGGATCAGGTGGTTGGCCAGAGCGAGGGTCGCGGCTTCCTGCGCGTCGCCACGGTTGCTATCTCCTATCCGGTCTTTCTTGCACTGCTTGTCGCACAGCCCAATACCGCCCCGCATGGCGTTCGAGTAGGTCGGATAGATGAGGGCCCCGCAGCCGAGGCAGATGCACTCGATGGGTTCCCGGTTGTTCGTGTAGTCGCCGACGACGATGACGCCTTTGGCCTCCATGTCGCGGACCACATCGGCGAGCGGGAGCCGCAGGGACTCCGCGACTTTCGCCTGGCCGCACGGCCTGCACGGACCCTGGCGCTTGGCGTTGCTGAGCGTCGGCTTTCCGGGCTTCTTGCACTCTGCGCATTTGCCAGGCCACTGGGCGTCCACGCTGCCCGGGTACGGCACGGCAGGCTCCCAGCCATAGCTGATCATTCGCCGCCGGGCTTCCCCCGGCTCAAGCTTCCGCACCCCTGTCCCTCCGCAGCCACCGGAGGAGGGACCGTAGCGGCAAGCACTGACAGCTTGTCACCCAGGCTTATGCGAAGGGCCATTGGGGCGGTCCAGCATGCCCACTCCATGGCCGACACAGATCAGCGTCACTCACTCGGGTCGCTGCCATCCCGCGCCCGGCGTCACTACGCTGGCCGGAGCGAGGACGTCTTAAGCCGATCGGGGAGACGATGACACCCAGCACAACTCGCATCCGCAAGCTCCTAGCGGACGGTGTCCACGACCGGGCCTACCCCGGGGCGGTGTGGGCCGTCGGCGACGCGACCGGCACCCACGCGAGTGGCACCGTCGGCGTCCTCGACCCCGCACAGCCCGACGAGCCGATGCGGGCGGACACCGTCTTCGACGTCGCCAGCCTCACCAAGATCCTCGCCGTGTGGTCCACAATCGGCGCCCTGTGGCAGGACGGCCTGCTGCCGCTGGACGAGCCGCTCGGCGTCTTCTGGCCCGAGGTCACCGGACACCCTCTCGGTCGGGCCACCGCCCGGAACCTCCTGACCCACACCGCCGGAGTGCCCCTGCGGGCCCAGCTGAGGAACCTCTACGGCACCGACCCGGTTGCCATCCGCACCGGCGTCCTGCACGAGGCCGCGCACCGGCCTCCGGGCGAGGCCGTCGAGTACACCGACCGGGCCGCCCTCATCCTCGGCTACCTCGCCGAACACCTCTCCGGACAGAGCCTCGACCAGCTCGCCACCGAACGAATCTGGGCCCCCCTCGACATGAGGGCAACCCGCTTTGGCCCGCTGCCCGCCAATCAGGCCGCGTTCTCCGCTCCGACCGAACTCGACCCCGAGACCGGCGCCCACCTCAAGGGCACCGCTCACGACTTCTCCGCTCGCCTCCTGAACGGGGTGTGCGGCATCGCCGGCGCCTTCTCCACCGCTGGCGACCTCTCCCGCTTCCTGCGCTACATGCTCGACCCCGCCACTGCCGCCAACACACCCGGCTTCGGCCCCGGATGGACCGAGGAGTCACTGACCGTCCAGACCGGAGGGCTGGAGCCCGTCCGCGGCCTGTTCTGGCATCCCGCCCCGGGCACCGACCCGACCGACCACGTCTGGGTGCACTACGGCTTCACCGGCACCGGCATGTGGATCTCACCCAAGCTCGGCACCTGGGCCGTCCTGCTGACCAACAAGCTGTACCTGACCCGCGACCGCGAGCCGCTGACCGGCATCCGCAACCGCTTCCGCAAACTCGTCTTTAGCTGACAGCCCTCTCGCCGCCGGACAGCAGGTGGCGAGAGCGGGTCATCAAGCCCCGTGGCTCGACGGTATCCACGGAGGCCGACACCCACCGGGCTTCGGGCAGAACTGGTGTGGCAGCCCGGATTCGACCAGATGCCTCCCCCGCCGGACAGTCAGAAGCACTCACTGCGACCTGCCGAAGATCACCCAGGGAGCGGCTACCCCGGTATGGGGAAGCCCTGGCGACACTGTGGACATGACTGACGGCAGGTTCCGGGTCGCGGCAGACCCGCCGTCGAGGCAGGAACGAGGGGATCGGAGGGCGGACACTACGGGCCTGGCGAGAGAGCGGCATGCCAGCATGGACCCCGACTTATGGTGGGGAGGACGGCATGACAGCGCAGACACGATGGCGGCCACGGCGGCTGCCCGCCGTCCCGGTACCGCTCGAGGGCGAGTCCCTGCACAGCTGGCTCGCGGCGCTGGCCAGGCTGAACGAGACCGGGATCGGCCCGGTCATGGCGGCCCTGCACCTGCCCGCGTCGGCCAACCCCGGCTTCGCGCTTCGCAAGGCCGTGCGCGGTCTCACCGCCTACCAGACGGGAGCGGTCGCCGCGGCCACGGGCCTGCCCGAAGACCGGGTCAGCCGGCTCACCTTCGCTTCCTATCTGTCGGGACTGCGCAAGGTCCGGCCGCTGCCGGACGGCCTGCCGGAACGGCCCCGGACTGCGAGCATCGACATCCACGAGAAGAACCACGCCGACACGATCCGCCGTGACCACATCGTCCCCGACGGGCAGGCCAAGGTGTGTCCGAGCTGCATCGACGAGGACGACGGGCGCTGGCCGCTGGCCTGGATGCTGCCGTGGTCTGTGGTGTGCCCGCGCCATCACCGCTTCCTCGTGGCGGCATGCGAGTGCGGCGCTCGGCCCAGGGCGCTCGGCTGCCTCGACGGCCGGAACTGGACGTGCCCCGGCCGCAAGATCAACGGGCGGCTGACGGCCTGCGGCCAGCTCCTGCGGGACCTGCCGGCCGGGACCTTCTCCGACCCGGCGCTGGCCGACGCGCAAGCCTGGCTCCTGCAACTGCTTGACCCGCTCGGTGAGCGAGGAGAAGCGGAAGGCGTCACACCGGACGACGTCAACGCCATGGTGCTGCTGTGCACCGAGCGTGGCTTCGTGACGAACCTGGCCGGACTCGACCCTCCCGTCAAGGAGGCGTTCGAGACGCACATGAGGACGAACGAGCGGAACATGTGGCGCCGCGGCGGCAGCAGCAGAGGACGCCGCGGATACTCGCCCGACCCGCACGTCATCGCCGCCGGCCTGCGGATGGCCGTGGCGATCCTGGCCGCCGACGACCCGCTGGAGGAAGCCCGCAGGTTTCTGCCGGTGGACATCGCGGGCGTGATGGGTGTCAGGGCCATCTCCGACTGGCTGCGCAAGGACACGCAGTGGACCGCCATGAGCCTGGTCGGACCCCGGTACGTTCCGCTGGCCGCGGCCGTCCTGAACCCCGAGGGTGCCAGGGTGCCGCGTACGGGCTTCATGCTGGCCCACCCCCGGGGGCGTATGAGCTTGTGGTCGGCGTTCGACGCCGATTGATCGCCACCGATCGCCCGGCGGCCCAGGGGGCGCGTCCCACTCCCGACCTCGCTGGTCGCTCCGCTCCATGGAGTTCGGGTCCACCGACTGCTGCGGACGGCTGACCCGTCGAGGCCGGTGCCGACGATCTCGACGGATCGCGGAGCGAGCACGGCGGACGAAGCCGCCGGGGCCCGTCAGCTGCGGGGGAACAGGTCGCTCACCTCGACGCCGAGAACCCGGGCGACGCCGGGAAGGCGGTCGGCCGCGATGCTGTGGCGGCCGGCCTCGACACCGGCGTAGAAGGACCGGTCCAGGCCGATCGCGCGGGCGGCACCGCTCTGGCTCAGCCCCGCCTGCTCGCGAAGCGCCCGCAGCCGCTTGCCGAAGGCGACGCGGTAGGGCTCGTCTTCCGGGCTCGTCTCGGGTGTGTCCACCCCAGAAAGCTACCGCGAGCCGACCTGTAGCATATTTCCATCAATCGGGGGGAGGTCCGATGGGTGTGCCGGTATCGATCGCCCAGCCGGGCTCGGGGTCCGTCGCGCACCGGCTGGCGCTGGTGCCGCGGGCAAGACGGCTTCCGGCTGTTCCGGTGCCGGTGGAGGGGGAGGCGTTCGCGTCCTGGATCGACCGGACGGCCTTCGAGCTCGGGGTCGGCCCCGGCCTGCTGGCCCAGCGGCTCGGACTGGAATGCCGCCCGTCCAGTGCGACCACCCGACCGCTGCTGTTCGGGATCATGCTCACGGCGGAGAGCCTACGCGGGGTCCAGGAGGCGACCGGCCTGGCCGCGGACCGGTTGCGGGCGATGCACCTGGAGCACTACGCGGGCGGAGCCCTGGACTTCACCGGCCTGTACGCGCCGTCCGAGTCCTCGGTGCGGTCCTGGGCGATCCGCGAGTGGGCCCAGGTGCACTCCAGCCGGGCCTGCGCGCGCTGCCTGGCCGAGGGGACGGTGTGGCCGCTGTGGTGGCGGCTCCAGACTGCGGCGGTGTGCCCGCGCCACTCGTGCCTGCTGGTCGACTCCTGCCCGGCGTGCGGCATCCGGCTGCGGCGGGGCAACGCCGGCCACCCGCGGGGTCTGCTCTCCAGGCCCGGTGCCCTCGACCCGGCTCTGTGCGGTAACAGGGTGCCCGGCTCGGCCGAGGTCGGTGGGCTCTGCCCCCAGCCGCTGGCCCAGATCGCCGCCCCTGACGTCCACCCGGCGCTCGTTCAGGCCCAGAACCGCGTCCTGGCCGCTGCCGCGTTCCGGCAGCCGCAGCTGCTGGGCGAGCAGGTCACCGCCGCCGAGTGGTTCGCCGCCCTGCGGCTGCTGGCCGCCGTCGCGCGGCGTGCAGCGAGCGCGGAGGACCTGAGCGCGTGCGAGACCATGCCGCCGGAGGCCCGGGAATCGCTTGCCGCAGTCCTCGGGCACCACCGGTCGGCGGCCCGGGGCGGGATGCACGCCGTGCTGCGGGCAGGCCCGGCCGAGGCCACGGAGGCGGCCGGTCTGCTCGCGCTCCTCGATCCGGTCCTGGCCTGTACGGAGCCCCAGGAGGCCCGGGACCTGCTGGCGCCGTGGGTTGCGGTGCTGGCCGAGCGGCGGCGCGCCGCGAAGGGCACCGATCCGTTCCGGGGCCTGCCGCGTCCCCGGCTGCTGGACGAGCTGCTGGCCGAGGCCATGCCCCGCTCGAACAGGGTCGCCGGAGCGCTGACCCACCGGCGCAACCCGCCCGCGCCGCCTCTGCACCTGCACCAGATACCCCACCTGGTCCGCGAGAGCGACTACGCCGAACTCATCGCCGAGCACCTGCCCGCCACCGCGCCCACCTCCGGGCGACGGCTCGCCGCCCTCGCCGTGGCCCGCCTGTGCGGGGCGGGCAGCTGGCCCGAGGCCGCCGCCTTGCTCGGCATGGACGCCCGCCGCGCGGCCCGCGTCAGCGACACGCTGGTGCGCCGAATCAACGACGCCGGCGCCTTCTGGAAGGCCGTCCGCCTCCTGGCCGAGCGGATGCGCGCGAGCGGACCGGTCGACTACCAGGAGCGCCGCACGCTGCTGGACGACCTGACCGAGGTACCGCACCGCGTGCTGTTCGCCATCCTCCACCCGCTCGGCCGGGACGTGACCCGCCAGCGGCAGCTGCACGCCGCCGCCTGGGTGTGGCAGCAGCTGACCGGCGGCGACGTGCGGGAAGCCCCCGCGTACCGGCACGGCTGGACGGGGGCGAGCGAGGAGTCGGTCCGGGAGGGCTGCCGGCGCTTCGCCGCCCGCCTCCCGCCCCAGGCCGCCGACGCCCTCACCGCCTGGGGCGAAGAGCTGCTGAATCAGCATCAGGGAAGGGCACGATGACTCGCCGACGCACCGTCAGACCTATCGGTCTGGCACTGGGCCAGGTCCTGGTCCGCTACTGCGACCAGGGGGGCAATGAGCGGCTGGTGGCGGCTGCGGACGCCGTCCGGCTGCGGTTCGAGGACGGCCTGCCGGTACGGGACATCCCCTCCTACGCAGGCCAGCAGCACACCCCCGGCGAGCTCTGGTTCGCCACCAGCGACCGCTTCCTGGCCTACGAGTCCTACTTGGAGTCGAAGTGGATGAAGCTCCTCGACTTCGACCCTGACGTGGCCGACCTCGTGGCCCAGCCGTTCGAACTCGAGGGCCGCGACCAAGGCGGAGTGTGGCGGCACACCCCCGACCTCTTCGCCCGCCTTGGGGACGGGACGGTGCGGCTGCTGGACGTGAAAGCGAACCGGTTCCTGCCCCACCTCGACGTCACCCGCCAACGGATCAGGACCGCGGCCGTGTGCGAGGCCATGGGCTGGGACTACGAGATGGTCGGCGAGCCCGATCCCCTGCGCTGGGAGAGCGTCAAGTGGCTCGCCGGGTACCGCCGCCCGTCACTGGCCGCCGACGAACTCGCCGCACCGCTGCTCGAACTCGCCGCTCACCCGGTCACCATCGGGGACCTGCTGGCCTTCCAGAGCGCACCGGACATCGCCCGCGCGGTGGTCTACCACCTCATGTGGCACCACCGCCTGGCCTTCGACATCACCAAGCCCCTGCGGGACCACACCCCGGTGTGGTCCCGCCCAGCCCCGGAGACGCGCCCGTGAACGCCCACCGCATGACCGTCGGCGACTGGATCGCGTTCGAGGACGAACGCCACCAGGTCGCCGGCCTCGACGGCCTCACCGTCCGGCTGCGGTCCGAGACCGGACGGCTCCAGGTCATCCTGCTGTCCGAGGTACTGACCGACACCACCTTCCAGGCATCCGTCGCACCCCCGGACACCGCAGACAGCCCGGACGGCGCGGACGACCTCGCAGCCCTCGACCCGGGCGGCATCCTCGCCTCCATCGACAAGGAACTGGTCAAGGACGCCGTGACGAAGGAGGCGGACCTGCTGGAAGCGATGACCGGCTACCGCTCCGGCGACCCGCTCGACGCGCTGCCGGGCGAACCTCGCCCCGAGTACGCCCCCGATCTGCCCCTGACCGAACGGGTCGCGTCCAAAGCGCGCGAACGCGGTGTCAGCGAGCGGTGGATCTGGAAGCAGTGGGCTCAGCGCCAGGAGCACGGGCTGTGGGGACTGGTGGACAAGCGCCGGGCCAAGCTGAGCAACCCGCTCAAGAACGTCCCGGCGGAGGTCCTCCAGGCGATCCGGGACCAGGCCGAGGCCGAGCGTCTCGACAGCACCGCGACCATCGGCAACCGGTTCCTGCGACGCACCCAGCAGCGGCTCGACGCCCAGCACGGCGAGGGAGCCTTCACGCTGCCCGAACGCGACGCCTTCCGAAGGATCGTCAAGAACCTGCTCGGAGGCCGCGTCACCGAACCGGCCTACCGCCGGGCCACGGCCGCCAACCAGCCCGACCGCACCTTCGGCAACGTCATCGCCCACCGCCCGGGCGAGGTCGTCATGCTCGACACCACCCCGCTGGACGTCCTCGCCTTCGACCCGGAGACCGCTAAGACCCACAGGGTCGAACTCACGATCGCCATCGACGTCGCCACCCGCTCGATCCTCGCCTGGCGGCTCACCCCCGAGGGCACCAAGGCCATCGACATCGGCCTGCTGCTGGCCGACGTGATGACCCCCGAGCCCATGCGCCCGGCCTGGGCGGAGGCCCTGCGCTACCAGGTCCTGCGGATCCCCTACGACCGGAAGCTGACCATCGACGAGCGTCTCGCCGAAGCCGCCGCCCGCCCGGTGGTCTACCCCGAGACCCTGCTGTACGACCACGGCAAGCCCTACAAGAGCGACGTCGTCCAACGTGCCTGCTACCGCTGGAGGATCGACCTCCAGGACGCGCGTAAGCTCAAGCCGACCGACAAGCCGCACGTCGAGCGGCTGTTCGGCACGATCCGCCAGCAGTTCTCCGAGCATGTCGCCGGCTACAAGGGCAACAACGTCGCCAACCGCGGGCGCACCGCCGAGGACCAGGCCCGGTGGACCATCGACGAACTCGCGGAGTTCTTCGCCGAGTACGTCGTCGCCGTGTACCAGCGGCGCACCCACCGCGGTCTTCACCTGCCCGGTTTCCCGGACATCCGCGTCTCGCCCAACGAGGCGTACCGCCAGGCCCTCGGCTCGGCCGGCTACGTGGACTGCCCGCGCGATCCGAACCTGTACTACGAACTACTGCCGATCGAGCGTCGGGTGATCCACCCCTACGGCGTTGAGATCGACCACCTCGTCTACAACGGCGACGTCCTCTACGGCTATCGGGGCTCCAAGTCCGACTACCCGGACGGGCTGTGGCCCATCCGCTCCGACCCCCGCAACCTCCTGCACGCCTATTTCCTCGACCCCGCCACAGGGAAGTGGTACGTCCTCACCTGGACACACGCCACCGGTGAACACCAGCCGTTCACTGACATCACCCTTCGCGAGGCCAAGCGGTACATCGCCGCCCGCGGCAAGACCCCTGACGACCAGGACGCGATCGCCGAAGCCCTCGTCGCACTGCAGAACCGCATGGACGCCCCCGAGACGTGGACGGCCGACCGCAAGCGCAAGATCCGCGACCGTCACCGGGCCGCCGCCCAAGCCGCCGACATGCAGCGTGCCGACCCTCCCGCCAACTCTCCGACGCTGCACGTCATTTCCGACGCCGAACCGGATGGTGAACCGGAAGGCGAAGAGGGCGCCTTCTGGGGCGATCTGGACCTGACCACCATCAAGCCCGCTGAGATCTGGGCCCCGAGCACCCGACAGGACCGCTGATGTTCACCACTTTCGGCTTCGCGCACCCCGGCCTCGCCGAGCCCCGCACCAAGGAGGAATGGCGGGCCTACCTGGCCATGGAGGCTCCACAGCGGCCCTTCATGCCCGCGCACGCGCAGTACTTGCGGATGACCCCTGAGGAGCGCGAGGACTTCAACGACGAGCGGGACGACTTCCACAGTGCGCTCGAGCTCGTGCGCACCCGGCAAATGCGCCGGCTGCACGCCGCCTTCGCCCGCCGGATGAAGGTCAACCGGAACCAGGCGCCCGGAGCCAGGCGCGGCATCGTCCTGGACGGCCCGGCGACCATCGGCAAGAGCACCCTGGTCAAGCTCTTCGCCAAGGACTACGAACTCAAGCTCCGCAAGCGCTACCCCAAGAAGTTCGCCGCGAGCTACGAAGTCGACGGCTACCTCGTCGACTACACCCCCGTCGTGTACCTCAACATCCCGAGTCAGGCCACCCCGAAGGACCTGTCCGTCCTGCTGGCCGAGTACATGGCCATGGTGATGCGCTCCGGAGCGACCAAGACCGAAGTCACCAACGGCCTGCTGAAGAACCTGAAGCTGGCGGGCACTGAGCTGGTCATCATCGACGATGTCCACTTCCTGGACCTGTCCGCCAAGGAGGGCAAAGTCGTCAACGACCACCTGAAGTACCTGGCCAACCACGTCGCGGCCACGTTCATCTACACCGGCGCCAACCTCAACACCAGCGGCCTGTTCCTCGAAGGCCAAGGCAGCACCCGGGCCACCCAGACCTCGGGTCGAAACACCCTCCACCACATGCGGAAGTTCGGAACCACGAAGACGGACAAGATCGCCTGGGTCGAGGTCGTGGCCGCACTGGAGAGCACCCTCGCCCTGTACCGGCACAAGCAAGGTCAACTCGCCGCTCTCTCGCCCTACCTGCACGAGCGAACCGGCGGGAGCATCTGCGGACTCTCCGACCTCATCCGCGAATCGGCCATCGAAGCCGTCGCCTCGGGCGAAGAAGCCATCACCAAGAAGATGATGGAGACCATCCAACTCAGCCAGATGGCAGAACTGGAGTACCAGGCGACCAAACCCGCGCAGCGCAAGGCGCGTTCGAGGGCGCAGGCAGCGAGCTGACCATCACCATGATCGAACCCGAAGCTTGGCACCGGTCGGGGCCGGTGTCCCTCTGCCCGTTGTGGCTCAGATCAGGGCTGTCAGCCGCGGAATGGCCGGGCCTACGAGCGTGGCAGACGTAGGGCGGACGGGGTCGGGCGTCCGATGGGCAGGACACCGGCCACGATGAGCCGGGGAACCTCAGTGGTGCTGCGTGCGTGGTGGATGATCCAGACGCTGTCCTCGACGCTGCTGTAGCCGCCGGAGTGGCCGCTGTCGTCGCCGACCAGGAGCACGCCGAAGGGCGGTCCGGTGGCGGTGTAGTTGGCGGCTTGCGCGATGTAGCTCTTCTTGATGCGTTCGCGGGTCCATGTGGTGTCGCGGCGTTTGACCTCGGCGACGAAGCGGCTGCCGGGCTTGGGGGTGTAGGTGACGTCGGTGCGGCCGCTGGCGACGTCGATGAGTTCGCGCTGCACGGTGCCAGGGGTCAGCGTGCCGGCGAGGTGCTGGTGGAGATCGTCTTGGACGTGCTTCTCTTTCCAGTGGTCGGGGCTGCCGTCGGGCTTCTTGTGGGGGCAGGGGCCGAGGTAGGCGGTGCGGGTGCCATAGAGGTCGGCCTGGGCGTCGAAGCGGTCGTAGAGGAACCGCAGGAACTGTTCCAGCAACGTGGTGAAGTAGGAGCTGTCGCGAGGCTTCCAGGCGGGGCTGGTGGCCAGCTCCTCAAGCAGGCACTCAAGGTGGCCGTCGAGGCGGCCGTTCCCGGTCGGGGTATAGCCCTTGGACTGCTGCTGCAGGAGCTGCTCGATCCGATCCAGGAGCTGAGGGTCGAGGTCGTCGCGCAGCATCGAGGCGTCAGCTCGGAAGAGCCCGGCGAGCGTGGGGCGGCCCTCCAGGGCTTTTCCCGGCACCACCTGACCGGCTGCAGCTCCAGCGTGCCGCTGGGCCTGGACGGCCTCATACAGTGCCCGCGCGTCGGGGGAGTCGGTGAACTGCGGGTCGGTGGAGAGAGCCTGTTCGAGGTGGTGCAGCAGTCCGTTGCTGCGAACGAACGCGGCCTCCACAGGCGGGCTCACCAGTGCCGTCAGGCCGCCAGACCCGCTGGCCTGGGCGGTGTGGATGCTGCGGCTGGTGACGTACACGTCCAGCAGGTCGCCTAGGGTGCCGGCTGGGTCGTACCAGCTGGGCTGGTCCAGGTGGGTGCGGGCGTTCTGGAGCGAGGTGACGAGCCGGGACCAGGCGCTCTGCGCCAGTCCACGGGCGCTGAGCCAGTCCAGCTGGTGCATGCCGCGGGTCCACTCGGCCAACTGCATGGTCGTTGCATCCAGTCGGTCGGCCGCCTCGGCCAGACGCTGTTCGGCGGGTATGGGCGTCGCGGGCTGCTGGTCGAGTTCACCGAAGGTGAGGACCGCGTCCAGGGCGGCGGCGTGGGCTCGGGCGTCGAGGCGGGCTTCATGGGTGCGGTCGAGGTCCTTGAACCGCATCAGGGCTCGGCGCAGATTCTCTTCGACGGCGGAGCGGTCGGACGCCTCCAGGGCGGTGCGCATGTCTGCGACGGCCAGTTCGAAGCTGGCGTCTGCCCGGGTGCCCGCTGGCAGTTCGGTCTGGCTCTCCAGCGTGCTTAGGACGTCGAGCAGGGTGTCGTCGCCGAAGTGGTCGTGGGCGACGCCGACCAGGATGGGCAGCCGCTCCAGCGCTTCAGAGGGCTCGTTACCTGTGATCTCGGCGAGCAAGGCCAAGAGGCGGTGAGGGGTGGCCATCTGCGCGACGGCCAGGCGCAGCAGTCCGGCGACGGCTGGCTGGGCCAGGGCGGCGTCGGCATCCCCGGCAAGCGCGGCTTCAGCGTGGTCGGCAAGGTCCCGGATGGTCCGGCTGCCGAGGCGGGTGGCCAGGGCTGGGTGGGCACACACCACGTCGATCGCGTCGGCCAGCACCCAGGCGGCCTGCGGGTTCCGTAGCCCCCGGGCTGCGGCGTCGAGCAACTGCCGGGCCTGTTCGCCATCCATGACGTCCAGACCACGGCCGAGCGCGGTGAGGAGGTATGGCAGGAGGGGCCCGGCAGCGAGCTGGTCGGCTTCTGTCAGGACCGCCTCGGTCCCGCCGAGGTCAGCGAGCGACGGGCCGGCCTCCAGCTCGTCGTCGGTCGCGTGGCTGGCCCAGTCCTGGAGCGTCTGGTCCACGCTTGAGGCCACGGTCCTCTCCTTGTCGCCGGCCGGTTCGGAACGAGCAGCTTAGAACAGGTGTTCACCGTTGCTGGTGATGAGGTGCTCCGATGGGAGGGCATCGACGAGCTCGGGCTGCGCCGTGGTGAGAACGACCTGCAACTCGGGAAGTTCTGCGGCGATGGCCTGTAGCTCGGCGATCAGCGTGCGGGCGGGAACCTCAGTGACCTCCTCGGCGGCGACCGAGTCGATCAGAAGGAGGCTAGGGTGCGCGGTAACGCCACGGTCAGCACCCACACGCAGGAGCGCGATGACGGTCGCGATCCGCATACGGAGCCGGTCACCGCGGCTGAGCATCTTGAACGGGGTCTTCACCCCGGCTTTGACGGCGTTGACCTTGCCGGAGCGGTCGAGCTTGACGCTGTCGAGATTCTGCACACCGAACCGTGTTGCGAGCTCGACGATTGATGCGTTCATCGCCGGGAACAGCTGCTTCGCCGAAGCGTCGACCGCCGCACGGACGGCTTCCTCCGTGGCGGCCAGGACTCGGGCGGACATCGAGACCGGCGGAACTGACGGTGTGGATCCGGTTGCCTCAAGCCGTCCGCGGAGCTCTGCGGCCCGAATCTCCAGGTCACGCAGTCGGCCATGGGCCTGCGAGGTAGCGAACCCCTGCTCCAGGCCAGCTGCCGACTCGCGCTGGTTGGCCAGAGCGGTCTGTACCGCCTCTACCGCTCTCGAACGCTCGCCGGTCACCTCCCGCTCCGTCTCCCGCGCCCTCGCCAGGGCCTGATCCAGCTCCTCCAGCAGCACTTCGGCGGTCTCCGTGTCGACCTCGGGCAGCGGCCGCGTGCACACCGCGCAGTTCGCGTGCTCGCGCTCTGCGCCGCGTCGCTCGCCGCCCAGTGGTTCCTCGCACCGCGGGCAGCACACCGGGTCCAGCCGTCCCAGGACCCGCCGGGCCTGCCAGGTCTCGCGGGCATCGAGAAGTCCCTGCTCGGCACGCATTCGCGCCGCGGACACCTCCGCGAGCGTCTGTTCGGCCTCCGCAAGCAGCGCCCGCTTCTCGCGCAGTTCTGCCGTGGTCTGGTCGGCGGCCTGCAGCAGAGGGGAGATGTCCTGGGTAGCTGCCCGGCGTCCCGCCTCGATCTGGCCGGTCACGCTGGCGAGTTCGGTCTGCCACGCATCACGCTCGGTGCGGCGGGCCTCCGCGTCTCCCTCCGCCCGGCGCTGCCCCTGCGTAATCGTCTTCTTCTCCCGCTTCCCGGCGACCGACAGTTGGGTGAGGGCCGTGCTGTAGGGGATGTCGACGAACAGGTCCATGAGCCGCGCGGAGACACCTGCGGCAGAAACGTCACCAAGCAGGATCTCGTCGCCGCCGGGGTTGAGGTAGCAAGCCCCGAAGTACGACGCCCATCCGTGGACCTCTGGGGCCCCTTGACCATCGGCGCCGCCGGTCGGCCGCCACAGATTCGTATGCTCCATACGCAGCGCGTCCATGAAGAACTCGCCGATACACCGCCTGACCTCGTCGTTGCCGGAGGCGGTCGCAAGAACGCGAAGCGCATCGTCGTTCGCAGCGAGCAGCTGCTCGCTGGAGTCCCCGGCAAGGATCCGACCCCGGAGCTGGGGGTGCGGCTGATCATCGACGTCCAGCACGATGCGGATCGGCCGGCCCGCCACCGCGAGGTCCACGCTCAGATGCCGCAGCCACGAGCGGACATCGGGCGGTAGATCGCGTGGCGCGCCGCGCAACGGGAAGACAAGGAACTCCAGCAGGCTAGTTTTCCCGGCACTGTTGGCCGGGTGGACGATCGCCCACACTCCCGGAGTGAAGTGCCGCTCCACGGTGAAGTCGTCGCTCGAGTGCTTTGTTCCGCTTGCCCGCAACCGCAGGATATGCAGCCGCCGGTCGGCGGCGGCTGGGCTCTTCAAGGTGATGTTCGCCTCGGCCAGGGCCCGCTCGACCTGTACCGACGTCAGCTCCAGCTTCCCCGCGACCTCGCTCAGAATCTCGCCAGCGCTGGGAACGGCAGACGGATCCTGCCGGTTGGAGCGGGCCGGGTCGGGCGCGGTCATGGAGCCTCCTGGTCGGTGGTGCCCGCGGCTCACGGGCGCTGTGCTGCTTGCAGTTCGCGCAGTCGCTCGCGGGCCTGCCCGGTGATGGGGCCGATGTGTCTGCCCCACGGGGTATCGGCATAGTCGCGGAGCAGGTACTGCCGGTCCTTCAGTTGTGAGCCGCCGAGACCGTCGACCAGGTCCACGACCAGCCGAGTGCGCACGGCGTACCACGCCAGTGCGGGTGCCTCAGCGACCATCGACTGAGCTACCTGCCGGCCCTGCTCAAGCAGGAAGTAGATGTGCTCCACCACCCGCTCGTGTCCGAGGACTTGCGTCTTGCGGAGCAGCCCTCGTTCCACCAATGGTGCTAGCGCATCATCGAGCTCCTCGAACGCTCCGTACTTGTAGCGCAGCATCGGGAAGCGCCGAAGATCTGGCTCCTCCGACTCCAGAATCTCCGCAGCAACCTCTAGCAGCCGTGGAACGTCCGGAGTGGCCTCGTACTCATTCATCAGCTCGTAGGCGAGGTAGTCGGGGTTGCGCACCCAGAAGTCGAGCTTCTGCAGGCGCACTTGGGTGCGGACCACTCCGACGGTCAACGGTGGCACCACCTCACGGTCGGCCGGTGGCTTTGCAGCGGCGTTGATCAGCAATAGCAGCCGCACCGAGTCCTGCCAGCGACTGGCCCGACGCACAGCCGCAGACGCGCCCATCGCGCTCCTTCGTCTCGTCAGGCCCGCCCCGGGCCTCTGAACGCTCATCCTGGCAGCGAACCGGCTCGGGGATCCAGTGATCGGACAGACCCGTGTCGTACCGTCTCGCTCCTGATCCAAGGCGGACCAGGTTCGGCTGGCAAGTCACTGATGGTCGGGAGTGTCTGACGTACTGAACGATCTGATGGCCAAGTCCGGATGACTATTCACTGGAACGTGTAGTTCAGTCTGCAGGTCAAGAGACCAGGGACTGAACTTTCTGCAGTCGTCCGACAGCGGGTGCGGCACGGTCCACGCCAACTCCGCAGCCGACGTCCCCATCCGCCTGGAGGCACTCGGCGCGTTGGCCGGCCTCGACCGCCATTCGCTGCACAGCCAGGTGCGTGCCGCCCTCGACCTCATCGTCCATCTGGTGCGGGACCAGGCGACCGGGCGGCGCCGGGCAGCCTCCCTGCACGTCCTCACCGGCGACCAGCAGGGGCTGGCCAGGGCGACGCTTGCCGTGGAGTTCGGCCCGGACGGCGCCTGCCGGCCGGGGCCCGGCTGGGCCGGGCTGCGGCAACGATGCGCCGCTCGGGGCGTCGAGCTGCCGAGGGGGATCGGATGAGTGGGCGTCACATCGAGATTGCCGGTGTCGTGCTGCTCATCGTGGTGGCGGTCGTCGCCTGGCGGTTGCTGCAGTCGGCGGGCAGGAGGCCTCGGTGATCCGTCTTGGACCGGTGCCACCGATGGCCGGACTCGCTGGTCTGGCGACGGGCTTCTGGTGCGGCCTGGCGCTGCTACGGCGAAGGGCGCGTTCCGCCCGCCGGACACGTGCACTGTTCGGTTCCTCGTGGACCGTCGGAGGCGGCGTGCGGGGCCTCGGCCTGAGGCTGGGGCGACAGATCAGGGTGCTGAGACCCTACTGGCTGGTCCCGGAACTGATCTTGCTGCCGCTGGGTCTGCTGCTCTGCCTGGTCACCCGCTCGCCGATCCCGGCGCTGGGAGCACTGGCGGCCGTCCGGCCGCTGCGTCGCTGGCGGAAACGCCGCCGGACAGCGGCGCGGGCCCGACAGCGGGCCGCCGCGGTGATCGACCTCTGTGCAGGGATCGCCGTCGAGCTCCGGAGCGGGGCAACGGCCGAGCAGGCGCTCTGTGCCGTCGTCGAGCGGTCCGGCCCCAGGCTCAGCCACACCCTGGGGGCGGAGCCTGCAGCAAGGCTGCGCGCCGCCCCGTACGGCGCGGACGTCCCCGCAGCGTTGCGGCTCGCGGCCGAGCTGCCCGGCGGCCGTGGCGCGGCTGCCGTCGCAGCCTGCTGGCAGATCACCACCGAGAGCGGATCCGGCTTGGCCTCCGGGCTCGACCAGGTGGCGGACGCACTGAGGGCCGAGCGGGCGCTGAGCGAGGAGATCGCGGGCGAGCTCGCCGGGCCGCGTGCGACGGTCGCCCTGCTCGCGATGTTGCCGGCCGTGGGCCTGCTCCTCGGGTACGCGCTCGGCGCGCATCCCGTGCGGATCCTGCTGCACACCCCGGCGGGGCTGATCTGCCTGCTCGGCGGGGTGCTGCTGGAGACGGCAGGTCTCCGGTGGACGTCCCGCATCGTACGGGCGGCCGAGGGCGGCGGAGGTGCTCGCACTGGCGAACCCGCGGCTGCCGGACGGCCGGTCTCGACCGCTCCTGCTACCACTGCTACCGCGCCGGAGCCGGCTACCTGCGGACTCTCCCGGGTACGGCCTGCATGGACGGAGGTCGGCGGATGAGCGCCGTGCCACTGCTGTCGGCGCCGCCGGCGGTCACGTTCGACCTCGCCGTCCCGTCGCTGCTGCTCACGGCAGCCGGGTGCGCGGCTACGGACTCCGAGTTCTGGAGGGTCAGGAAGCGTCGGATACTGCGGTCGCGGTTGGGCCGTTGTCCGGGCCTTGCCAGCGAGCCCGCGACAGAGTCTGGGGCGCGACAGCCTGCTGAGGAGCCGACCCGATGGCCCGTACGCCGGATCCGTGCGCTGGTCTCCTCGGAGCGGGCTCTGCCAGCCCTGGCCGGGCTGGGTGCGGTGGCACTGCTGGGCGTGCCCCTCGGGCTGCCGGCCGGGGCTCTGATCGGCCTGGCGATGTGGCGATGGTTGCCGAAGCGCGGATCGCCCGCCGCTCGGCAGGCTGCGGACGAACAGGCGCAGTTGGCCCGGCAACTGCCTCTGGCAGCCGACCTCTTGGCGGCCTGCCTGGTATCGTCCCCGTCGCCCGCCCGGGCCGCGGCTGCGGTGGCGGTCGGGGTGGATCCGCCGATGAGCACCAGGCTGGCCACGGTCGCGGCGCAGCTCGCGCTCGGAGCGTCGCCGGAGGACAGCTGGGGGCGGCTCGCGGACGACTGCCCTACGCTCGCGCCGCTGGCCAGGTGCCTCGTCCGAACCAGCCTCAGCGGCGCCCCGCCGGGGGAGTCGCTGACCGGCCTGGCGCAGCTGCGGCGGGCCGAGGCCGGCCGCGCGGCGCGCGCCAGGGTCCGGCGTGCCGGTGTGCTGGCGACGGCGCCACTCGGCGCGTGCTTCCTCCCCGCGTTCGTCCTCGTCGGCGTCGTGCCCACGGTCATGGGCCTCAGCGAATTGTTCGCCGGGCGGCTCTGACGCTGCTGGACCGCGTGAGCCCATCCCAGGATCCCGATCCCTTCCCACGCACCTCGACCCCGGTCGGGAACTCAAGCCCACCATCAAGGAGCTCACCATGAGCGTGATCAGCCCTGTCCGCCTCCGCCTGCGTCCGTTCCTCCACCTCGCCCGTCCTCCCCACATCGGTCGCATGCTGCGCCACGGAGCGGCATGGTTGCTCGGCAGAGTCCGACGTCTGCGCAGTCCCGGCAGCCGTGACGCCGGGATGACCACGGCCGAGTACGCCATCGGTACCGTCGCTGCCTGCGCCTTCGCGGCGGTCCTGTACCGCGTGGTGAGCAGCGGAGCCGTCGCGGATCTCCTCACCGAGCTGCTCGGGCGGGCCCTCCATGCGGTCTGACCCGGCGGCCTGCCTCCGCAGTTGCCGACGCCGTGGCGGCCGATGGCGAGGCACGACCGGAGGGCGCGGTGCGGACGGCGGATTCGTGACGGCCGAGACCGCGGTGGCCCTCCCGGCGCTCGTGCTCGTGGCGGCGATGCTCGTCTCCGGGGTGCTGGCGGCTGCCGGCCAGGTCCGCTGCGTCGACGCTGCCCGGCTCGCCGCGCGGGCGGCGGCCCGCGGAGACGCGGATGCCGTCGCACTCGCGCTGCGGGCTGCGCCGCGCGGCGCCTCGGTCCGGCTGGTCCGGGACGACCTGACCGTCCGGGTGACGGTGGAAGCCCCGTGCTTCGGTCCTGGCCGGATCGGCACGGTCCTGCCGGTCCGGCTCGGGGCGACCGCCGTGGCTGCTCGCGAGGACGTCTTCGGCACGGCGGCGGGAGGTGAGCCGTGGCCGGCCTGAGGCCCGGTCGCCTCATCGGTCGGGGCCGGCTCAGGGCCCGGCAGGGTCGCCCCGCACGGGCCCGGCTGCCGGGCGCGGCGGCGGACCGGGGCTCGGCCACGGTGTGGCTGGTCGCGCTGTCCGCGCTGGGCTGCTTGGTCTTCGCGGTCAGCCTCGAGGTCGGTGCCGTGGTGGCGGCGCGGCACCGCGCGGAGTCCGCAGCCGACCTCGCGGCCCTCGCGGCCGCCGACCGGATGCTGGTCGACTCCGACGGCGGGTGCGCGCGGGCGGCACTGATCGCCGGGCTGCAGGATGCCGAGCTGGTCTCTTGCGCCCTTGCCCCCGGAGAGGACGGCGTCGAGGTGGTGGTCCAGGTCCCGGTGCGGGGGCTGTCCGTGCCGGTCGGGCCTGCCCGGGCGAGATCCCGTGCCGGACCGGTGTGGGGATGGGGGCCCGAGGGGGAGCAGACGCCTGCTCAGACCGCCGACTGGTCGGGCGCCGGGTCCGGGGCAGGGTCCTCTCCACCGCCGCCCTCTCCACCGCCGGCCTCCCCACCGTCCGCCTCCGTGCCGCGCGCCCCTGCCCCGGGCCGGTTCGGTGCGCCCGCCAGCAGGATGCCGAGCAGCCGCACCGCCGCAGCCTTGTCCAGCGGATCGTTGCCGTTGCCGCACTTGGGCGACTGCACGCAGGAGGGGCAACCCCGCTCGCACTCGCAGGCGGCGATGGCGGCGCGGGTCGCCGTCAGCCACTCGACCGCACGGGAGAAGCCGCGTTCGGCGAAGCCCGCACCACCCGAGTGGCCGTCGTACACGAAGACGGTCGGCAGGCCGGTGTCCGGGTGCAGCGGCACGGAGACACCACCGATGTCCCACCGGTCGCAGGTGGCGAAGAGCGGGAGCAGCCCGATCGAGGCGTGCTCGGCGGCGTGCGCGGCGCCGGGCAACTGGTCGACGGGGATGTCGGCGTCGAGCAGCTGGTCCTCGGTCACCGACCACCACACTGCTCGGGTCCGCAGGGTCCGGGGCGGCAGGTCAAGCTTGCTCTCCCCAAGGATCTCGCCGGTGGAGATTCGCTTCCGCAGGTATCCGACGACCTGGTTGACCACTTCCACCGACCCGAAGCTGAGTCGGGCCTCGCCCCACTCCTCGGTGGTGTCGGTGGACAACACGGAGATGGAGGTGATGTCCCTGGCAGAGGTCGTGTAGGGCGGGTCGGCCCGCTCCACCAGAGCCACCGAGGTCTCCAGGTCGAGGTCCTGCACCAGGTAGGTACGGCCCTGGTGCAGGTGGATGGCGCCGGTGTGCACGGTGGTGTGGGCGGCAGCGGCGTCCACCGTCCCCAGCAGCCGGCCGGTCGGGGCCTCGACGATCTGCACCGGGTTTCCGCCGCTGCCCCTGAGGTCCACCCCGTCCACGGCCCGCTCGCGGCGGGTCCAGTACCAGGAGCCGTCGGCGCGCCGACGCAGTAGCCCGCGCTTCTCCAGCACGGGCAGCAGGTGAGCGGTGGACGGTCCGAACAGGTCGAGGTCCGGCTCGGTCAGCGGGAGCTCGGCGGCGGCGGCGCACAGGTGCGGAGCCAGCACGTGGGGGTTGTCCGGATCCAGCACGGTGGCTTCGACCGGGGTCGCGAACAGCGCCTCCGGGTGGTGCACCAGGTAGGTGTCCAGCGGGTCGTCCCGGGCGATCAGCAGCGCCAGCGCGCCCTGTGCCTCCCGGCCCGCCCGGCCGGCCTGCTGCCACAACGAGGCCCGCGTGCCGGGGTAGCCCGCCATCAGGACGGCGTCCAGCCCCGACACGTCCACACCGAGTTCCAGCGCAGAGGTGGAGGCCACGCCGAGCAGCCGTCCCGAGTGCAGGTCGCGTTCCAGCGCCCGGCGTTCCTCCGCCAGGTATCCGCCCCGGTACGCGGCCACCCGGGCGGCCAGCGGTTGGCCGAGTTGGTCCTGGGCCTGGAGGGCGACCAGTTCCGCCCCGCGTCGGGAGCGGACGAAGACCACTGTCCGGGTGCCGGTCTCGACCAGTTCGGTGAGCAGGTGGCCGGCCTCAGCGGTGGCCGTGCGGCGTACGGGCGCGCCGTGCTCGCCGACATTTTCGGTCAGCGGCGGCTCCCACAGCCCGAACACCAGCGGCCCGCGCGGCGAGGCGTCGTCGGTGACCGCCACCGCGGGCAGCCCGGTGAGGCGCTGCGCGGTGGCCGCGGGCTCCGCGGTGGTGGCCGAGGCGAGCACGAAGGTCGGCTCGGCCCCGTAACGGGCGCACAGGCGCCGGAGCCGCCGCAGCACCTGGGCGACGTGGGAGCCGAAGACGCCCCGGTAGCTGTGGCACTCGTCGATGACGACGTACTTGAGCGCCTTCAGGAAGGTGGACCAGCGGGGATGAGCGGGCAGGATGCTCCGGTGCAGCATGTCCGGGTTGGTCAGCACGTACGAGGCGTACTGGCGGACCCACTCGCGCTCCTCGCCGGGGGTGTCGCCGTCGTAGAGGGCGACCCGGACCCGGCCGGGCACCAGTTCGGCGGCGCGCCGGCGCTGATCGGCGGCCAGTGCCTTGGTCGGAGCCAGGTAGAGCGCGGTGGAGCCGCGTCCGTTCCGGGCCTCGGTGCCGTCGAGCAGTTCGCTGAGGACCGGGGCCAGGTAGCCGAGCGACTTGCCCGAGGCGGTGCCCGTCGCGATCACCACGGACCGGCCGCCCGCGGCGAGTGCCATCGCCTCCGCCTGGTGGGCCCACGGCTCCGCCACGCCGAGGGCCGCGGCCGCCGCCATGATCTCCGGGCGGATTCCTTCAGGCCAGGGTGCGTAGCGGGCCGCACGGGCGGGCAGATGCTCCGTATGGGTGAGGCGGTCCGATCGGCCCCGGTCGGCGGACAGGGTCGTGAGCAGAGCCTCGGGCTGGTGATGACGGGGCGGCATGGAGACCCAGTGTGTCACCGGCGTGACGGAGAATCGCCCCAAGCCATCGTGCGGGCATGGTCACAAGTGGTTGAATGAGGCCGTGACGGCCGCACGGCCGAGGGTCGCAATGCCGAGGCCGAGCCGCGGCTTGTGTGCCCCTGGCCTGCGACCACGCGGTGGCGGCCACCTGGCCGAAGATCGCAATGACGTAGCAAGGCAAGGTGCTGGAGGTTCCGTGGACCTGTCCCTGTCGACCCGTACAGTCGGCGATCGCACGGTCGTCGAGGTTGGCGGCGAGATCGATGTGTACACCGCCCCGAAGCTGCGCGAGCAGCTGGTCGAGCTCGTCAACGACGGCAGCTACCACTTGGTCGTCGACATGGAAGGCGTCGACTTCCTCGACTCGACCGGTCTCGGCGTTCTGGTCGGTGGCCTGAAGCGGGTGCGGGCGCACGAGGGCTCGCTCCGTCTGGTGTGCAACCAGGAGCGCATCCTCAAGATCTTCCGGATCACCGGTCTGACCAAGGTGTTCCCGATCCACACTTCGGTGGACGAGGCCGTCGCGGCGACCGACTGATCGCGTTCCGGGTGCCGGTGGGGCCGTTTTGCGCGGCCCCGCCGGTCCGGGATGCCGACACTGCCCGTGCGGTGGCCGGGAGCCGGTGTGCTCCGGGCCGGTCGCCGGGAGCAAACCCCGGAGGGGGATAGATGGCAACCGTCGAACTTCGATTCAGCGCGCTTCCCGGCCATGTGCGCACGGCCCGGCTGGTGGCAGCCGCGGTGGCGAGACGCGTCGGGGTGGACGAGTCGGTGCTGGACGAGGTCCGGCTCGCGGTCGGCGAGGCCTGCTCGCGCGCCGTCGGCCTGCACCAGCGCAGTGGCATCGACGGGACGGTCAGGGTCGCGCTCACCGATCAGGAGAAGCGTTTCCTCATCGAGGTCGAGGATGAGGCCGGGCCGATCGGCCGCCCCGCCGAGGGCGGGGGCGGCGACGGTGACGCGGAGGTGGGCGAGGAGGACCTCGGCCTCGCGGTGATCACCGGGCTGGTCGAGGAGGTCGAGGTCGACAACGGCGCCGAGGGCGGGCTGCTCCGGATGAGCTGGCCGATCGCCAACGTGCCCGTCGAGGCCTGAGCCCCACGGACCGAACGCGCCGCACGTACTGCACCTCCGGCACGTGCCGGTCGGCCACGTGCCGCACTCCCGCATCGCGGACCCGTCTCCCCGAGACTCCATTGACAATTTGTTGAAGCAGCGGTTCCCTGCTCTCCGGCGCGACCGGTGATTCGTCACCACGTCCGGGAGAGGGACACCCCATGCGGATACGCATTCTCTGGCCTGCCGGGCAGGCCACCGCCCTGCTGCGTTCGACGCCCACGTCGGAGGCGCTCTGGGCGGCGCTGCCGATCGATTCCTCGGCCAACACCTGGGGCCAGGAGGTCTACTTCGGCACGCCCGTCGCCGTACCGAGGGAGCCCGACGCCCAGCAGGTCGTCGAGCCGGGCACGGTCGCGTTCTGGACGGACGGCGACAGTCTGGCGCTCCCGTACGGCCCGACCCCGGTCTCGCGCGGGGACGAGTGCCGGCTGGCCGGCCCCTGCAACCTGCTCGGCGCGCTGGAGGGCGATCCGCAGGTGCTGCGGACGGTCCGGGACGGCGACCCGATCCGGGTCGAGCGCGCCGGAGACCGGCTCCCGACCTGACGCTATGTGGGTGGTCCGCCCCGGCCGGTGCGGTGGGGGCGGACGGCCGTGTAGGTTCGCTGGTCGATGACCCGGACCGCCGAAAGGGCCCACTGGTGAACAAGCGACTGCTGGCCGTGACCACACTCGGTGCGGTTCTCGCGCTCGGCGCCGCCGCGTGCACGGACGACAACACCGCCGACCTGAGCAATTGGGCGAAGGGCGTCTGCGACGCGGCCCAGAGCCCGATCGCCCAGTCCAGGACCGCCCTCGCCGACACCGCGAAGGTGGCGCCCGAGGAGGCCCCGGCCGATCTGCAGAAGCGGCTGTCGGCAGATCTGGCCGCGCTCGGCAAGACCAACCAGGACCTCGCGGACGCCATCGACAAGGTGGGCGCGCCCAAGGTCGACGACGGCGCCACGGTCCAGAAGGACGCCGTCGGCGAGCTCAAGCAGGCCGCGCAGGGGTACCAGGACGCGCAGAAGAAGCTCGACGGGCTGCCCACCACCGACCAGGCGAAGTTCGCGGACGGGCTGCGCAGCGTCGGCGACCAGGTGCAGCGGCTGTCGCAGCTGTCCACCCAGGCACTGGGCCGGCTGCAGAGCGGCACCCTGGGTGACGCGATGAAGAAGCAGCCGGGCTGCAAGGCCGCCGCCCCTGGCGCGGCTCCGGGCACCGGTGGCACCGACCCGACCACGGCCGGCTCCTCGTCTGCCGGAGACGCCGGCACGCCGAGCACCGGAGCCGCCACCGGCCCCACTGGCTCCACCGGATCGCCCGCAGCCTCGCCGACCGGCACCGCGCAGGCATCCGCCGGGGCGCCCACCGGCTCGGCGTCGCCCACCGGCTGAGCCGCGCAGCCGTCCCAGGGCTCGCCCTGCCGCGCACGGCCGGACGCGGGCGGGCGGCGGGGGACAATGGCGGGGTGACCAGTAGCCCCGCTCTTGACCTCGCCCGCCTCGCCGCACTCCGCGAGGCGCTGCTCGCCGCCTCGTTCACCGCCGACGGGTGCCTGGATCTGCTCGGGCCGACCGGCTACGCGGCGCTGGCCCGCAGCGAGGCGGTGCCCGCGCTGCGGGCGACCCGTGGCGGTACACCGCTGGAGACGCTGGTGCGGCTGTTCCTGCTGCAGCAGCCCGTGCCGTACGCGGCCGCCGAGGCGGCCCTGCCGGTGGCGGACTGCCTGGCCGACGGCTGGCTGGCGCAGGACGGCGGCGAGCTCCGGGCGACCGTCGACATCCGCCCGTACGCCAACGAGGTGGCCGGGCTGGACAGCGCGGACGCCTGGGTGGTCTCCGACCTCGGCTGCGCCGTCGGCGGTGCCGGCGGGATCGGTTCCGGCGAGACCGCGGCCGGGGTGGCCCGCAAGGACCTGGTGCTCGGCTTCGGCGGTGCCTCGACCACGCTCGCCAACCTGACCGTGCGCAGGCCGGTCCGGTCGGTGCTGGACCTCGGCTCCGGATCCGGCGTGCAGGCGCTGCACGCGGCCCGGCACGCCCAGCAGGTCACGGCCACCGACCTCAACCCGCGGGCGCTGCACTTCACCCGGCTGACCCTGGCGCTGTCCGGCTTCGACCACACCGAGGTCCTGGCGGGCAGCCTGTTCGAGCCGGTGGCCGGCCGGAAGTTCGACCTGATCGTCTCCAACCCGCCGTTCGTCATCTCCCCCGGCAGCCGGTTCGTCTACCGGGACGGCGGGATGGCCGGCGACGAGCTGTGCCGGACCGTGGTGCGCAACGCCGCGGCGCACCTGGAGCCGGGCGGCTACTGCCACCTGCTCGCGAACTGGCAGCACGTCAAGGGCCAGGACTGGCACGACCGGCTGGCCGGCTGGGTGGCCGGCACCGGGCTGGACGCCTGGGTGGTGCAGCGCCAGGTCCAGGACGTCGCCGAGTACGCCGAGCTGTGGCTGCGCGACGGCGGCGACCACCGGGGCCCCGGCTCCGACTACCAGGCCCGCTACGGCGAGTGGCTGGACGCCTTCGAGGCCGCCGAGGTCGAGGGCATCGGCTTCGGCTGGATCACGCTGCGGGCCGGCGGCGCGGCCGATCCCGCCGTCCGGGTCGAGGAGTGGCCGCACCCGGTCGAGCAGCCGCTCGGTCCGCACATCGACGCCTGGTTCGCCCGGCAGGAGTTCCTGCGCACCCACGACGACGCGGCGCTGCTGGCCGCGCGGTACGTGCTCGCGGACGAGGTGGTCCAGGAGCAGGTCGGCGCCCCCGGCGCGGAGGACCCGGAGCACGTGATCCTCCGTCACAACCGAGGCATGCGGCGGGCGACCAAGGTGGACACGGTCGGTGCCGGGTTCGTCGGAGTCTGCGACGGCACGCTGGCCGCCGGGGAGATCGTCGACGCGATCGCCCAGCTGCTCGGCGAGGACCGGGTGGTGCTGCGCGACCGGGTCCCGGAGTCGCTGCGGATGCTCACCGAGCAGGGGTTCATCGAGCCGGTCACGGCCTGACCCCGGGTGGCGGGGGCAGCCGCCCCCGCCACCCTCGCCGGCTCAGTACGGGCTCAGCGCGGGCTCAGGGGTGGAACAGCTCGGCGATCGTGGTGACCCGGCCCGCCGAGTCCACCGTGACGTCGTAGTTGTCGCCGAAGCACTGCTCGCCGTCGGCGTGCGCGAGGCAGCCGCCGAGGTGCTCGACCAGCGTCGGGAGGGGAACGGCGCGCTGCGCGGAGCCGGCGCCGAGGTCGACCACCGTCGCGGTCGCGCCGGAGGCGAAGTGGTACGGCTGCGCGGACCCGGTCGCGGTGTAGTAACCGTCGTTGTCGACGTCGGGGCCGCAGGTGAAAACGGTCTTCTGCGCGGTCAACCCGGTGGCGGACACCGCCGTCACGTGCACCACCTGGTGACCCGGGCGCTGCGCCGCGGCCGTGCAGTCGACCACGGGGGACGGCTTGCCCGACGGCTTCGCGGAGGTCTTCCCGGTGGGCCTTCCGGATGGCTGCGCAGTGGGCGTGGCGCCGGCACCGGCGCTGGCCGTCCCGGTGCCCGCCGCACCTTCCCCGGCCGTGGTGGCGGAGGTGACCGGCGAGGCGGCCACGGTGCTCGGGTTGCCCGCGTCGGCGCCCTCCGGGTCGCAGGCCGTGAGGCCCAGCACGGTGGCGGCGAGCAGGGCGGTGACGGTGACGTTGGCGATGCGGTGTCCGGACATGGTTGACCCCCTGTGGATGGCCCGGCCGCACCTCGTGGTCGCCCATCGAGGTCGCGGTCCGAGGTCGCGCTCCGATGCCAGGAGGACGGGGCCGTGGCGCACCCGGGTTGCGCCGGTTGCGGGCCTGTGACGTGACGGTCACGCGGGGCCGTCCCGGCCATGACAGCCGGGGCCGTCCCGGCCGTGACAGCCGGGGCTGGTGCGACGGGTGACGTACCGTCATGGCGGCGCGCCGGTGCGTCCCGATGCGCCGCCCGGGTGGGATCGTTCACCTTTCGGTCGTCCCGACGTTCCCTGCCGTCCTTCGAACGTCGGTGCGGGGTTGTCCGCCGCCTGCGACTCTCTGTCCACAGGCTTGTGGACAGAGGATCGAGGAGGCCGTGGTGGAGGAGCCGACGGCGCTGGCGGCGGGGGTCGTGCTCGCCGTGTTCGGCAGCGCACTCCTGCTCTGGTGCGCCGCCGAACTGCGCCTTCGCCACCGTCTGCGCCGACACGGCGTCCGGGTCACCGCCCGGGTCGTGGCCGACGGCGATCAGGGGCGCACCCCCTACCTGGAGTCGTACGGGGACGCCTTCGGCGAGCTCGACAGCGCGCCGCTGCTCGCCTACCCGGTCGGCTCGCGGGCGGAGGCCGGCACGCTGCGCGCCGTCCCGGACACGGCTGTCGACGGCCCGGCCGGATCCGGCCGCTCCGGGACCGTCCTGGCCCGCCCGCGCGGGCACACCCCGCTGCGCCGTCCGGCCCGGTTGGTGCCCGGGACGGACGTGCAGGTCGCGTACGACGTACGCCGGCCCGGCCGGGTGGTGCTGGCGGGTACGGACGCGGCGCCGGCGCTGCTCAGCGACCTGTTCTGGGCCCTGCTCGGCACCAGCACCCTGGCCGGCGGACTCAGCCTGCTCGGCGCCGCCCTGATCCGCTGACCTTCCGGGACAGCCGGCCGAGGACCCGCCGGATCCACAGGAGATCCACCGGAGATCCACCGGTCCCGGACCGCCCCGCCCGCCGTTCCGAGCCGGTCGCCACCGCTCCCGTCCGACCGGCGCCCGGCAGCCCCCGCCCCCGCCACGGCCCCGCTCGGGCCTCCCGCAGCCACCCCGAGCCCGCCGTCGCGGCTGAGCGCCCGTCAGCCATCGAGCTGCCGAATCCGGCCGCCGAGCTGCCCCGCAAGGCCTCCGGGAGAGCGGAAAGCCTGATCTGCGCAGCGCAAAGGCACGGCATCGGGTTACCGTTCGAGTGGCGTCGGTCGGCCTAGCCGGTGAAAAAACTGGATCCGTCCGTTTGACAAGGGTGGCCAGGGTACGGTCACACTCCGCTGGTGGGGCCGTCGTACAGCGGCTGCCCCGGTCGGCGGCTGGGCGGGTGCATCCCTCCCTCTGCCGGCCGCGCCACCAGCACAGATAACGACCGGGAGAGAAGAGCGAAGGTGTCCCCGAGCAGCGAGACCGCGCACGGCAAGCGACTCGTCATCGTCGAGTCGCCGGCCAAGGCGAAGACGATCAAGGGCTACCTTGGCCCCGGCTACATCGTCGAGGCCAGCGTCGGGCACATCCGCGACCTGCCCGGCACGGCCGCCGAGGTTCCCGACAAGTACACCGGTGAGGTGCGCCGCCTCGGAGTCGACGTCGACCACGACTTCGCGCCGATCTACGTGGTGAACGCGGACAAGAAGTCCCAGGTCACCAAGTTGAAGTCGCTGCTCGCCGAGTCCGACGAACTCTTCCTGGCCACCGATGAGGACCGCGAGGGCGAGGCGATCGCCTGGCACCTGCGGGAGGTGCTCAAGCCCAAGGTGCCGGTGCACCGGATGGTCTTCCACGAGATCACCAAGGACGCCATCCAGGAGGCCGTGCGCAACCCGCGCGAGCTGAACCAGCGCCTGGTCGACGCCCAGGAGACCCGCCGCATCCTCGACCGCCTCTACGGCTACGAGGTCTCGCCGGTGCTGTGGAAGAAGGTCATGCCGAAGCTGTCGGCCGGCCGCGTGCAGTCCGTCGCGACCCGCCTGGTGGTGGAGCGCGAGCGCGAGCGGATCGCCTTCCGCTCCGCCTCGTACTGGGACCTGGTGGGCACCTTCGGCACCGGCCGGACCGCCGCCGACGCCGCCAACCCGGAGACCTTCGGCGCCCGCCTGGTCGCGGTCGACGGGAAGCGGATCGCCACCGGCCGCGACTTCGGCCAGGACGGCGTGCTGAAGACCGCCAACACCCTGCACCTCGACGAGCAGGCCGCCCGCGCGCTGGCCGCCGCCCTGGAGCAGACCGCGTTCTCGGTGCGCAGCGTCGAGTCGAAGCCGTACCGCCGCTCGCCGTACGCGCCGTTCCGCACCACCACGCTGCAGCAGGAGGCCAGCCGCAAGCTGGGTTTCGGTGCCAAGCGGACCATGCAGGTGGCGCAGAAGCTGTACGAGAACGGCTTCATCACCTATATGCGTACCGACTCCACCACCCTTTCGGAGACGGCGATCTCGGCCGCCCGCGCGCAGGTCACCCAGCTGTACGGGGCGAACTACCTGCCGGACGCGCCGCGCACCTACGCCAGCAAGGTGAAGAACGCCCAGGAGGCGCACGAGGCGATCCGCCCCTCCGGCGACCGCTTCCGCACCCCGGCCGAGACCGGCCTGTCCGGTGACGACTTCCGGCTCTACGAGCTGATCTGGATGCGGACCGTCGCCTCCCAGATGAAGGACGCCGTCGGCCAGTCGGTCACCGTCCGGGTGGGCGGCCGGTCCGCCGACGGCCGGGACGCCGAGTTCTCCGCCTCCGGCAAGATCATCACCTTCCACGGCTTCCTGAAGGCCTACGTCGAGGGCGCCGACGACCCGAACGCGGAGCTCGACGACCGCGAGCGCCGGCTGCCCCAGGTCGCCGAGGGCGACCCGCTGGCCGCCGAGCAGCTCAACCCCGAGGGCCACGCCACCAAGCCGCCGGCCCGCTACACCGAGGCCTCGCTGGTCAAGGAGCTGGAGGACCGCGAGATCGGTCGCCCCTCCACCTACGCCTCGATCATCGACACCATCATCAACCGCGGGTACGTCTTCAAGAAGGGCACGGCACTCGTCCCGTCCTTCCTGTCCTTCGCGGTGGTCAACCTGCTGGAGAAGCACTTCGGCCGGCTGGTCGACTACGACTTCACCGCCCGGATGGAGGACGACCTCGACCGGATCGCGGCGGGCGAGGCCCAGTCCGTGCCGTGGCTGAAGCGGTTCTACTTCGGCGAGGGCGAGGGCCTGACCGCCGGCGGCGCGGCCGACGCGGGCAACGGCGACGGCGACCACCTCGGCGGCCTCAAGGAGCTGGTCACCGACCTCGGCGCGATCGACGCCCGGGAGATCAGCTCGTTCCCGCTGAACGACGAGATCACCCTGCGGGTCGGCCGCTACGGCCCGTACGTGGAGAAGGCCTCGCAGGTCGAGGGCGAACCCGGCCAGCGCGCCGACATCCCGGACGAGCTGCCGCCGGACGAGCTCACCGTCGAGCTGGCCGAGGAGCTGCTGGCCAAGCCGAGCGGCGACTTCGAGCTGGGCCCCGACCCGGTCGGCGGGAACATGCTGGTCGCCAAGGACGGCCGGTACGGCCCCTACGTGACCGAGATCCTGCCCGAGGGCACCCCGAAGACCGGCAAGAACGCGGTCAAGCCCCGCACCGCCTCGCTGTTCAAGACGATGTCGCTGGACACCGTCACCCTCGAGGACGCGCTGCGGCTGCTCTCGCTGCCCCGCGTGGTCGGCGCCGACCCCGAGGGCCAGGAGATCACCGCGCAGAACGGCCGGTACGGCCCGTACCTCAAGCGCGGCACCGACTCCCGCTCGCTGACCAGCGAGGACCAGCTGTTCACGGTCACCCTGGACGAGGCGCTGGCGATCTACGCCCAGCCCAAGCAGCGCGGCCGGGCCGCCGCAGCGCCGCCGCTCAAGGAGCTCGGCACCGACCCGGTCAGCGAGCGCCCGGTGGTGGTCAAGGACGGCCGCTTCGGCCCGTACGTCACCGACGGCGAGACCAACGCGACGCTCCGCAAGGACGACGACGTGGAGACCATCACGCCGGAGCGCGGCTACGAGCTGCTGGCCGAGAAGCGGGCCCGCGGGCCGGTGAAGAAGACCGCCAAGAAGGCACCCGCGAAGAAGGCCACCGCCACCAAGACGGCGGCCACCAAGACGGCGGCCACCAAGACGGCGGCCAAGAAGACCGCCGCGAAGAAGACGGCCGCCAAGAAGACCACGACGGTCAAGAAGACCGCCACGGCCAAGACGGCGGCGGCCAAGAAGACCACCGCGGCCGGGACCGCGGCCGGTCCGGCGACCTCGGAGTCCGAGGAGAGCTGATCGCGTTCGAATCGCGGGTCCGTGCCACCGGCGCGGGCCCGCGGTCCGTCACAACCGTGTCATGAGGCCGCCCCAGGGACCCCGCGGCCCCAACTGGCGCCTGCCCCGACCGCTACGCTGACGGTATGACGAGCGAGGAGCAGCCCACCAACCGCACTGGCGTGCCCGCCCTGCCCGACGTGGCCCCGGCCGGCACCCCCGGCGAGCGGGCCCGAGCGCTGCTGCGGCTGCGCCCGTACCGTCGGCTGTGGACGGCGCAGCTGGTCGGCGGCACCGCCGACCGGCTCGGGCTGCTGGTGCTGCTGCCGTTGACGGTGATCGCCGCCGTGCTGGGCGGTCAGTTCGGCCACGGCTACCGGCAGCTGGCGCTGGCGCTGGCCGCCGTCTTCGGCGCCCGGCTGCTCGCCACCCTGCTGTTCGGGGTGGCGCTGCTCGGCCCGGTGCACAAGCTGGCCGGCGGCCGGCTGGACGGGCGGTGGAGCCTGTTCGGCGCCGACGCCGTCCGGGCGGTGCTGATCGGCCTCGCCCCGTGGTGGGTCACCTGGGCCCCCGGGTCGGCCGTGTGGCCGCTGCTCGCCACCGCCTTCGTGGCCGGCGCCGCCGAGCGGATCTGGACCATCGGCAAGGCCGCCGCCGTACCCGGCCTGCTGCCGGCCGCCGATCCGTACGCACCCGCCGCCGAGCGCCGGCCGTCCGCCGCCGGCCTGGACGCGGTCCGCACCCTGGACGGCCGCACCGGCTGGGCCACCGTGCCGCTGGCCGCCACCGCGCTGGTGCTGCTCACCCTGCTGAACAACGTCTTCGCCGCCGCCGGCTCGCACTGGCTGCGGGCCAACCAGGCCACCACGGCGGCGCTCGGCGCCGCCCTGCTGTTCGCCGCCTCCGCCGTGCTGATCTACCTCCAGCAGCTGCCCTCGGCCGGACCGGTCGCGCCCCGCTCGCCGCTCCAGGGCCTGCGCGCCCCGACCGACGCCGCCCCCGGCGGTTCGGCGCTGCGCAAGGGCCGCACCGGCTCCGCGCCCTACTTCACCTTCGCCGTCGCTGCCGCCTACGCCACGATGGCCGGCGTCGGCGCGCTCGGCCTGCTCACCGCGGTCGACCACCGGGCCGGCCCGATCGGGTACGGCCTGCTGGTGCTCGCCGCGGCCGGCGCCCCCGCGCTCGGGATCCGGCTGACCCGGGCGACCCTGCCCGCGCTCTCCCGCCGTCGCCTGCTCGCGCTGGCGCTGCTGGTCGAGGGCGTCACCCTGATCCTGGCTGGCCTGGTGCTGGACTTCGTGCTGGTGCTGCTGCTCACCGTGCTGGCCGGCCTGGCCGCCGGGGTGGTGGTGGCCACCGGCCGTACCCTGCTCGCCCAGGAGATCGAGGAGTCCCGGCTGCCCAAGGTCACCGAGCACCTGTACGCGGTGCTGCGGACCGTGGTCGCCGCCGCGCTGGTCGGTCTGCCGCTGATCGCCGCCGCCTACGGCGAGGTCGAGTACGGCGAGATCCGCCCCGGCGGGTTCACCTTCATCCACGGGGGCGCCGCGCTGGCCGTCCTCACCGCCGGACTGCTCACCCTGGTGCTGGCCGCCGTGGTGCTGCTGAAGACCGACGACCGGCGCGGCACCGTGCCGCTCGGCCGCGAACTGGTCCAGGCCCTGCGCGGCTCCGCCACCGTGGCGCCGCACCGCACCACCGGCACCGGCTTCTTCATCGCCCTGGAGGGCGGGGACGGCGCCGGCAAGTCCACCCAGTCGCAGGCCCTGGCGGAGTGGATCCGCAGCAAGGGCCACGAGGTGGTGCTGACCCGCGAGCCCGGCGGCAGCCCGATCGGCCAGCGGCTGCGCTCGCTCGTCCTGGACGTCGGCAACACCGGCCTCTCGCACCGCGCCGAGGCGCTGATCTACGCGGCCGACCGCGCCGAGCACGTGGAGAACGTGATCCGTCCGGCGCTGGCCCGCGGCGCCGTGGTGATCACCGACCGGTACATGGACTCCTCGATCGCCTACCAGGGCGCCGGCCGGGACCTGGCCGCGACCGAGGTCGCCCGGATCTCGCGCTGGGCGACCGGCGGCCTGGTGCCCGACCTGACCGTGGTGCTCGACGTCGACCCGGCGGCAGCCCGCGAGCGCTTCACCGAGGCGCTGGACCGGCTGGAGTCCGAGCCGACCGAGTTCCACCAGCGGGTCCGCTCCGGCTTCCTGGCCCTGGCCGCGGCCGACCCGGCCCGCTACCTGGTGGTCGACGGCAGCCAGCAGGCCGCCGCGGTGACCACCGCGATCCGCCACCGGCTCGACCGCGAGCTGCCGCTCTCCGACCAGGAGCGCGCCGCCAAGGCCGAGCAGGACCGCCTCGCCCGCGAGGAGGCCGCCCGGCGGGCCGCCGAGGAGGTCCGCAAGCAGGCCGAGGAGGCGGAGAGCGAGCGCAAGCGGCAGGAGCTGCTGGAGCAGCTGCGCGCCGAGCAGGCCGAGAAGGACCGCCTCGCCAAGCTGGAGGCCGAGCGGGTCGCGGCCGAGGCCGCCCGCCGCGCCGCCGAGGAGGCCCGGCTCAAGGAGGCCGAGGAGGCCAGGGTGCGGGCCGAGGCGGAGGCCGTACGGCGGGCCGCCGAGGAGGCCCGGCTCGCGGTCGAGGCCGAGGAGCGCAAGCGGCAGGAGGCGGAGGCCGCCGCCCAGGCCGAACTCCAGCGCCAGCGCGAGCTGCAGCGGGAGGAGCAGCGCCGGCGTGCCGAGGAGGCGCTGCAGCGGGCTGAGGAGGCGCGGCTGCGGGCTGAGGAGGCGCGGCTGCGGGCCGAGGCCGAGGCTGCTGCTGCCGCCGCCGAGGCTGCCGCCGCGGCGAGCCCGGCGCCCGCGGAGGAGGCCGTCACGGCCGAGCTGCCGCAGGTCGCGCCGGAGGAGACCACGCAGGAGATCTCGGAGGAGCAGCGGGCCGCCGCCGTGCGGGCCGCGGCCGAGCGGACCTCGGTGCTCCCCAAGGTGCCGGCCGTGGACGAGACCGCGGTGCTGCCGACCGTCGGCGCCGTGGACGAGACCGCAGTGCTGCCGCCGGTGCGGCCGGCGTCGCGGGAGCGGGGCACCGACGACGGTGGCCGTGCTGACGGTGACGCTGCCGACCGGGGTACCCGGGATCGCGAGGCCCAGGACCGGATTCCGCCCCGGATGTGGCGGGAGGAGAAGGCCGGGTCCGGCGCGCAGGACGGCCCGGAGGACGGCCCGCAGGCGGTCGACACCACCCGCGAGCTGCCGGCCGTCGAGTCCCGCCCGCGCCCGGACTGGGCGGAGGAGACCCCGATGGACGACCTGCCGAGCCTGACGGACACCCTGCTCGGCTCCCGCGACGAGTGGGCCCAGTGGGAGCCGTCCGACCAGCAGAGCACCCCGGAGGAGCCGCGCGGGCTGTTCCGCAAGCGCCGCCGGGACTGACCGGCGCATCGACGGACGAGGTCCGGCCCCGCACCCGCGGCGCCGGACCTCGCCGCTTCGCCTGGGACGGCGCAGCGGTGTCCGGGCCGGGCGTTAGGCTCGATGGTCAGGCGGGGTCGGCGGCAGGGAGCGCGGCGTGAGTGTGTGGGACGACCTGGTCGGCCAGGAGCGGGTGGTGGAGCAGCTGGAGGCGGCGGCCCGCGCCGCCCGGGCGACCGTGCTGGCCGGACGCGGCTCGACCGGCCCGCAGCCGGGCACCAACGCCTCGCTGATGACGCACGCCTGGCTGTTCACCGGCCCGCCGGGTGCCGGGCAGATCACCGCGGCCCGGGCGTTCGCCGCGGCCCTCCAGTGCACCAGCCCCGACCTGGAACTCGGCGGCACCCCCGGCTGCGGCTTCTGCGACGGCTGCCACACCGTGCTCGCCGGCAGCCACGCCGACGTGAAGTACGTCCGCACCGACGGCCTGTCCATCGGCGTCGGCGACATGCGCGCCCTGGTGCTGCGCGCCTCCAGCTACCCGACCGGCGGCCGCTGGTCGGTGATCCTGGTCGACGCCGCCCACCGGCTCACCGAAGCCGCCGCGAACGCCCTGCTCAAGGGCGTCGAGGAGCCCTCGCCCCGGACGGTCTGGCTGCTCTGCGCCCCCTCCGTCCAGGACGTGCTGCCGACCATCCGCTCGCGCTGCCGGCTGCTGGTCCTGCAGACCCCGCCGGCCGAGGCGGTCGCGGACATGCTGATGCGCCGCGACGGCGTCGACCCGCAGACCGCGCGGATGGCGGCGCTGGCCGGGCAGGGCGACATCGAACGGGCCCGCCGGCTGGCCGTCGACGACCAGGCCAGGGCCCGGCGGGCGGACGTGCTGCGGATCCCGCTGGAGGTCGGCGACCTGGGCGGCTGCCTGATGGCCGCGCAGCGGCTGGTGGACACCGCCAAGGCCGACGCGGACGCGCTCGCCGAGACCCGCGACGCCAAGGAGACCGACGACCTGCGGGCGGCCTACGGGGCGGCCGAGGGCAGCCGGGCGCCGCGCGGGATGGCCGGCGCCGTCAAGGAACTGGAGAAGCGGCAGAAGAGCCGGGCCACCCGTACCCGCCGGGAGACCCTCGGCACCGCCCTGGGCGACCTGCTCGGCTTCTACCGGGACGTGCTCGCCGTCCAGTTCGGCGCCACCGGCCCGCTGGCCAACGAGGACCAGCGGCCGGCCATCGGCAAGGTCGCCGGGGCCGGGGTGCCCGAGCAGACGCTGCGGCGGATCGAGGCGGTGCTGGAGTGCCGGCAGGCACTGGACCGCAACGTCGACCCACTGCTCGCGGTCGAGGCGATGACGGTGGCGCTGCGCGCCGGCTGAGCCGGAACACCGCTTCCGTCCCGGTCCCCAGTCCCCGGGCCCCGGGACCGGGTGACGGAGGGTCGGCTCCCTCGTTCGAGTGAACGTCGCCCGCCGCCCGTCCGGCCCGGGCCCGCGTGGCGGGCTCGTCCCGCACCCTGAGGGCTGAGCCCGCCGTGGTACCGGCGGCCGGTCCTCCTCCGAGGTGGTGCGCCCATGCTCCGTCCGCTCCTCGTGGTGCCCCTGGTGGTCTCGGCGCTGGCCGGCGGCTGGCTGGCCCGTGCGGCGCTGCTGCGCTGGCGCGACCTGCGGGCCGCCCAGACGTACGAGCTCGCCGCCGAGCAGCGGCCGATGCTGCTGCGGGCCGGGGGAGCGGTGCTCTGCGGGATGTGCGTCACCGCGCTCGCCGTGGTGGTGGCCCTGGGCGGCCGGCCCGTCCGGAGCGTGGCCGACGAGGCGCCCGCCGCCGACACCCCCAGACCGGCGGCGCCGCCGGCCGCGTCCACGGCCGCCGCCACCCCGGAGCTGCCCCCGGTGGTCACCCACTTCGAATCGGTCGGGCACCCGGCCGGCGGCGACCTGGCCGAGGCGGTGGTGGCGGCCCCCGACGGGCGGCCGCGCAAGGTCCGGGTCTGGGTGCCGGCCGAGTACAAGGCGGACCCGAAGGCGGTGTTCCCGGTGATCGTGCTGCACTCCGGCACCGCCGGCCGGACCGCCGACGCCGACCTGCCCGACATCTTCGAAGGCGTCTCCTCGGCGGTGAAGCTCGGCAAGGCCAAGCCGTTCGTGGTGGTCGCCCCCGAGGCACCGAACGGCACCGGCCACCCCTGCGACCTGGTCGCCGCCGCCCCGCAGGCCGTCGCGGACGACGCAGCCCTGCGTGCCGCGGTGACCGGCGCCTTCCGCACCGCTCCGGCCGGGCCCGGCTGGGGCGTGCTCGGGGTCGAGGGCGGGGCGCCCTGTGCGGCGGCGGCCGGGCTGACCAGGCCGGACCTGTACGGCGCCGCCGCCGCGGTCTCCGGCCGGTACGACGCGACCGCGCTGGCCGCGGCGGGCGCGGACAGCACCGGCACCGCCACCGCCCGGCTGCTGCTCGCCGCCGCCAAGGGCGACGCCCCGGGGCTGGCGGCCGCGCGCAAGCTCCAGTCGACCCTGCGCGGCGGCAAGGGCCGGTCGGCCGGGGCCGACGTGCGGATCTCCGACATCGTGCAGGACTTCGCGCCGGACCGGGAACGGGTGCGGCTGGTCCGGATCGCGGTGCAGTACCTGACGGAGACGCTGGCCAAGCCGGCGTGACCGGGGCGCTGCCCGGCCGTTCGGGTGTCCCGGCTTCCCTGCGCGGGCCGTCCGGGTGCTGCCCGGCCCCGTACGGGTGCCGTCCCCGACCGGCCGGGGCGCCTGCGGCTAGGCTCGGGAGGGCCGACGGGTGATCATCACCCGGCCGGCCCGGGGCGGAGCGGCGCGAACGGCGCCGGCGTCCCCTACCGGCGGCCCCGAGGGAGACAGACCATGCGAGCGACCAGGCCCCACCGGCCCCTGCGCAGGCTCGCCCCGGTGGCCGCCGCCGCGAGCCTGCTGCTGGCCGCCGGCTGCAGTTCGGGCGCCGCGACCTCGCCGGTGAACGGCTCCTCCGCGGACGGCTTCGGCCGCGCCGCCTCGCCCGCGGCGGCCCCCGGCGTGACCCCGCTCGAACCACTGCCCGCCGAGATCCCGCCCGCGCTGGGCCGCTACTACTCCCAGCAGCTCGGCTGGCAGAGCTGCGACGGCGACTTCGAGTGCACCACCTTCAAGGTGCCGCTCGACTACGCGGCCCCGGACGCCGGCGACCTCACCCTCACCGCCGCCCGCAAGCGCAGCACCGGCGGCGGGGAGCGGCGCGGCTCGCTGCTGATCAACCCGGGCGGGCCCGGCGGCTCCGCCGTCGAGTACATGGAGGGCGCCTCCCTCAGCCTCGACCCCAAGATCCGGGCCGGCTACGACCTGATCGGTCTCGACCCGCGCGGGGTCGGCCGCTCCAGCCCGGTCAGCTGCCTGGCCGGTGACCGGATGGACGCCTTCACCGCCACCGACATCACCCCCGACGACCAGGCCGAGGTCGACGCCCTGGTGGCGGCCGACAAGGAGTTCGCCGAGGGCTGCCGCCAGCACTCCGGCGCGCTGCTCGGCCACGTCGGCACGGTCGAGGCGGCCCGGGACATGGACGTGCTGCGGGCCCTGGTCGGCGACCAGAAGCTCAACTACCTCGGCAAGTCCTACGGCACCTTCCTCGGCGCCACCTACGCCGGGCTCTACCCGAGCCGGGTCGGACGGATGGTGCTGGACGGCGCGATGGACCCGTCGCTGGACGCGGTGGCCGGCAACCGCGGCCAGGCCGCCGGGTTCGAGACGGCCTGGACCGCCTTCGCCAAGGACTGCGCCAAGCGCGAGGACTGCCCGCTCGGAACCAGCGAGGAGGAGGTCGGCCGGCAGCTGTCCGCGCTGTTCCAGCAGATCGACGGGCACCCGCTGCCGACCGGGTCGGGCCGCCCGCTCACCGAGTCGCTGGCCACCACCGGGACGATCCAGGCGATGTACGCCGAGTTCCTCTGGCCGCAGCTGCGCAGCGCCGTCGGCGATGCCAAGGCGGGGGACGGCAGCGCGCTGCTCAAGCTGTCCGACAGCTACTACGAGCGGCAGTCCGACGGCTCGTACCCCAACCTGATGTTCGCCAACATGGCGGTCAACTGCCTCGACCTGCCGCCGGCCTTCGCCGACCCGGCGGCCGTGCAGGCCGCGGTGCCGGAGTTCGAGCACGCGGCGCCGCAGTTCGGCCGGGACATGGCGTGGATGGCGCTGGGCTGCGCGTACTGGCCGGTCAAGGCCACCGGCGCGGCGCACACCGTACGCGCCGCCGGATCCGGCCCGATCGTGGTGGTCGGCACCACCCGCGACCCGGCCACCCCGTACGACTGGGCCCGCTCGCTGGCCGGCCAGCTGGAGTCCGGGCGGCTGCTCACGTACGAGGGCGACGGGCACACCGCGTACGGGCGGCGCAGCGACTGCATCGACTCGGCGGTCAACGGCTACCTGCTGGGCGGGGACGCTCCGGCGGACGGGACGCGCTGCGACAAGTGAGGCCGAGGGCGGGGGACAGGAGCGTTTCGGGTCCACGGTCCTTCTGGTTAGCATGGTGCGCCTCGTCCCCGCGTCTGCTGTAGGAGCGCACCCGTGCTCGGAGTCAACGACCTCGCGACGTACATCCTCGGCGCCCTGGTGATCGTTCTGCTGCCCGGCCCGAACTCGCTGTACGTCCTCTCCGTGGCCGCCCGCAAGGGTGTCCGCACCGGCTACCGGGCCGCCACCGGTGTGTTCATCGGTGACTTCACGCTGATCAGCCTGACCTCGCTGGGCGCCGCCTCGCTGCTGAAGGCGAACCCGGCGGTGTTCGCGGTGGTGCGGTTCGGCGGCGCGGCCTACCTGCTGTGGATCGGCTTCGGCATGCTCCGGGCGGCCCGGCAGCTGTGGCGCGAGCGGCGGGCGGCGGCCGCCGCGGTGGTCGGGGCGGAGCCGGCCGAGGCCGAGGCCGCGTCCGTCGTCGCGGACACCGAGCGGCCGATGCGGCGGGCGCTGGTCATCAGCCTGCTCAACCCGAAGGCCATCCTCTTCCTGCTCTCGTTCTTCACCCAGTTCGTGGACCCGGGCTACGGGCAGCCGGTGTTCTCCTTCGCGCTGCTCGGCGGGATCCTGCAGGCGTTCAGCGTGCTCTACCTCTCCATGCTGATCTTCGCCGGCACCGCCCTGGCCAACGCCTTCCGCCGCCGCAAGCGCCTCTCCGCCGGCCTCACCGGCGGCGTCGCGGTCCTCTTCGCCGGCTTCGCCGCCAAGCTGGCGGTCTCCTCCGCCTGACCCCGCCGCGGCCGGGGCCGGTACTGAGCAGGGTCGGAAACTGTGTAGACTGACCCGCGTTGTTGGTGCGAAGCTCAACCCTCCGGGGCAGGCAGCGAGCCCGGCAGCGGTGCCGCCTTAGCTCAGTTGGCCAGAGCAACGCACTCGTAATGCGTAGGTCGCGGGTTCGAATCCCGCAGGCGGCTCCAAGGAAGACCCCAGGTCAGGCCTCTGACCTGGGGTTTTCTCGTTTCGTTGACCGTGGGAATTGGGCCAATTGGGCACTTGGGCTCTGCGCATCGCAACGCGTAGGTCGTCGGTTGGTTGGCGCCACCGATCTTCCGAGTGACCCCTTTGACCTGCGGCTTTGTGGCACATCTCGTTTTATCTGACGCACTGTCGGGTGCGATGTGCGGCCATTGTGCGGCCATCGCTGCAGGGTAGCTGCTGGGTGGACCGTCGGTGGCGGGCTGGCGGACGTGGCCATGGAGGTTGCTGTGGTAGGGGGCCAACAATGAGCAGTCGAAGGTGTGCCAGGGCTTGTGAGTCGTGACCTTCCCCGCCGAGATGTCAGCGGTCGGTGCGGCGCTTGCGGAACGACTCTCGAGCCCTCGCGCTGGTCAGCATCAGGACCCTGGTTCGTTCGTCATTGTCGGTGATCATCTGGTGGAGCGCGTCACCGTGGATGCCCAGGAGTTTCGGCCCTACTGTTTGATCAACATAAACCCTCAAAACGGACTGCATCCAACGCCTATACTTCCGCTTCCCACACCAGCCCGAGTATGCTTCGGGCGGCGCCGTGGTGTGGAGGGAGTCACTGGTGGAGGCACTGATTGCTGCAATTGTCGGTGTTTCTGGGACCCTCTGTGCTACGTGGCTGACCCAGCGCAGCGGCGAGCGAGCGCTGGCGGCGGAGCGGCTGGACGGCGAGCGTCGGCAGCATGCTGAAGAGAGCTCCCGCGTTGCAGAGCGGGAACGGGACTCGCGTCGGGCGAGCTACGTTGCGCTGAACCAGGCAGCGCGCCGCTATTTCGGCGCCCTCAGCGACAGCCTTCATCAGTTGCCTTCGTCGGGAGCGGAGAGTCAACGGAGCGCGAACGCGCAGACGTCCGAACTCGACGAGGTACGCGTCCAGTACCGGGCCTCGTATGCGGGGGCTCAGATGATCGTTCCGGACCCGGTCCTGACTGTTGCGGCAGCTACCAACCGTGAGCTCAACCAGGCGTTTGGGATCCTCAAGCGTCTCCACCGCGGGGCCCCGCGTGAACAGGACAGCGAGCAGCAGATCCGCACCCACCTGGACGCGGCACGCGGCCTCTTGCACGAGCTGCGCCGTGAGATGCGCGTCGATCTCGGGGTCACTCAGTCTCCGTGACGACGAGACACGGGGTGGATCGCCGCGTCTCCCCCACGAAGTCGCCGCACTTGTTCTACCGTCTGGGGCATGGCGGACAACGGGTCAGAGAGTGCCAGACGGACCGACGAAGCCTCGCAGATTCCGTTTCGCGAGCGCATCACTGAGATCTTGAAGCTTCGCTTCGGCGCTGCCACGTCCGTCGGCTTCCTGAAAGAGCTGACTGGCGGTTACACAGAGGCCTTGGTAGCCACCTGCGACCTGTCGCGTACCGGGGACCCGGCCCATGAGGGCAAGTACATCGTCAAGGCGTCGAGGCGCACGGACGGGAATCGGCAAAGCCATGCCCATCGACGCTTCAGCGAGGCGTTGCCTCGTGAATTCTCCGAGGCACACGTGCCGGCGCTCGTAGCGACTGAGACGGATGACGACCTGTCTGTTGATCTGTACGAGATCGCTGGGGGCGGCCTGCGTGGCGTGCACGAGGCAGAAGTGGCCGACAGCCGTTACTTCGTGGAGGCATGCGCCACCGTCAGCGGAGAACTGTTGCATGCTCAGTTGGCCCGAGGGGCCGACCGACAGATGATGACTGCTTGGGAAGTGCTTCAGGAATGGCTGGGACGGGACTTCCTCAATGGTGGGCGCGGCGAGGCGTTGCGCGAGGCCCGTAGCCATGCAGGCGTGTCGGCCGACACCTTCCTGCTGTCCGGAGAGGTGCTGCCGGATCCGTTGGCTGTAGCCGGCCGCCTTGGCGCTGCTTCCGATGGAGCGGCTGAGGTGACCGAGGCGATCCTGTACGGCTGTTGCCACGGAGACCTCCACCTGAGGAACGTCCTGTTGGACCGCACACGGGGCAACCGGGCCGCGTACTGGTTGATCGATGTCGCCTGGGGCAAATCGGCACCGTTGCTGTATGACCAGGCATACCTGGAGGTGGCGGCGCTGCTGACCATGCAGTCTCGCTACGGCCGGGAGCTGTCCCTGAAGGTGCTCGGTGAGTGCGACGATGTACCGATCGAGGGGCCCTTGGAACTGGTGGATCAGCCACTCGTCGACGTCGTGCGTGGTATCAGGCGCGCGGTGAATGAGACGATCTGGCAGGACCAGGCTCGACGAACTGACTCACTGGAATACCAGTACCTCCTGGCCAGGCTCGGCGCGGCGCTGAACTACGCTGCGAAGCACATGTCCGTCCCTGAGAGGGTCAGTGCGTACCGCGTGGCCGCCTGGGTCTGTCGGCTGTTGCTGAAGACCTATCACGCCAGCACCTGGCACAGTCTGCTTGAAGGGTGGGTGGGAGCGGTATCGGCCGCCGAGCCGATCTCGCCGAGTCAGACTCTCGACGAATCAACCTCATGGTCCAGGCAGGAACTGGCCGAGCGGATCAGACCGTTCCTTGCCGGTTCACACAACGGTGTCGACCGCTACCTGGTAGTCGAGCAAGGCGTGTCCGACTCGGCCATGGCGGCGCTGCTGGCCCAACGATGGAACGCAGTCATCGACATGAACTCCCAGAGCGAGAAGAGCGGCTTGGCTGCGTTCCCTAGGCCAGCCAGGCCGGAGGGTCACTTCTCGCTCTACGGCCTCAACGACTCGGCGGTCACCTCCAGTCCTGGTTTCGTCCCCTGGCTTATGGCCGATGGTTGGGAAAGCAGGGGTGAGGTCCGGGCGGCAGACTTTCCGCAATGGCGTCGCAGTCACCTGCCGGCTGTCAATCGTCTTCTCGACCGGCAGAGCCGTAGCAGCGTCAACAGGGCCGTCGATGTCCTCTGCCTGACAGTCGGACAGGAGCCAGATGAGCGCACTGGTCGGGTCCTGGAAGCCATCGAGGACCACTATGAGACGTGCGCCCGCCTCCAGGTGAGCTCGGCCGTTGGAGGGGGAGCTGATCTCGCCCTACTTCTGTCCGAACTCGGCAACCCACAGTGGTCAGATTCGTCTGCAGGAAAGGCCACTCTGCCCGGCCGGGTGTTGCACGCTCCAGGGGAGCCCGACCGCACGGCCCTGGTCGAAGTCGAGCGTAGTTGGATCGTCCGGCTCTCGGCGGACCTCGAGGTGTTGCATTCCCAATGTCTGACCGACCAGCAGCGGGAGGAGTCACTCGACGAGTTCTGGCGCGGGCGTCCGCCGAGGTGGTCCGACCTAGAGGCCGGACTCGACATCCCGCGGGAGACGAGCGAACGCTTGCTGGACGATGTCAAGGCGATTCTGGAGACCAATGGCTCTGCTATTCGAGAGATCTTTCACTCGCCGGGAGCCGGCGGCACGACCCTGGCTCGACGGGTTGCCTGGGACCTGCACCGGCATCACCCCACAGTCCTGCTCAAGAGCTACGGCCCCGACACCGTGGAGCGAATCGACGAGGTCTACCGACAGACCCAGCGATCCGTCTTGGTGGTGGTCGAGTCGGCCGACGTGTCACAGAGCGAGCGCGAGAATCTCCATCACCGGCTGAAGCAGTGGAACACTCCGTCAGTGGTCCTCTGGGTCACCCGGAGCAATCGGCGCTCGCCCCACCACACATATGCGCTGGCCGAACCCATGACCGACGGTGAGGCCCACGAGTTCCGGCTGAACTACTCCCTGCGAGCAAGGGATGCGCGGGCTCGCGCTGCGGTGCAGAAGTTGGTACCCGGGCAGGTGCCCGATCAGCAGGTCTCCCCGTTCTACTTCGGGCTGGCTGCGTTCGAGAGCGACTTCACCGGCACCTTGCGCTATGTGGAGAGTCATCTGGCCAACCTTGATGACCGTCGGCTGCGGGTGGTGAAATACCTAGCCCTCGTGACGCGCTATGCCCAGCGGGGACTTCCCTATTCCCTGGTCCGGCGCTGGCTGACCGGAAAGTGGGGAGATCCCAGTGCCTCCAACGTCAGCTACCAGGACGATCTCCTGAATGTTCTTGGTGAGGACCTGCGGCATCTGATCGTGGACGATCGGCGCGAGTTGCGACTGCTGCACCCCCATGTTGGCGAGACGGTTCTGGAGTCGCTGCTGGCGGCCAACGGTCATCCTTGGAAAGATGGGCTTGCCGACCTTTCGGTGGAGTTCATTTCCCAGGTCTGCGGACACCTTGGCCCGGAAAACACGGAGGGCAGGCGAATTCTTCAGGACTTGTTCATCCGGCGTGACAAATGGTCGACACGGTCATCCCAGAGCCGATTCGCCGAACTAATCCAGCAGATCCCGGTGGATGAGGAGGCGTACCGTGTGCTCGTCGAACTCACCCGGCGGTGCCCTTCCGAGCCGCACTTCTGGAACCACCTTGGGCGATACCACATGCACAAGGTGCAGTATGGCTTCGATAAAGCTGATGAGTACCTGCTGAAGGCCATCAAGCTGTCTCATGAGAAGGACTCCATCCATTTTCATACTCTGGGAACAGTGCGCCGCGAATCGGTCAAGAGTCGCATTAGGAGCTATCAAACGGGAAGCGGCGTCGAAGCCGAATCGCTAGCCAGTATCCGAGACGTCTATGACAGTGCACTGTGGGCGTTCGACAAAGGCCGGAAGCTGGATGCAGAGGACGAGCATGGCTACGTGACCCCGGTCCAGATGATCGCCGACGTGCTGAACCAACTCGTTCGGATCTCGGCCCAGGAGAACTACCTCGGCCTGGTGCAGGCTGGCGGTGCGGTTGGCGAGTGGGCGGACGGCCAACTGCTGCTGGCCGAGTCCCTAATGGAGCGGCTCGACATGGAGTTGGCTGGCTACCACCGCAGTTCGTACCACCTGACGTGCGAGCGGCAGCTGGATGCGCTGTACGGAGGTATCGACACTCTTATCTCTGAGTGGCGTTCGATTCTGACGAGTTCCCGACAGCATTCAGGCGCCGCTTTGGTCTTGGCTCGAGCATTCTTTCGGGAGGAGGGATTGCGCTTGCAGAAGACCGCCCCGGACGCGCTACGCTCGATTGTCGCCCTGTATGACGCGGCATTTTCCAGCGAAGGCGGCCTGAACGATCATGACGCCCGGACCTGGTTCCATTGCTACCGTGCGCTGGAAGAATACGACGAACTCCGTGCGCTAGAGCGGTTCGCGAGGCTGCGCCACGATCGCCCGACCAGTCTCGAGAGTAACTACTACCTCTACGTGCTGCGCTTCATGCGTTGGCTACGTGGTGACGAGCAGACACACCGGGAGGCTGAGCGCTATCTGGCGGACTCCAGGCGCCTTGCAAAGGAGAGCCGCCGACAATACAGCTACGAGTGGGTCGGCAAGGGTGAGGGCGGCGATGGGAAGCCAAGTGTCCCTCGGTTGGTGCACTTCACCGAGTTGGGAGAGCGGCAGGAGGAACCCAAGCTGTGGCAGCACTCGGAGAAGCTGATGCGGGTACGGGGCCATATCAAGGAGATCGATGGTCCACAGTCCGGCTGGATCACCGTTGCTGACGGTCACTTGGAGGCCTTCTTCGTTCCGAAGGACAAGTTCCTGCGTAATCGGGACATCAACGAGGCTGTCGACTTCTACCTGGGCTTCAGCTATGAGGGTCTGCGTGCCTGGTCCGTAGCATTTGCCCAGTCTCCGAGCGGGACACCGCACCCAAGGGTGGCCTCAAAGTCGGAAGCTCGCCCTGCGCCTGCTCCGGCAGAGTCTTCTCGAGACCGTGACGAGTTCGCGACTCCGAGCGTAGCGGCCGTCAGGCAGCCGACGACTGCTGCGGTGCCCGTTCTGAGTGCGGCGCAGCGACACGAGGTTCAGGAGGAGGCACGGAGGGACCCTCGTGTCGCGGCGCGGGGGCTGGTGGTATCCCTCCTCGCCCAACAGGAGCAGCCATCCAAGGTCAGCTCTCTGCTGCTCGGCAAGACGTTCCAGGACGTATTGGGGCTGCAGCAGTACAAGGCGCTGCTGGGTGGCGGGAATTTGAGAAGTCTGGTCGAACGTCTCGGCTTGCATCTGGAGGACACCGGAAGTGGCCAGTTCAACGTGCTGGCGGTACCACCGGAGGACGGCGTGGGGAGGCCCGACGGGCGATGACCGATGATGCTCGACCGTTCGTGCGGGAGACTGCGGTTGATGGTCGAGTGTGCATCGTAGGAGCGGACCCACTGGGACCTGGTGGGGAAGGCTGGAGGTGAGGTGCCGATGAAACCGTCGAGCGTGTCCAATGGCCACAGGTCAGCCTTGGACCGGATGGGCCTTCGCCCGTGAAGGTGGACACGCGGTTGGTTGTCACGCGGCGAGTGTGAGCTTAGCGGTGTGCTGTCGGCGTTCGTATTCGTTGGGGCTGAGGTGGCCGTTGGCGGAGTGTCGGCGGCGGGTGTTGTAGCGGGTCAGCCAGGCGAAGACGGTCCTCCTGCAACCGGCGGGGTCGCCGAAGTCACGGGCGCCCTGGAGCGTCTCGCGTTTCAGGGAGGCGTGGAAGCTCTCGCAGGCCGCGTTGTCCGCGCTGCTGCCGACGGCGCCCATCGACCGGGTGACTCCCAGGGCCGAGCACAGCTCGGTGAAGGCCCTCGATCCGTATTGAGCCCCGTGGTCGCTGTGGAACACCGCCCCGTCCAGGCCACCGCGCGTCGCGGGCGCCATCCGCAGCGCGTCGGCGACCAGGTCGGTGCGCATGTGGTCGGCGATGGACCAGCCCACGACCCTGCGGCTGAAGCAGTCCAGCACCGTGGCCAGGTATAGGAAATCCCCGCCCGCCAGGGGCAGATACGTGATGTCGCCCATGTACTTGCGTCCCTGTTCCGGGGCGTTGAAGTCCCGCTGGAACAGGTCTGGTACGACCGTCGCGGCCGGGTCCGGAACGGTGGTGCGGACTCTTCGACGCAGGCGGATCCCGGCGATGCCGTGGGTCCGCATGACCCGGGCGACCCGCTTGTGGTTGACCCGCGCACCCGTCTCGCGCAGTTCGGCGGTCACCCTCGGCGAGCCGTAGGCTCCGCCGGAGTCGGTGTGGATCCGGCGGATCCGTTCGGCCAGGACCCGGTCCTCGCGCCGGCGGGCGGCTCTGGCGTCGGCCCCGGCCAGCCACTTGTAGTAGCTGGACCGGTTGACGTCCAGGATCTCGCACAGCCGCTTCACCTCGTAGGTGTCCCTGTGGTCATGGACGAACTGGAAGCGGCTCACCAGTTCGTCTCGCCGGCGAAATACTTGGCCGCCTTGCGCAGGATGTCCCGCTCGGTGGCCAGCTTTTGCTCGATCGCCTCAAGCTCGGCCACCCGGGCCTCCAGCCGGCGGATCCGCTCGTCGGGATCGGTGGACGCAGGCGACTGTCCTGCTCGGGCTGGCGCCGTCCCGCCCTGCCGGGCGTCGGTGAGGGCGACGGCGCGGCGGTCGCGGTAGCGCAGCACCCACTCACGCAGCGTCGCCCTGTTGATGCCCAGGTCAGCGGCGATGTCCTTGTAGGTCGCCCTGGGTGTGGACTCGTACAGGGCCACGGCATCGGCCTTGAACTCGTCCGAGTAGTCCTTCATCGCCATCGGCGGTGTTCTCGCTTCCTCCGGATCAAGCAGATCCAGTATCAGCGTGTCCACCCATCAGGGCGAAGGCCCGATCGCGAGGATGCTGCCGAGATTGTGGTCGATGTCCTGGTCGAGCGGGAATCACCCACGACCGTCGGCGCGGCGACCGCCTCACACCACGCGGTTTGACCATGCCCGTGTGTGGCGCCTGTCGGAACCGGACAAAGACTCGGGGGGGCCTACGGTCAGGGCATGTGCGGCCGGTGTGCGGCCGGACCCCTTTGAACGAGATGACACGGGGTGGGATCGGTTAACGAGCCGCGGGTACTGTGATCAGGTGAAACGGCACGATGGGGCACGTGCCGGTACCAACCACCACGGAGCCCGATGATCTTGTAATGCGTAGGTCGCGGGTTCGAATCCCGCGGGCGGCTCAGAGACGGAAGGCCTGGTCAGAGACTCTGACCAGGCCTTCCGTCGTTGGTGGGCCCGGGGTGCCCGAGTGCAGGTCGTGGGTGAGCCCGGCGCAGCCGGCGTGGGCGATGTGGATTGGTTGGGGCGGGTGGCGCGGCTGCGGCGGTGGGCGAGTGGGGATGTCCGGGCGCCGCACAAGCCGATGATGCTGCTGTGCGTACTGGGGAGCTATCAGCGCGATGCTGAGGGTGAGCTGCGGTACAGCGCGGGGGGGGGAGTTGAAGCGGTGCTCGTGGAGTACGGGCCGTCGCATCCGATCACGCCCGGGTACCTGTTCCACCACCTGGTCTGCACCTGGTCTGGCACGCGCGGCAGGTCGTCCACGGCGTGCCGCGCCCGCCCCGGCGCGGGTCGGGTGCGGCCGACGGGGTGACTCTGGACGGGTCATGACAGGTTGTCAGCGGGTGGATGCCTAGCGTGGCCGTATGACGACAGAACGTTCTCTCGGGTCGGCCGGGCGGCCGGCCGTGGCAGTGGCGGCCCGCCGTGGTGGGTACGCGGTGGTGTCGGTGGTGGTCCTCGCGCTGCTCACGCTGGTGGCGGCGATCACGCCGGCCGCGGCGGCGCGGCGCGAGGGCGGCAGCGTGACGGTGGACTTCGTCAACAACAGCGACCGGGACTTGATCGGCATGACGATCACCGTTCCGCACGGCTGCGTGATCCCGTTCGCCCCGGCCCGGATCGACGCCGGGACCACCGGGCACTGGACCGCCACCGCCTGCGGCGACCCCGCCGGGACCGAGGGGACGCTGGTCTACCAGGTGGCCGGGGAGGCCGCCACCGGCACCGCCCGGGTCGGCTGGAACGTCCCCGTCACCGGGCCGAACACCTACACCCAGACCGCGCCGACCGGCTACGTGCTCGGCCACTCCGGCGGCGCCGGCGCCGGCTCGACCGTGCAGTTCACCTTCGACTGCAACTCCACCACCTGCGACGGCATCCCCGACGACTGGAAGCGCAACGGCGTCACCATCGACCCCGGTGACGGCAGCCCCGCCAAGTTCATCGACCTGCCCGGGATGGGCGCCAAGGTCGACAAGCCCGACGTCTTCGTCCAGCTCGACTGGATGGCCGACGCCGCGCACAGCCACCGGCTGGACGCCGCAGCCATCCGCCGGGTCGTCGACGCCTTCGCCAACTCGCCGTACAACCGGCACTCGCCGACCACCGGCATCAACCTGCACGTCGACGCCGGCCCCGACAGCATCCTGGACTTCGCCACCAACAAGACCTGGGGCACCCTGAGCCGGGCCAAGCAGCAGACCGAGGCCACCAACCTCGGCACCGTGGACGCCAACAACATGTACCAGTGGAACGCCTTCAACACCCTGAAGACGGCCACCGGCGGCTTCGTCAGCACCGGCCGGGCGTCGATCTTCCACTACGCCGTCTCGGCCCACAACCTCCAGTCGGGCAGCACCTCCAGCGGCATCTCCGCCGGCACCCCCGGCAGCGACTTCATCGTCAGCCTGGGCAGCTTCACCAACTCGGTGGGCTCGGTCGACCAGCAGGCCGGCACCTTCATGCACGAGCTGGGCCACAACCTGGGCCTGCGGCACGGCGGCAACGCCGACACCCCGAACCACAAGCCGCAGTACTTCAGCGTGATGAACTACTCGTACCAGATGGGCCTGACCATCGGGACCACCACCGGGGTCGTCGACTACTCCCGCCAGCAGCTCCCGCTGAACGAGAACAGCCTGAACGAGCGGCAGTACCCGCCCTCCGGCAAGGGCTACGACGCCATCCACTACTGCCCGAACGTCAACGGGCAGGGCAGGTTCGTCACCGTGCCCTCCAGTGCCGGTGAGATCGACTGGGACTGCGACGGTGTGATCAGCCGGCCCACCGTCGCCTTCGACACCAACAACGACCAGGTGCGCACCACGCTCAGCGGCTACGACGACTGGGGCTCCCTCCAGCTGCGCGGCGGCTCGATCAGCCACCCGGGCAGTCCGGCCGGCGTCCCGGCGCCGACCCTGGAGGACGAGCTGACCATGGAGGAGGCCCGGATGGAGGTGCCGCTGGACACCACGCCGCCGGTCACCACCGCCACCACCCACCCGCAGGGAGCCACCCACCCGCACGGCGGCATGCACGGCGTCTTCCACGAGGACGTGACGGTGACCCTGACCGCGACGGACGACGTGTCCGGGGTGGCCAGGACCGAGTACAACCTCGACGGCGCCGGCTGGACGCAGTACACCGGCCCGGTCACCGTGAGCGGGGACGGCGAGCACACCCTGCTCTACCGCTCCGTCGACCACGCCCAGAACCTGGAGCAGGACAGGTCGCTGACCATCCGGATCGACTGCGACGAGAACTGGCTCCAGCGGCCCGCGGGCTGACCCGCCCCGACCGCCGTACCCGAACCCCCGGGCCGCCGGCCCGGGGGTTCGCGCATGCCCGGCCTCCCGGGTCAGTCGCGGCCGGTCGCCCGCTGCGCCGGCACCTGGCCGCGGTCGCGCTGGAGCAGCCACAGTTCGCGGAACAGGCCCGGCTCGGTGATCAGCCGGTCGTAGCTGCCGGTCTGCACGATCCGCCCGGCCCGCATCACCACGATCCGGTCCGCCACCGCCGCGTTGATCAGGTTGTGGGTGACCAGGATGACCGCCCGGCTCTCGGCCAGGCCGCGCAGGCTGTGGAAGATCCGGTGCTCCACCCGGGCGTCCAGGTCGGAGGTCGGCTCGTCCAGCACCAGCAGGCCCGCCTCCCGGTGCAGCGCCCGGGCCACCGCGATCCGCTGCCACTGGCCGCTGCTCAGCTCCACCCCGCCCCACCACTCCCGGGCCAGCAGGGTGTCCAGGCCCGAACGCAGGCCGCCGATCACCTCGTCCGCGCCGCTGCGGGCGGCGGCCGCCAGTACCGCCTCGTCGCCGCCGCGCAGCGACTGGCCGAGCTGGATGTTGTCCCGGGCGGTGAGCGGCCAGCGGGCGAACTCCTGCGGCACCACGGCGGTGCGCCGCCAGGCGGCCTGCGCGTCCAGGGCGCGGGTGGGCACGCCGTCCCAGAGCACCTCGCCGCCGTGCGGCAGGTTGAGCGCGGCCAGGCACTTCATCAGGGTGGTCTTGCCGCAGCCGTTCTCCCCGATCAGGGCGACGATCTCGCCGCGGGCCAGGGTGAGCGAGACGCCGTCCAGGGCCGGCCGGTCGGCGCCCGGGTAGGTGTAGCTCAGGTCGCGGACCTCGACCAGCTCCGGGCCGGCCGGCCGGATCGTGCCGCGGTCGATCCGGTGGCCGCCCGCCAGCTCGACGAACTCGGCCCAGTCGTCCAGGTACAGGCCCAGCCGGTACAGCCGGGCGCCGAAGCCGACGATGCCCTGCAGCCCGGTGGCCGCCGTGCGCAGCCCGATCACGGCGGTGCCCGCGGAGGCGACGCTCATCCGCCCGCTGGTCAGCAGCCAGGCGAGCACCACCCACACGGTCAGCGAGGCGAGGCCGGCGGCCACCGCGCCGACCAGGCTGATCCGGGCGGAGCGCCAGGCGGCCCGGTCGGTGGTGCGGTCGATCCGGGTGCCGGCCGCGCGGTAGCGGCCGAGCAGGAACCCCGCGACGGTGTCCGACCTGACCTGGTCGGCGGTGGTCTTGTCGACCAGGAACCAGCGCAGCAGCCCGAGCAGCCGCCGGTCCTCCAGGGTCTCCATCATGCCGAGGTAGTGCACCTGGGCGGCCCGGACGGCAGCCACCCCGGAAGGGATCGAGGCCGCCAGCAGGAAGGGCAGCAGCAGCGGGTGCAGCACGGTGAGCACCGAGGCGGCGGTGAGCAGGGAGACGGCGGAGGAGATCAGGTTCTGGGCGTCCCCGATCAGGTCCTTGGAGACGTCGGCGCCGCGGTCGGCGGCGTCCCACTTGTCGTTGTAGCCGGGGGTGTCGTACGCGGCCAGCTCGGCCGAGGTGGCCGCCTCCAGCAGGGTCAGCTCGCCCTCGCGGCCGATCCTCGGGGCCAGCCGCTCGGACAGGCCGGTGATGGCCACCCCGAACAGCGCACGCAGCCCGGTGGCCAGGCCGAGCACGGCGAGCGACGGCGCAGCCTCGCCGAGGTGGTCGGCGATCCGGCCGGCCGCCACCAGCCGGATGGTCTCGGTGGTGGCCACCAGGGCGAGCGCGCCGAGGAGGCCGGAGAGGGCCTGGAGGACCAGCAGCAGGACGGTGGCGAGCCGGTCCACCCGCCAGGCCAGCGCGAAGGCGCGGCGCACCAGTTGGGGCAGCCGGCGGCTCATCGCCAGCACCGACAGCGACTGCTGGGAGCGGAGCCTGCGATCGGCGGGGAACTGGAGCCGCAGGCTCTCCCCGTCGCTCGCGGGGCCGGTGTCGGGAGTGGGCCCGGTGTCGGGAGCGGCCCCGGGGTCGGCGGTGGGGTCCGGTGCGGTCGCGGGGTCGGTGATCGGGTCGGTGCCGGCCGCCGGCTCGGGCCGGTCGGAGGTGGATCCGAGGTGTGCATCGTGTGCGCTGCGCCCGGAGTGGACGCCGGTCTCGCCGTGCTCGTGCTGTTCGGGCATGGAGCTCCTCGGGTGGCCGCGGGGGACGGGGGAGGGGGTGCGGCCCTGATCCTGGCAGGGGGCGCCGGGCCGGCTCGGCGTGTCTCCGGCGAGGTCACCCGTTGTGGCCAAAACCGTGTCGCACTCGGCGAGTTGACTGGAAGTGGCGCCCCGTCGCCCGGAGCGCGATGCGCCGAGCGGCCGAATGATGAGCGGTCAGATTAATGCGGGGGAACTTCCCGGGGAAGAAGCGTGGTTGGAGGCTGATCACGCTTCCTGGTCCCCGGTATGCACACGTAGCTTTGACCTGCTTGGTCATGTCTTCACAAAAGGTCCTCGCGTGCGCCGCCGCCGTCCGGGAGCGCTCCCGCGCGCGGCCGGCCCGTGGGGCCCCTACCCCCGGGGGCGGCAGTGGATGGTCCGGCGCTCGAACGGCGCGGCGGCGGGAGTGCGGCGCGGTGGGAGGGCCTGCAGGCGGAACGCGCGCCGGGCGGCCGGTTCCACTGGCAGCTCAAGGCGCCCAACGGGCGGGTGGTGGCGGTCTCCCCACCGGTCTTCGAATCGGTGGCGGACGCCGAGCGCGGCTTCACCGAACTGGTCGCCGCGGGGCCGGCGCTGGTGGCCCGGATCACCCACGTCCGGGAGGGCCTGGGCTGGGTCTGGGTGGTCCCCGGTCCGCGCGGCAATCCGCTGGTGCGCTCGCACCGGGCGTACGAGCGCTACGCCACCTGTCAGAGCGCCTTCCGAAGATTCGTGGCGTTACTCGCCCGGCAGGCCGAGGAGTGGCGGGCCGCTCCCGGGTCGCCGCGGTGAGCGCGCAGCGCCGTCCGCGCCTGCTGGCTACCCAGGGCGCGGACGGGGCGGTCGGCTGGACGCTGAGCGCCGCGAACGGACGCCGGCTGGCCACCTCGGTCCGGCCCTACCGGAGTGAGGAGGAACTCCTGGCCGGGGTCCGGGAGTTGTTGGTGGAGCGGGCGGCCCTGCGGTACCAGCTCGCGCAGGGCGGCCCGCACCTGTGGGTGTGGACGGCCTGCCTGCCGCCGCGCAGCACCCGGCCGGGGGCGGACGGGCCCGAGCTGATCGCCCGCAGCGCCCGCGGCTACCTCCGGCGGGACCAGTGCCGGCAGGGCATCGGGAGTTTCCGTACCGCTCTCCAGCAGTTGGAGTACGCGCTGCGCGTGCCGGGCCCGCTGGACCGTTGGCCCTGGTGAGCGCGGTGGACCGGACGTGGGCGGGGTGCGGTGGTGGCCGTCAGGTGACCGGCCGCCCCCCGAGTCGCCACCGGGAGAAGAACGGTGCCGCGCCGGAACCGGAAACTGATGGTCGATCAGGTCGCCCGGCGACCCGTGCTGAGCTGCGGTGACGCTCCCCGGTCGGACCGTCCACACCGGCTGGCGCCGGATCCGGTCACATGCGGACGGCACTTCCCGGGCCGTGGGCGGCGCCGCAAGTATCGGTGCCGCCGGGGGCCGCACACCAGCCGCCCGGCGCCGCGGGCCCTCTCCGGGTCCGGGGTCACGCGATGTACGTCTCTCCCACCGGAGGAAGAGGAACATGCGTCACACCGCCGCCAAGCTGCTCGCCGCCACCGCGATCACCGCCTCGCTCGCGACCGTCGCGGTCTCGCCCGCCGCCGCCGACCCGGCGAGCCTGCCGGCCGCCGGCTCGATCGTGGGCGTGGGTTCGGACACCACGCAGGCTCTGTACAACCAGTTCTCCACCGACTACAACACCTTCCTGACGAGCAGCGGCAGCACCGCTCCGCGCCTGTACAGCTGGGACGCCACCGGCAGCTCCCCGCTCACCACCAAGACCGGCGCGACCTCCATCACCCGCCCGAACGGTTCCGGCGCCGGTATCACCGCGCTCAACGCGAACACCAACGCCACGGTCGACTTCGCCCGTTCCTCCCGGGCCAAGCAGGCCACCGACCCGGCCGGCTTCGACTTCGTGAACCTGGCCAAGGACGCGGTGTCCTGGTCCGCCAAGGCGGGCGGCAACGCCCCGGCGAACCTGACCACGGCCGACCTGGTGGCGATCTACTCCTGCACCAAGACCAACTGGAACCAGATCTCGGCCTCGCTGCCGAACGCCACCATCAAGCCGTACCTGCCGCAGGCCTCCTCCGGCACCCGTTCCTTCTTCCTGACCGCGATCAACGGTGGCGGCACCGCCCTCACCCCGGGCGCCTGCGTGGTGACCGGCCCGGAGGAGAACGAGGGCACCGACGCCGCGCTGAACGACGTCAACGTGGTCTTCCCCTACTCGGTCGGCCACTACGTGGGCCAGCTGAACGGTCACACCACCGCGACCGACAACGTCGGCGTGCTGACCGTCCGCCAGGTCAACGGGGTCAACCCGCTGACCGGCACCAACACCCTGAACCCGGCCTTCGCCGCGGGCTCCTACGGCCGGGTGCTGTACACGGTCGTCCGTGACACCGAGTTCGGCGTGGGCAGCCAGCTGCGCGCCATCTTCGGCCAGAGCGGCTGGGTCTGCAGCGCGACCGGCGGCAAGGCCTCCATCACCAGCTACGGCTTCCTGAACCTGCCGGGCACCGCCTGCGGCACGTTCTGATCCTGCTCCGGATCCGGAACCGGCTCCACCCGCACCACGTGACCAGCACGTCCTAGCACCGCGCACGGCACCTCACCGGTCCCGTCCGCCGCCCGGCCCACCGGCCGGTGCGGCGGGCGGGACCGGCACCGCACCGGCTCAGTACGCCAGCAACCCCGGGACCCGCCGAGCGGGCCCCACGTAGTCGAGGAGAACCGCCGATGTCCCGTCCCGCCGCCCGTCTCGCCGTCCGCGTCGCCGCGGGCACCGCCACCCTGGCCCTCGCCGCCGGCGCGGTGGCCGCCACCCCGGCCGCCGCCGCCACCCCGGCCACCGGCAGCATCGTGGTGAACGAGAGCAACACCTTCTTCCAGCAGGCCGCGCTGGCGGGCATCATCGCCCTGCCGCTGCCCTCGGGCACGGGCTCGTACGACGGGACCACCGGGCTCTCGGCGACCTTCCCGGTCACCGGCGGCGTCGCCGACATCCCGCAGTTCTACGGCAACGTCGAGGTCGGCGGCAGCCTCCTGGTGATCGACGTGAAGACCGGCCGTTCCCTGGTCTTCAAGCAGCTGGCGTTCAGCGTGGACAGCTGGCAGCTGACCGGTGTCCCGGCGGGCTCCACCACCCCGATCGCGCTGGCCGACCCGGCCGGCGACGCCCGGGTGACCCGCACCGGCGCCCTGCAGACCCTGACCTCGGCGGACCTGACCGTCGACGCCCAGGCCGCGCAGCTGCTCGACCAGAAGCTGAACACCACCTTCTTCGCCGCCGGCCAGTCGATCGGCTCGCTCACGGTGAACTTCACCCCGGCCTCCTGAGCCGCCGGACCGTCCGCGCCCCGGGGTCCCTGTGCCCCGGGCCGGCGGCCCGATCCCCCGAGGGGCCACGCAGCCACCGCGTGGCCCCTCGCCCGTTCCCGGCCCGGCGAACAGATCACGCCAAGTTCCTTACAGTACAACGGGATTGATCACTAGCCGGTGAAGTGCGGCCGACCGTGGGCCAGTTGTGGCCCCATCCACCTGAGCGACAGTCAATCGTCATGTCGGTCTGGCCGAATGGAGTCGTCCGGCAGGCCGTCGACTCCGCGAACCGGAGTCCGTCGACGCCTCGTTCCGCCCTGCCCGGCCGTCCCGCCGCACCCGGAGGTGCCCACCATGAGACTCCGCCCACCCCGTCCGATCGGCCGCCCGAGGTGGCCGAGGATGCTGCTGGCGGCATCCTTCGCCTGGGCGGTGGTGGTGGCGATCGGCATCGTCCCGCTGGGCCTCGACGGAGCCCCGCGGGCGCAGGCCGCCGGCGGGGTGACCGTCGCCGGCCCGCCGGTCTGGGACCCGGCGAGCGGGACGTACGGCGCGCCGGGGTCGGTCACGGTCACCCCGGCGACCGGGCTGACCAACCGGGTGGTCCAGGTGTCCTGGTCGGGCTTCACCCCCACCGTGGACCTGTTCGGCAGCCCGGTGAGCACCGTCCGGCACCCGTCGAACGGCGCCTACGACACCAACGCGGTCTACCCGGTCCGGGTGTACCAGTGCCGCGGCACCGACCCGAAGCCGACCGACTGCTACGGCTCGCTGCTCTACGGCGGCGACCCGGCCAAGGGCTTCGAGCAGAAGGCCCCCGCGGCCGGCCTGAACACCCCCGAGTTCCCGACCAACATGGTGATCGGGGCCACCCGGCCGGACGGCACCGGCTCGCTCTCGATCGAGGTCTGGACCTCGCAGCAGAGCCAGACCCTCGGCTGCGACCAGAACCACGCCTGCTCGCTGGTGGTGGAGCCGAACTACGGCGGTGACCCGATCGGGGCCTACCAGGCGGAGCCGGGCCAGATCAACTGCGAGGACCACTCGCCGGACGTGGACTACTTCTACAACTCGGCCACCGACGCCATGCTCGACCGGGCCAACGTCGGGCCGGACAGCTGGCGCAGCGGCGAGGCCTGCGCGTGGACCCACCGGGCGGTCGTCCCGCTGACCTTCGCCCCCTCGGCCGACGACTGCGCGGACGGCGCCTCCGCGTTCTCCGCCACCGGCCTGGAGATGGCCAACCGGGCGATGCAGCAGTGGCGGGCCGGTCTGTGCCAGGGCGACAACCCGCTGAACCTCCAGTACACCTTCGGCGGCGGCGAGCCGCAGGCCCGCGCGGCCTTCCTGCGCCGCTCCGGCAGCGACCTGGCGCTGACCGCCCGCCCCGACACCGGCCCCGCCGCCCGGCCGTACGTGTACGCGCCGCTGGCCAACTCGGCGATCTCGGTGGCGTACCTGGTCGACGACGGCGCCACCCACCAGCAGGTCCGCCGGCTGCGGCTGAACGCGCGGCTGCTGGCGAAGATGCTGACCCAGTCGTACCGGATGGCCGGGCAGGACGACATCGAGTCGGTGCAGGGCAACCCGCTCTGCATCTTCGAGGACCCGGAGTTCAAGCAGCTGAACCCGAGCGACCCGGTGAACGGGCCGGTCTGGCCGGGCTGCCTGATCAACGGCGACTTCCGGGCCACCTCCCCGGTGGTGGTCGGCGGCACCACCGACCTGGTGCACCAGCTGACCGCGTGGATCGCGGCGGACCCGGACGCGAGCCAGTTCCTCCAGGGCGCCGACGACCCGTGGGGCATGCACCTCGACGCGCTCTACCTGAAGCCGAAGTTCTCCGGCTACCCGGTCGACGCCTTCCAGCCGCAGGACTACTCCGGCCCCAAGAGCTGGAAGCAGTACGAGTGGAACCCGCTGCTCGGCGGTCTCGGCCAGGTGACCCGCAACGCCCTCCAGGCGCTGGCCTCCTGCCTGAACCCGGACGTCACCGCGACCGGCGGCCACGACAAGTGCATCCCGCAGCCGGTCGGCGAGCGCGGCTTCTTCGCGGTGCTGGACGCCGGCTCGGCGCAGGCGATGAGCCTGCCGGAGGCCGAACTCCTCAACCCGGCGGGCGGGTTCGTCGCGCCGACGCTGAGCGGGATGCAGGCGGCGGTGGCCGACATGCCGGTCGACCAGACCACCGGCACCCAGCAACTGCCGTACGGTGACCGCGGTTCCGCGTTCGCCGGCGACCGGGCGGCCTACCCGCTCACCACCGTGCAGTACGCGATGCTGCCGACCGAGGGCCTGGCGGCCGGCAAGGCGGCCGCGGTCTCCCGCTTCGTGCGGCAGGTCACCGACGCCGGCGGCGGCCAGGTCTACGGCTGGGGCCCCGGCCGGCTCGCCCCCGGCTACACCGCGCTCTCCACCGCCCAGGGCGAGCAGGCGCAGCGCGCCGCGCAGCACGTGGCGGCGCAGGACGGCGCGCTCCCCGGCAACCAGACCGCCCCGGCGGCGGGCGGCGGTGACGGCGGCAGCGGCGGCTCGGGCACCGGGGGCACGGCCGGCGGCAGCGGCGGCTCCACCGGGGGGAGTTCCTCCGGTGGCGGGATCGGCGGCGGGACCGGGGGCGGGGCAACCGGCGCCGTTGACCCGGTGACCGGCGCACCGGTGGCGGCGGGCGGCGCCAAGCCCTCGTCGAGCGCCTCCGCGCTGGCCGCCGCGCCGGTCGGCCGGCCCTCCGCGGACCGGGCCGGGGCGGCCCGGATCCTGCTGCCGGTGGTGCTGGTGGCCGGCGGGGTGCTGCTGGTCGGGGGGCCCGCGGCGCTGCTGCTGGGCGGTACGGCGGCGGGCACCCGGATCTCGGGTGCGGCCCGCCGGTCCTGGTCGCGGCTGACCGGCTCGGGGGGCTGAGCCGCCCGGTGCCGGCCGGGCCGCCGTCCAGGCCCGGCCGGCACCGGCCATCCCGTCCGCCCGGCCGGGCCGCAGGGCCCGCCGGGGCCAGAGAGACCAGCAGAGACCAGAGAGCCGGAGAGAGACGAACCCGATGGCATCCCACCTCCAGTCCGCCGCCCCCCTGATGCCGCCCGCCGACGATCCGGCGCAGGACCGGCCGCGGGTGATCAGCGCCCCCGCCGCGCCGGCCGACCGGCTGTTCCGGGGCGTGCTGCGGGCCGCCGGGCTCTCGGTCTTCCTGATCATGGGCCTGATCGCGTTCTTCCTGCTGCTGCGCGGCTCCCAGGCGCTGCGGGCGGTCGGCTGGTCCTTCTTCACCGAGCAGCGCTGGCAGACCGCCGCGCACCGGTTCGGCATCGCCGCGGTGCTGCCCAACGGCCTGCTGATCGCCCTGATCGCGCTCTGCATCGCCGTCCCGGTGGCACTCACCGCGGCGGTCTTCATCTCGGAGTACGCGCCGCCGCGGCTGCGCTCGGTGCTGGTCTCGCTGGTGGACCTGATGGCGGCGATCCCGAGCATCGTCTACGGCCTGTGGGGCCTGTTCTTCCTGCAGCCGCGGATCGTCGGGTTCATCCGCTGGCTGGCGCTGCACCTGGGCGGGGTCCTCCCGTTCCTGAAGGTGCGCACCGGCGACATCGGCACCTCGTACACCTCCTCCACCTTCATCGCCGGCGTGGTGGTGTCGCTGATGATCATCCCGATCATCACCTCGCTGAGCCGGGAGGTGTTCTCCCAGGCGCCGGCCGGCGAGCGGGAGGGCGCGTACGCGCTGGGCTCGACCCGCTGGGGGATGGTGCGCACCGTGGTGCTGCCGTTCGGCCGGGGCGGGGTGATCGGCGCGGTGATGCTGGGCTTCGGCCGGGCGATGGGCGAGACCATCGCGGTCGCGCTGATCATCTCGCCCTCGTTCAAGGTGACCGGGCACGTGCTGGAGAACGGCGCCAACTCGATCTCGGCGCTGATCGCGCTGCGCTTCGGCGAGTCGGACTCGCTCTCGCTGTCCGCCCTGATGGCGGCCGGCCTGGTGCTGTTCGCCCTCACCCTGCTGGTGAACCTGGCCGCCGGCGTGATCATCAACCGCTCGCGCTCCGGCGCGGCCACGGCGGACTGACCCGTGCCCGCCGCCCACCGTGCCGATCCCCTCCCGAAGGGAACCCTCCCGATGAGCGCCACCGCGCCACCGTCCATGGCCAAGCCCGCGCCGGCCGCGGCCCCCGATGCCCCCGAGCGCCGCCTGAAGCTGAGCGGGGCGAGCCGGGCCGACCTCTGGTCGCTGGCCGCCTCGGCCGCCGGCTCGCTGGCCCTGGACTGGCTGCTGTACGAGCGGCTGCTGCCGTTCAGCGGCGCGCAGGGCTTCCTGCTCTGCTGGTACGCGCTGTTCCTCGGCACGTACTTCGCCGTCGGCCGGCTCCAGTGGGACCCGTTGAACGTCCGCGAGCGGATGGTCACCCTCGTCGCCTGGAGCTCCGGCCTGCTGGTGGTCGGGCTGATCCTGGACCAGATCGGCTACGTGCTGGTGCGCGGCCTGGACGCGGCGCAGCACGTCAACTTCTTCACCGAGTCGATGGAGCACACCGCCGCGCTCTCGCCGATCACCTCCGGCGGGGCGCTGAACGCGATCGTCGGTTCGCTCGAACAGCTGGGCCTGGCCACCCTGTTCGCGGTGCCGCTCGGCATCGCGGCGGCGGTCTTCATGTCCGAGGTCGGCGGCCGGCTGGCTCGGCCGGTGCGTACCCTGGTCGAGGCGATGACCGCGCTGCCGTCGATCGTGGCGGGCCTGTTCGTGCTCGGCGTGGTGATCCTCACCTTCGGCGCCGAGAAGAGCGGCCTGGCCGCCTCGCTGGCGTTGACCGTGATGATGATGCCGATCGTCACCCGGGCCGCCGAGGTGGTGATCCGCCTGGTCCCCGGCACCTTGCGGGAGGCCTCGTACGCGCTCGGCGGCAGCCAGTGGCGCACGGTGTGGAACGTGGTGCTGCCCACCGCCCGGCCCGGCCTGATGACGGCGGTGGTGCTCGGCATGGCGCGCGGCGTCGGCGAGACCTCGCCGGTGCTGCTGACCTCGGGCTTCACCGCCGGGATGAACGCCAACCCGCTGGAGGGGCGGCAGGTCAGCCTCCCGCTCTACATCTGGAACTACGTCAAGCAGCCCTACCCCGACATGGTCGCCCGCGCCTTCGCCGCCGCGCTCGCGCTGATGGTGATCGTCCTGATCCTGTTCGTGGCCGCCCGGGTGCTCGGCGGCCGCCCCGCCGGGCGGATGACGCTGCGCCGGCAGGCGCGGGCCGACCGCGCCGACCGGGCCGACCGGGCCGACCGGGCCGTCCGGCCGTCCGGAGTCCCGGCGGGGGCCGCCCGATGAACCCGCACCGCCACCACCGCTCGCAAGGAGTCCCCATGACAGGCCCCCGGGCCGCGCGTCCGCTGGCCGTCCTGCTCGGCGTCCTGCTGGTGCTGCTGGCCAGCCCGCCCGCGCACGCCGCCACCTCGTTGAACGCCGACGGCTCCAGCTGGGCCGGGCCGGCCATCGACCAGTGGCGCCAGGACGTGGCGCCGCAGGGCATCCAGATCAACTTCAGCCCGGTCGGTTCGGCCGCCGGCCGCACCCAGTGGAGCAACGGCCAGGACGACTTCACCGCCTCCGACGTGCCGTTCCGCTCCCGCGCCGACACCGGTGTGAGCAGCGGCGGGGCGGGCTCGGGCGCGGGCCAGCCGGAGAACCCGGTGTACGGCTACTCGTACGTGCCGATCACCGCGGGCGGCACGGCGTTCATGTACAACCTGGTGGTCGGCGGCAAGCGCGTCACCGACCTGCGGCTGTCGCCCGCGACCCTGGTCGGCATCTTCACCAACAAGATCACCTCCTGGGACGACCCGAAGATCACCCAGGAGTACGGGCGCGCGCTGCCCAAGCTGCCGATCACCCCGGTGGTCCGCTCCGACGGGTCGGGCGCCACCGCCCAGTTCACCCGCTGGATGGAGCACACCCACAAGGCCGAGTGGGACAGCTACTGCGCCCAGGTCAACGGTGTGAGCTGCGGCGACTACACCGAGTTCTACCCGCCGGCCGGCCGGATGGTCGCCCAGAACGGCTCCGACGTGGTGGCCGGCTACATCCAGTCGCCGACCGGCCTCGGCGCGATCGGCTACGACGAGTACGCCTTCGCCAAGCGAAGCAACTGGCCCGTCGTCAAGGTGCTCAACCCGGCCGGGTACTACAGCCTGCCGACCGCCTCCAACGTGGCGGTGGCGCTGACCGCCGCGAAGATCCGCGGCGTCGACGACGCCACCCCGGCCTCGGACCCGGACTTCCTGCAGCAGAACCTCGACGGCGTCTACTCGATGACCGATCCGCGCTCCTACCCGGTGTCCAGCTACAGCTACCTGATCGTCCCCCGGGGCGGCGCGGCCCTCCCGCCGCCGCCGCGCTTCACCAACGACAAGGGCAGCGCGCTCAGCCGGTTCATCTCGTACGTGCTGTGCCAGGGGCAGGGCGAGGCGGACAGCCTCGGCTACTCGCCGATCCCGCGCAACCTGGTCCGCGGCGGCATGCTCCAGGTCGCCCACATCCCCGGCCAGGCCAGCCAGGTCGACCCCAACTCGCTGAGCAACTGCGCCAATCCGACCTTCAACTCGGCCGGTGAGCTGACCGTGCTGAAGAACGCGCCGCAGCCCAGCCCGTGCGACAAGCAGGGCGCGCCGCTCGACTGCACCGTGCAGAACGGCCAGGCCGTGGCCAAGCCCGGTGGCAGCGGCGGCGGTTCGGCCGCCGGCGGGTCCTCCGGCGGTTCGGCCGGGGGCGGCACCGGTGGGAGCACCGGCGGCCAGGGCGACGGCGGCGCCGGCGGTGCGGCCGCGGCCGGCGGCACCGGGGCCGAGCAGGTGGTCGACCCGCAGACCGGCGAGGTGGTCACCGCCGGCGGCGGCGGGAGCGGGGGCGGTGGCGGCGCGCTGCCGGCCACCGTGGTCGCGGTCGGCGGCCGGCCCGAGGACTGGGTGCTCTCCACCCTCACCGCGCTGGAACTGCTGGGCGTGGTGGCCGTGCCGCCGCTGCTCGGCCACTGGCTGCAGCGCCGCCGGCGCGCGGCGGCGGGCGGTGGGGCCCGATGACCGCCCCCACCCTGGACCGGCCGCCCGCGGCCGAGCCGCCGGAGCCCGTGCCGCTGCCCGCCGAGCCGTCCCCGCCGGCGCCGCCCGCCCTCTCCGGCGGGCGCCGCCGGGTGGTGCAGGCCGGCTGGGCGGCCACCCTGGCGGCGGCGCTGCTGCTCGGCTTCGCCGGGTACCTGCTGGCGCTGTCGGGCCTGCAGCAGCAGCACTTCCAGTCCACCGCGTACAAGACCTTCCGGGACCGGCTCGCCACCGCGGTCGCCCCCACCGGGCCGACCGCGGACGGCGACCCGGTGGCCGTCGTGGACATCCCCGCGATCGGGCTGCGCCAGGCCGTGGTGGTCGAGGGCACCACCGGCCGCGACCTGATGCGCGGCCCCGGCCACCGCCGGGACTCGGTGCTGCCGGGCCAGCGCGGCGCCAGCGTGCTGTTCGGCCGGGGCTCCTCGTTCGGCGCGCCGTTCGCCCGGCTGTCCGAGCTGCGGGTCGGCGACCGGATCGAGGTCACCACCGGGCAGGGCAGCTCCGTCTACGTGGTCAACGCCTACGGGGATGGCGACCACCCGATCACCGACACCGCCCCGGCCCGGCTGGTGCTGGTCACCAGCGACTCCGGCTGGATCCCTACCGGCACCGTGCTGGTGGGCGCCCGGCTGGACGGCGAGCCGCAGCCCGCGGCGGGCGGGCGCCCCGCCCTGCTGCCCGCCGACCGCGCGCTCGCCGTGGACAGCGGCGCCCTGGCGGGGCTCCAGCTGTGGGCGCTGGCGCTGCTGGGCGCCGCGGCGGCGACCACCGTCGCCGTCCGCCGCTGGCACCCGCGGGCGGGCTGGCTGAGCCTCAGCCCGGTGCTGGCCGCGCTGCTCTGGGCGGTCTACGAGAACGCCGCCGCCCTGCTGCCCAACCTCTACTGAGCCACCACCCGTTCGGAAGGACCTGCACCATGACCGAGGCCGACACCGCCCCGCTGCCGCGCGTCACCGACCGGGCCGCCGCTGGCCCCTCCGCCGGTTCCGCCGGCGGCCAGGACGCGGCGCTGGCCGGACTGGAGACCCGCGCGATCTCCGCGTGGTTCGGCGACCACAAGGTGCTGGACCGGGTCTCGCTGGCCATGCGGGCCGGCGAGGTGACCGCGCTGATCGGGCCCTCGGGCTGCGGCAAGTCCACCTACCTGCGGATCCTCAACCGGATGCACGAGATGGTGCGCGGCGCCGCGCTGGCCGGGGAGGTGCTGCTGGACGGCGAGGACGTCTACGCGCCGGGCCGCCGGCCGGCCGAGGTGCGGCGCCGGATCGGCATGGTCTTCCAGCGGCCCAACCCGTTCCCGGCGATGTCCATCGCGGACAACGTGGCCAGCGGCCTGAAGCTGGCCGGGATCAAGGTCGGCCGCCAGGAGCGGGACCACCTGATCGAGTCCAGCCTGCGCCGGGCCGGCCTGTGGAACGAGGTCAGCGGGCGGCTGCACACCCCGGGCGGCGCGCTCTCCGGCGGCCAGCAGCAGCGGCTGTGCATCGCCCGGTCGCTGGCGGTCTCCCCGGAGATCCTGCTGATGGACGAGCCCTGCTCGGCCCTGGACCCGACCTCCACCCGCCGGGTCGAGGAGACCATCGCCGAACTGCGCGGGCGGCTCACCATCGTCATCGTGACCCACAACATGCAGCAGGCCCAACGGGTCTCGCAGTCCTGCGCGTTCTTCCTGGCCAGCCACGACACCCCGGGGCGGATCGTCGAGGCCGGGCCCACCGGGCAGATCTTCACCAGCCCGGCCGACCAGCGCACCGCCGACTACGTCAACGGCCGCTTCGGCTGACGGGCACCGGGCCGCCCTCGCGGCCCGTGCCGTACGGTCCCCGGCCCCCGCCGAGCACTCAGCGGGGGCCGGCGCCGTGCAGCAGGGTGTCGACGATCCGGGCGGCCCGCGCGTCCGGGTCCAGCGGGCCGGCTGTGGACGGCCTCGCCGAGCAGGGCGTAGAAGGCCCGGGTGACCCGGCCGAGGTCGGCGCCGGCGTCGATCACGCCCCCGCTGGGCCCGGTCCAGCAGTTCCAGGCAGCGCCGCTCGATCTCGGCCCAGGCCTCGGCCGCCTCGCTGCCCTCCGTCGCGGGCAGGTTCAGCGCGAAGCTCCACGCGCCCTTGACCCGGATCACGTCGGCGGTGGCCCGGTGCATCATCACCAGCGCGGGGGAGCTGAGCGGCCCCACCGGCCCGCCCCGGCCGGGGCAACACGCCGACGGCCGGTCGGCGCCGCGCCAAGCGCGCGGCCGCGGCGGATACTGGCGACATGCCCCAGAATCCTGAGAGCCCCGAGTTTCCGGAGGACTTCGACGAGGAATCGCCGGTGGTCGTCGAGGCGGCGGACGAGGAGCGCGAGGTGGACGGTCACCTCGGCGACGACCTCGAGCTGCTGAGCGAGCGCCGGGCGATGGGCGCCGGGGACTCGGACGACGGCGACGCGGTCGAGCAGACCCGCGAGGTCGACCTGGACGAGGACGAGTACCGGGTCTGAGTCGGGACCGGGACCGGGTCCGAGCCGGGACCGGTCCTGGTACGGGGCCGGGGTGCGGGGTTCTCTCAGAGCGCCCGGCGGCGCTGCAGCCAGGCGAAGGCGGCCCAGCCGGGCAGCACCGGCAGGACGAAGGTGAGCAGCCGGTACAGCACCACCACCGCCAGCGCCGTCCCGTCGTCCATCCCGCCGAGGCTGGCCAGCAGCTGCTGGAGCGCGGTCTCCACGCCGCCGACCCCGCCCGGGGTGGGCACGGCCGAGCCGACGGCGTTGCCGGTCATCAGGGTGAAGCCGACCGCCGAGTAGCCCGGGGTCTGGCCGATCGCCCGTGCGCAGCAGTACAGGCAGGTGACGAAGGCCAGCGAGACCAGCAGCTGGCCGGCCACGCCGGCGGCCAGTTTGCCGGGCTGCTGGAGCAGGTCGAGCAGGCGCGGCAGCACCTCGGCCCGCAGCGGACGCAGCAGCGCCTGGAGCCGGCGGCGCAGCCACGGGACGGCCATCCCCGCCAGCACCAGCAGCCCCAGCACCGCCACCACCATCGCCATCACCACGGGGTTGGGCATCTCGTTGCCCGGCCCGCGCCCGACCAGCCAGCCGAACCAGGCCAGTTGCAGCAGGTGCAGCACCATCCCGAGCAGCTGCGCGGCGCCCACGCTGGACAGCGCCTGCGCGGTCGGGATCCCGCTGCGCTGCAGGTAGCGGGTGTTGACCGCGGCCCCGCCCACCGCGGTCGGCGACACCACCTTGACGAAGGACCCGGCCACCTGGGCGACCAGCGTGCGGCCGAAGGGGAGCCGCTCGGGGACGAAGCCGATCAGGCCGAGCGCGGCCGCCAGGTGGCTGGCGGTGGCGACCGCCGCGGCGGCGGCCAGCCAGAGCGGGTCGGCCCCGGCCAGCACGGTGATCGGGTTGCTGCCCCGGAACAGCTCCTTCAGCAGCAGGAAGCCGGCCAGCATCCCGGCCAGCACGGTGATCAGGGTGCGCGGGCGCAGCCGCTCCAGCCGGACCGGCTCGGCGGGCGCCTGGGGCAGGCTGCGCAGCACCTCGGCGCGGACCTCGGCGACCAGGCCCGGGTGTTCGCGCAGGGCGGCCCGGGTGCCGCGGGCGAGCGCGATCGGCTGGAGCAGCGGCAGCGCGGCGCCGACCGCGCCCTGGCCGAGCGTCGCCGTCGCGGACCGCACCGCCCGCTCCGGGCCGACCCGCAGCGCGAGGACGGTGAGCAGCCCGGCCAGGTCGAGCTTGAGCAGCAGCTCGCCGGCCGCGATCTCGCCGTCGGCCAGGTCAACCAGGTGGACGGCGCCGGCGGCGTCCACCAGCACGCTGTCCGGGCCGATGGTGCGGTGCGCCAGCTGGCGGCGCTGGAGCAGCCGCAGCTGCTGCCAGGCGTCGGCCAGCACCTCGTCGGTCAGCTCCTGGTCGGACAGCTCGTGCAGCGGTCGGGCGGCCAGCAGCGGGTAGGCCACCACGGCGGCGTCCGGCCCGAGTTCGGCCACGGCCAGCGGGGCCGGGGTGCGCACCCCGGCGGCGGTCGCCGCGTACGCCAGCAGGGCCTGGCGCTCCAGCGCGGTGCGGACCGGGCGCAGGCCGAGGGCCGGGGGCGCGGTGCGCAGGCGCAGCAGCTGCCAGATGCGGTGCAGCAGTCCGCTGGCCTGGGCCTGCCGGTCGATCAGCCGGACGTCCAGCTCGGGCCGGTCCTCGCTCTGGGTGACCAGGTAGCGGTTGGGGCCGGCCCGGCGGATCCGTTCGGGGCGGACGCCGGCCTTGCCGAGGGTGGTGCGCAGCTGCCGGTCGGTGGGCAGGCTGGTGGGCTCGCCGAGCGCGTACCGGGTGCCGTGCGCGGCGGTCCAGCCGACCAGCAGGCCGAGCAGCACCGACAGCGGGGTGGCGTAGCCGGTGAGCAGGCCGCAGACGCCCGCCAGGGTGAGGGCGACGGAGAGCGCGGTGCGCCAGCGGGTCTGGCCGACGGTGCCGACGGTGGTCATGAAGGCGAGGACGGGGGCCAGGTGCCCGTAGACCGGGTCGGTGCGGCCGGGGCCGTCGGGGGCGGTGTGGGTGAGGGTGGCCAGGCCCGCCACGGCGAGGTCGAGGCCGAGGGCGAGCCCGAAGGCGATCACCGCGGCGAGCACGCCGTCGGTGACCCGGCGGCGGTCGCCGCGCAGCAGCCGGGCGATGGCGAAGCCGGCCGGGACGAGCAGCAGGGCGGCGGTGCACAGGGTGCCGGCCACCCGGACCGGGGCGCCCGGCAGCAGGTCGGCGCCGAGCGAGATGTCGTGGTCCAGGCCGGTGGCGGTGAGCTGGGCGTAGTCGGCGACCAGCAGGACGAGCCCGACGGCCGCGAGACCGGCCAGCAGCCGGATCAGCGCGGCGGGGTGCCGGACCCGCAGCGGGTCGCCGCGCCTCGGGCCGCCCGGTTCGGGGGGCCCGGCGGGTGAGGTCCAGGAATGCTCATCTTGTATCACCGTGGCCACGCGGCATGCTCCCACACGGGTGCCAACAGCAACCGTTCTCCGGCGGAATGCCAGGGAACGCTCAGGGGTGTATACCAGCAGGTATCCGGGCATAACGGAACGTATGCCGGACCGCGCGGACGCCCGGCCCCGCACGCCGCGGGAGCAGGCGCCGCCGAAGGGAGGTCGACGATGACCGAACGATCGACGGCCAGGATGACCGAGCTGCGCCGGGGCACCCAGGACATCCTGGAGCGCCGCTCGATGGCGGCCAGCACCACCCCGCTCGCACCGCAGCTGCACACCGACAACCCGACCGCGGCCCGCACCGGCGCGTACGTCGGCGACGACACCTTCGGCCACGGCGGCCGCCGCGGCTTCGCGGCAGCCGCCCCGCCGGCCGGCCGGACCCACCACCCCGAACTCCCGGGCCACCGGCACCGGGGGGCCGAGAAGCACTCCGCGCACTGACGCGCCCGACGGGGCGGCGCCCGCACGGCGGGGGCCGCCCCCCGGCGCGCCCGGCCCGCCCGCGGGCGCCGGCTTCCCCCGTCCCGGGGACCGATCCCCTCCGGGGCTGCCAGAGTGGGGTGCGACGAGACCGTCCCGTACCCGAGGAGTGCCATGTCGGACAGCCCGCTGCTCCGGACCCGCGAGCAGTGGCTCGCCTCGCTGCCCCGGGTGTACGCCGCCGCCGGCTGCCTGATCACCGACCCGGCCGGCCGGGTGCTGATCGTCAAGGCGGGCTACCGGGAGCACTGGCAGTTCGTCGGCGGCACCGTCGACCTCGGCGAGAACCCGCAGCAGTGCGCCTCCCGCGAGCTGCTGGAGGAGACCGGCATCGTCCGGGCGGCCGGCGACCTGCTGGTGGTCGCCTGGACCAACCCGTCGGACGAACTCGACCACCCGGCCGGCCACTTCCTCTTCGACCTGGGCACCATGGCGGCCGACACCCCGATCACGCTGCCCGCCGGCGAGCTGGACGACCACCGCTGGGCCGGGCCCGACGAGGCCCTGGCCCTGCTCGGGCCGGCCCGCTCGCTGCGCCTGACCGCCGGGCTGGCCGCCCGCGCCGACGGCCGGACCAGGGTGCTGACCAGCCCGACCTCGGGCTTCTGAGCGCTCAGGCCGGGTTGCGCCAGACGTAGGCCGCCGAGACCGGGTGGCTGCGGTAGCGCGCCCACCGGGGCTTCCGGGCGATCCACTCCTCGTCCACCACCGCCTCGCGCATCTCGGCGAGCTCCCAGCCGGCCGCCAGGCCCGCCGAGAGGTGGTCGCTGACCAGGTGGACGTGGGTGGTGATGGCGGTCGGGGTGCCGTCGGGCCCGTCGTAGTGGGTGGGCATCCCGGCGGCCATGATGAAGTGCGGGTGCAGCCCCACCAGCACGAACAGCCCGCCCGGCCGGGCCAGTCGGCGGGCCTCGCGGTACAGCGGGCCGAGGTCGGCCAGGTGCTCGTCCACCAGCGAGGAGATCACCAGCGGGTAGCCGTCGGTGGGCAGTCCGGTCGCGGCGAGGTCGGCCTCGACCAGGCGCTCGTGGGCGCCCCGGGCGCGGGCCCGGTCGAGCATCTCGGGGGTCAGGTCGACCCCGTCGACCGCGGCCACGCCCTGCGCGCGCAGCCAGGCGCCGGTCCGCCCGGTGCCGCAGCCCAGGTCGGCGGCGCGGCCGAGACCGGCCCACCGGGGGACGGCGAGCCGGGCCAGCACCCCGAGGTCCATCGCGTCCTGCACGGTCCGCTCGTAGGTCTCGGCCCACCCGGCGTAGCCGGTGCGGACGTCCACCGTCGGGTAGCCGCGGGAGTCGAAGTCGGCGAATTCCACCATGCCGACAGTGTTGCCACGGCGGCCGGTCGGGCGCGACCGGTTTTGCCGCGCGGGCTGTCGGTAGGCCGTGGGGGAGCGGGCCGCTCGCCCGGGAGCCCGGCGGGGTGGCTCAGCCGAGCAACCGGGCCCGGACGGTCGCCAGTTCGGCCGGCGGCAGGTAGTCGTCCGGGTCGAACTCGGCCAGCACCTCCAGCAGCGTCGCCGTCGCGGTGGTGCCCGCCTCGTGCAGGATCCGCTCGGTCACCACGGCCTCGTCGGGCCGGCCGAGCACGCCCCACAGCGGCCGCAGGTTCTCGGTGCTCAGCAGGTAGTCGGCGGCTATCGCCCGGTGCTCCACCCCGGCCACCGCCAGCAGCACCAGCGCGGCCAGGCCGGTACGGTCCCGGCCCGCCCCGCAGTGCACCACCACGCCGCCGGGGCGGGCCCGGGCGACGGCGGTGACCAGCGCGGTGACCGCGTGCCGGCAGTCGTCCAGGTACGGCCGGAAGGCCAGCGGCGTGCCGTCCAGCCCGCCGAACCGGGCCCACCAGTCGGGGCCGGCCAGCTCGTCCAGCGGGACCCGGACCAGGTCGATCCCGGCCGGGTGCGGTAGTCGGGGCCGGAAGTCGGCCTCGTCGCGCAGGTCGACCACGGTGCGCACGCCGTGCTCGTACAACGCGGTCCAGCCCTCGGCGGTCAGCGAGTCCAGGTTGTCGGCGCGGACCACGGCGCCGCGGCGGGTCCGGCCGCCGCCGGCCGTGGGCAGCCCGCCGAGGTCGCGTACGTTGAGGCAGCCGTCCCAGGTCAGCTCTCGGTCGTCCGTCGTCCCGGTGTGCATGCGGCCGCGTCCCCCGTGTCCTGGTGCCCGGGGCCCGTGCCCCCGGCTGCTGTTCAGGACGGGCGCCGGGCCCGCTCCGGTTCCGCCGGCGGCGGCGCCGGGGGGTCGAACAGCCAGAGTTCCCGGCCGAGCGTGTCGAGGCAGCGGACCCGGTCGTACCGCTCGTCCCCGGCTGACAGGAAGCCCTGCGCGGCGCCGGCCAGCACCTCCCGGGCGACCCGGTCGGCCCGGCTCCACGCGCCGGTCAGCTCCAGGACGGTGCCGAGCAGTTCGGCCCGCTTGATCCGGGCGACCGCGGCTCCGGCCAGCGCCGCGTTCACCGCCTCCAGTTCGTCGGGGGACAGGTACGGCGTGGCGGCCGGCCCGTCCAGCCGGCGCAGCAGTTCGGGCAGCCCGTAGTGCCGGACGGCGGCCACCGAGTCCTGCACGGCGACCTGCCAGCGCGGCCCCGGCGCGATCTCCCACCACACCGGCCCGCCCACCGGCATCAGCTCGCCGATCCCGGCCCGCCAGCTCTCCAGACCGGTGACGGTGGTGGGGTCGGGCCGCAGCGCCGGGCCGGACCAGCGGGTCTTGGGGGTGATGCCGAGGTCCAGCGTGTAGCGGACGGCGTGCTCGTCGGTCGGGCCGACCCGCACCCCCAGCAGGGCCCAGTGCTCCTGGTCGGGCAGGGTGTACGCGTGCCCGCGGCCGGTCAGGCCGAGCGCGCGGACGGCGGGCGCGAAGTGGTCGCGCAGCGCGTCCGCGAAGAGCTCATGGGCAGTCGTCATCACAGGTCCGTGGCGGAGGGGTGGGGCGGGGGCTCGGGCCGGATCGGCCGTACGCCTACGAACCTACGGCTCGGGCACCTCGGCGGGCCGCAGGCGAATGGCAGCAACTGACAGGACCTTGGTCCCGTACCGACAGGACGGGGCCCGGTCACCCGGCCGCCGCGCCGATCACGCATCATGTGGCGGGTGCACAGAGCAGACCACCACGCGGCGGGCGCCGACGGAGTCGGCCACCCGAGTGCCCGGAGCGACGTTCCGGCAGGTCAACCACGGTCCTCGGATCGACGGGCCGACCTCGCGGCCGCCGTCGAAGCCGCCCGCGACGGGGACGAGGACGCCTTCCGGTCGCTCTTCCGGGCCGTCCAGCCGGGGCTGCTGCGCTACCTGCGGATGCTGGTCGGCGGCCGCGCCGAGGACGCCGAGGACATCGCCTCCGAGGCCTGGCTCCAGGTCGCCCGGGACCTCGGACGGTTCACCGGGGACTCCGACGGCTTCCGCGCCTGGGTCGCCACCATCGCCCGCAACCGCGCCATGGACCACCTGCGCCGCCAGCGCCGGCGGCCGGTCGCCGACCTGCCGGTCGAGTACCTGGCCGAACTCGCCGCCGCCGAGGACACCGCCGGCGCCGCGCTGACCACCGTCACCACCGCGGACGCGCTGGCGCTGATCGCCCGGCTGCCCCGCGACCAGGCCGAGGCGGTGCTGCTGCGGGTGGTCATGGAACTGGACGCCGAGAGCGCCGCCCGGGTGCTCGGCAAACGCGCCGGCAGCGTCCGGATGGCCGCCCACCGGGGGCTGCGCCGGCTGGCCGGGATGCTGGAGCAGACCGGCGGCGCCGCCGCCGGGGTGCCGGCCGGCCGCCGCGTCGAACCGGTCCCCCGGGCCGGCGGCGGCGCCCGCGGCGCGGACGCCGCACCGCCGGACGGCGCCGGGAAAGAAATGTCCGCGCAGGGTGTGACACCGCGACGAGCCGCGACGCTGAAGGACATGAGATGAGCACCAACCGATCCCGCCGGATCGACCGCGAGGCCGCCGAGCACCTGCTCGCCGGCGCCGGGGCCGAGCCGGAGGCCGGTCGGGCCGCCGTCACCGGTCACCCGGCACTCGCCGGGCTGCTCGCCGCAGCCGCCGTCCCCACGGCGCACGGGGAGCAGGCCGGGGAACAGGCGGCCCTGGCCGCGTTCCGGGAGGCCCGTCCCGACCCGGCCGGCCAGGCCGGACCGACCCGACCCGCAGACCGACCCCGGAGACGAACCATGGCGGACACCGCGTTCGCGCGGGCCTTCAGCGCGAAGGCCCTCGCAGCCGCGTTCGCCGCCACCGCGCTCGGCGGCGTCGCCGTGGCCGCCGGCACCGGGACCCTGCCCGCCCCGCTGGGCGGCACCCCGCAGCCGGCCCACCCGGTGAGCGCCGCACCGGTGGCACCGCCGTCCGGCTCCGGCACCCCCGCCGCCGTGGCGCCCGCCCGCCCGTCCGGCCAGGGCCCGACCGGCACCCCGGCCCGCCCCGGCGGCCCCGGCGCGACGCCGGGCCCAGGGCCCATCGGCAGCGGCACCCCCGCGGCCCGCGACAGCGGTGCACCGGCCACCGGGACACCCGCCGCGGAGGCCGGGCTGGCCCCGCTCTGCCGCACCTTCGGCGACCGGCTGCGCGGCGGCGAGCACCTCGGCGACCTGGTCCGGGACAAGTCCTTCCTGCCGCTCCTGCGCGCGGCCGGCACCAGCGGGCACGCCGCCGACTACTGCGCGGGCCTGCTCCGCGACGGCCAGCCCGGCACCGACCCCTCCCCGGGCCGCGACGGTCACCGGGCGACCCCCTCGCCCAAGACGGACCGGCCGACGGCCGACGCACCCTCACCCCCGGGCGGCCGCCGGGGGTGAACCGAGACTCCGGTCGGGCAGCGGGCAACCCCCCGGGCCCGCTGCCCGACCGGTGGCAGTGCCTGCTCGGCGCTGCCGTCACCCCGACTCCGGGCGGTCGGTGGGCTCCCCCGTGTCCACCGCCCGCCCGGCCCTGGCCCCCGGCCGCGCGCCCCTGACCTCCTGGTCCCGGGCCCGCGGCCGCTGCGGCTCCTGCCTCGGCGGCCCCGGCCGCTATCGTGCACAGGTGCGCGAGGCGAACTGAAGCCTTGGGCCGTCTGAGTGAGGGGAGCGGTTCCGGTGATCGGACGCGCGCTGAACGGGCGGTACGAACTCGTCGAGATACTCGGCGTCGGCGGCATGGCCACGGTCTGGCGCGGGATCGACCGCCAGCTCGGCCGGCCGGTCGCCGTCAAGGTGCTCAACGGCGGTCTCGCCGACGACCCCAGGTTCGGCGAGCGGTTCGCCCGCGAGGCCCAGCACGCCGCGATGCTGGTCCACCCCCGGGTGGCGATGATCTTCGACTCCGGCGTGGACCAGCTCTCCCCGTACATCGTCATGGAGCTGGTGCAGGGCCGGACGCTCAGCCGGGTGATCGCCGAGGGCGGACCGATGCCGGTCGAGCGGGCCGTCGGGGTGGCCGCGGCGGTCTGCGAGGCGCTGGAGGCCGCGCACGCCCAGGGCCTGGTGCACCGCGACATCAAACCCGGCAACATCATGATCACCGCCGACGGCGGGGTGAAGGTGGTCGACTTCGGCATCGCCCGGGCCGGCTCCTCCTCGTCCGCCCAGCTCACCCAGGCGGCCACGGTGCTCGGCACCGCCGCCTACCTCTCGCCCGAACAGGCCACCGCCGGCGCGGTCGACGCCCGGGCCGACCTCTACGCGGTGGGCTGCGTCCTGGTCGAGATGCTCACCGGAGCACCCCCGTTCGACGCGGACACCCCGGTGGCGATCGCCTACAAGCACGTCACCGAGTACCCGGTGCCGGTCTCGGTCCACCGGCCCGACGTACCGGCCGCGCTGGACACCGCCGTGCTCCGGCTGCTCGCCAAGCACCCCGACGGCCGCCCCGCCGACGCCGGCCAGGCCAGGGCCGAACTGCTCGCCGCCGCCCCGGGCGCCGGCCGGCCCGACCCCACCGGCCGGCTGCTGGGCACGGAGGCCGGCGCGGCCACCCAGGTCCTGCCCCCGGTCGCGGCCGCCCTGCTCACCCCGCCACCGCCGCACCTCCACCAGGAACGGCGCACCTCGGTCCTCCCACCGGTGCCCGTGCCCGTGCCCGTCCCCGCGCCGCAGGAGTACGCGCAGGGGTACGAGGAGGGGTACGAGGAGGGGTACGAGGAGCCGCCGCCGAACCGCCGCCCGCTGCTCATCGCCGGGGCCGGCGTCGCGGTCGCCGCGGTCGCGGTGGTGGCCGCGGCCCTCAGCCTCCACGGCACGGGCGGCGCCGCCAAGGCCGCCTCCGCGTCCACCCCCGCCGCCGCCCCGCCGGCCGCTTCCGCGCCGGCCTCCGCCGCGGTCCCGACCCCGGCGGCCGGCTCCGCGGCCGCCACCCCCGGCCGGAGCGCCTCCCCGTCCCCGTCCCCGTCCGCCTCGACCGGCCCGACCGGACGGACCAACCCCGCCGTCGCGATCGCCCAGTTCAGAGCCGTGGTCGCGCAGACCAGAATGCCCAAGGACCGGGACCGCCAGCAGGACCTGCTCCGGGTGCTCGACGCGGCCGCCCTCTCCGTGGTCGAACACCGACCCGACGACGCCGAGGAGGAACTCCGCGGCGCCCAGCGGCTGGTCAAGGACCTCGGCAAGCGGCGCGCCATCGACGGCGACACCACGCAGGCCTGGCTGAACAAGCTGAACTCGCTCATCGCCGCGGTCCAGGCCCAGCAGGAGCAGGACGGCTGACGGGCCGCCCGCTCAGCCCTGGTGCCGGCGGCGGTCGGCCCGCTGCTCCAGACCGCTGCGCACCCGGCGGTTGATCGAGGCGCCGCCCGCGGTCAGGAAGACGAAGGTGTAGAGGATCTGCACCATCACCACCACCCGGGACGACTGCCCCGACGGCACGATGTCGCCGTAGCCGACCGTGGCCATCGTGATCACGGTGAAGTAGAGCGCGTCGACCTTGGTGGTCAGGCCGCCCTCGAACTCGCCCGGCGTGCGGGCCATCGCCAGGTAGGCGGAGGCGAACAGCAGGATCGAGAAGCACAGCAGCATCATGATCACCAGCACCGGGTGACCCTTGGCCGCGACCAGCTCCTGCTGGATCTGCCACAGCAGGACGAACGCCACCGCGGCGAGGGCCACGCCGAAGACGACCCAGCTCAGGGTGGGGTGGTGCGGCCCGAAGACGTCCAGCGGGACGGCGAACCAGAGCAGGAACAGCAGCGTCGGCAGCCCGAGGGTGACCAGCCACTGGAGCGGGCGGCCGACGGTACGGCTCATGGGGCTCCCTCCGGGGCGGTCACGGACTCAACGGTCCCGTCCAGCCTGCGGGACCACCCCCCACCCCGCCCGCCCCGACTACGCCACCCGGGGGAGCGCACCCTCCCGGGGACGCGGTCACCCACCGGGGCATGTGGGCGACCACCAGGGGCGCGGGGAACTGCGTGAAACCGGAAGGTACGGCGCCGTCACTCCCGTATCGCGCAGTTCCTCGCGCCCCTGGTGGGGCGGGGGGACCCACGAAGAGCCCATGAGGTGGGTCAGGAGGCGACCGGGGATTGGGGGTTGGCGAAGAGGCGGTGGGAGGCGTCTTCCTGGGCGAGGCGGCGGAGGGCGGAGAGGGCCGCGTCGCCGAGGACGGTGCCGATGACCGCGCTCTCCACCAGGCTGTCCGGGTCCGGGTGGGTGGCCACCACCGCGACCTCCGCGGCGGCCAGCCGCTCGGCCGCCACCGCGTAGTCGTCCAGCAGCCCGACAAGTTCGCCCTGCCCGAGGGTGCGGAAGGTGACGATCACCTGGGCGAGCGCCTGCCGGGCGGGGCTCTCCGGCCCGACCTGCCAGCCGACCCGGGTCACCAGTTGTTCCACCGCCAGCTCCGCCTGCTCCCGCACCGCGCTCTCGGTGGCACTCTCCCCACCCGGCACGGTGGCGGGCATCGGCGCGGTGACCGCGGTGAGCGCGACCCCGAGGGTGTCGTGCAGCGAGCCCCCGGGGGTGTCGAGCGCGGCGAGCACGTCCCGCGCGGAGGCGATCGACAGCCTGCCCACGTCGATCATGGCGCGCACCAGCTTCAGCCGGTGGACGTGGGCCTCGCCGTACTGCGCCTGGTTCGGGCTGGTGAGCTCGCCGGCCGGCAGCAGGCCTTCCCGGAGGTAGTACTTGATGGTGGGCACCGGCACGCCGGTCCGGCTGCTCAACTCGCCGATTCGCATGGCTGTCCGCTCCCTCGTCTCCGCTGAATGGATAGCCTACCTTCCCACTGTGAAATCCGGCTGCGCCCCTGGTCAGCCGGGTTCCGCCGGTAGCGCGTGGTCCGGCTCCGCGGGCCCGGAGCGGTCGGGCAGGTCGGGCAGGTCCGGCCGGTCGAGGAACTCCAGCACCGCCAGCACCACCAGCAGCACGATCGCCACCCACAGCACCACCACCACGGTCGGGTAGCTCCACAGCACCACGGCCAGCACGGCGCCGCCGACCGCGGTCCACTGCAGCCAGGCCTTCCAGCGGTGGACGAACCGGCCGACCGGCCCGAGCCGCAGGCCGTACCGCTCGCCGGTCTCCCGGACGCCGCCGATGCCGGCCTGCCACAGGCCGCGGACGGCGCCGGCCCGGCGGCCGGGGCCGGAGAGCCAGGCGGCCAGCGCGATCACCACGCCGAGCGCCAGCAGCACGCGGACGGTGGCCCGCAGGTAGCGGACCAGGGTGTCGTAGACCGCCGAGGCGGCGTTCTGGTCGACGCCGGCCGGCAGCTTGTCGAGGTAGATCACCCGGAAGACGGTGAGGCCGATGCCGAGCAGCCCGGCGCCGACCGCCATCGCCAGCGCCGCGGTGACCAGCGCCCGCCGCCGGCGGACGGCGAGCAGCACGCCGCCGGCCGCGCAGACCAGGGCCAGCACCGGCACCCAGAAGCCGGCCAGGTCCAGCACCCGGAAGCCGGTCTGCACCTTCTTCACGGCGTCCGACTGCACCAGGGTGAAGTCGGTGTGCACCTCGGGGATCTTGGCGGCCACGCCGAGGCCGCGGTCCACCAGCCGGGTCTTGACCTGGTCGATGACGGGGGCCAGGTCGAGGGTCACCTTGTCACCCTTGATCTGGACGGCGCCGCCGCCCTCGCCGGTGAGCACCCGGTCCACCGCGGCGTGCGCCTCGCGGTTGAGGTTGATCCAGATGCTGGTGAAGGCGTCGCTCTCGACCAGCCGCTGCACCTGGTCGTGCACCAGGCCGGTGATCCCGCTGGTCAGCGCGGGGCCGATCTTCTGCAGGGCGGAGTCCAGCAGCGGGCGGTCGGCGGGGGCGATGTCGGAGAGCAGGCTGTCGATCGGCAGGTTCTGCATGATCAGGTCGGTCACCCGGTTGGTGACGGCGCTCTGCACCGCCGGGTCCTGCGCCAGGGGGGCCATCGTGGCCACGTAGCGGTCGGTGTCGGTGATCTGGGACTTGGTCCAGGCGGCGACCGCGGCGACCGGGGTCAGCACGGCGGCCAGCGTGATCAGCAGGGCGGCGAGGGCGGAGCGGAGCCGGTGCCGATGCTCGGACGGGGGCTCGCGCTTCTCCAGCTCGGTGACGCGCCGGCGCAGCTCGCCGATCGAGTCCGGGGGCTGCGCGGGTGGGGGGTGCGGGTCCTGCGGGGCCCGTGGGGGCAGCGGGTCCTGCGGGGGCACCGGGTCCTGTGGGGGTTGCGGATCCGGCGCGCCGGGAGTTGCCATGGGAGTCCTCCGAGCACTCGACCAGCGGGTGAGTACTAGGAGATAACAGAACAAATCGGACGGCTACTCGGCCACCTGGACGTGTCGGGGGCCCCGGGAACGCAGCGAGCCCCCGCTCGGTCGGATTCGACGGGCGGGGGCTCGCGAGCCGCGAGGCTCAGGCGCCGGTGGCCGACTTGGTGGTGTCGGCGGACTTGGTGACCGAGGTCGGCTGGACCGCCGGGCGGGGCTGCTCGGCCGCGTTCTGGGCGGCCGTGCCGTTCTGGGCCTCGGCCGGAGCGTCGTCCTCGCGCAGGGCCTTGGTCTCGGCCTTGAGGATGCGCATCGACTTACCGAGACCACGGGCCATCTCGGGAAGCTTCTTGGAGCCGAACAGCAGGACGAGCACTGCCACCATGATGATGATGTGCCAGGGCTCGAGACCGTTACGGAACATCCCTGACCACCGGTCCTTTCGCGGAAGTTCTCGCCGAAGGTGCAAGTCGGACGGGCATGCCCGACCTGGCCAGTATGCCTGGCCCGGTCGGCGAACGTATACACCCACCGGCAAACGCTGGCCGAAAACCAGGTGCCGGGCCCTGCGTGGTCTGGACCACTGGGGTGGTCGCTAGCGGCCGCCGGGCCCGGCCAGGACGGACCAGGCGCTCCCTGCGGCCGCCAGCGTGACCGCCAGCGTCAGCACCCGCAGCGGTCCGACCGGCACCGGCTCCGGGTCGCCCCCGGTGCGCTCCAGCCGGCGGCGCCGGTGCAGCCCGTACCCGAAGAACCCGCAGGCCGTCGCAGTCAGCAGGCAGCCGATCGCGCTGAGCCCGGGCTGCCGGTGGAGCAGGCCGGCGCGCAGGACCAGCAGTGCGTCGACGGTCAGCAGCAGCGCGGTGCGGCTCCAGGCCAGCAGGGTCCGTTCCGGCTGCAGGCCCGGGTCCCGGGCGGGCGCGGGCGGTGGCGCGGAGGGCGGCCGGGTCACAGCGCGGATCCGACGATCAGGATGGTGAAGACCACGGCCGCCACCACCACGCACACCGTCAGCACCAGCATGATGCGGGTGTACGGCAGCCGGCCGCCCTCCCGGATCGCCCGTTCGACCCGCACCCAGCGCCGGTACGCGGCGGCGCCGAGGCCGGCCCCGCCGAGCGCCAGCACCACCGCGAGTGCGGTCCGGACGCCTTCGGGCGCCAGGCCCGGGGTGAGCTGGTCGATCGCGACCGCGCCCGCCAGCAGGGCCAGCGCGGTGCGGATCCAGGCCAGGAAGGTCCGCTCGTTGGCGAGGGTGAAGCGGTAGTCCGGGTCCTCGTGCTCGCGGCGCCAGGCTGGTTCCGGCATCGGTGGCGGGCCTCCTGCGGTCGGTGCGCGGCTTCGCCGTCCACGCTAGGGCCAGTCCGGCCGATCGCGCCCGGCCGGCGCCGGTGGCGTCCCGCGTGCGCCGGGCAGCTCCGCCCCGCGCCGGGCACGGCGGGGGCCCCGGATGATCCGCGTGCGGTGGTCCGCTCCGGCCCGGCGGGCCGGCCGCCGGCTCAGCCGGCCGCGACCGGTTCCGGCCGACCGGCGTCCGGCTGCCCGGCCTCCGCCGGCTGCTCGGACCGGGTCGGCAGGTGCCGCATCAGCCGGTGGGCGGCCAGTGCGGCGCCGGCCATCACCACCACGCCCACCAGCGCCGCCACGTGCATGCCGTCGGCGAACGCGTTCCGGGTGACCGCCAGCAGGTCGTCCCCGGCGCCGCCGGTGAGCCGGGCGGCCACGGTGACCGCGCCGCCGAGGGTGTCGTGCGCCGCCCGGGAGGCGTCGGCGGGCAGGTCGGCCGGCAGCGCGCCGTCCAGCCGGGCCCGGTAGATCGCGGCGCCGGCGGCGCCGAGGATCGCGATGCCCAGCGAGCTGCCCAGCTCGCTGGCGGTCTCCGAGGTGGCGGAGGCGGCGCCGGCCCGCTCGGCGGGGGCGGCGGAGACGACCAGGTCGGCGGTGAGGCTCATGGTGCCGACCGAGCCGGCCGCGACCACGCCGGCGGCGATCAGCGGCACCGCCAGCGGGGTGCCGGGGTCGACCGTGGCCATCAGGGCGAAGCCGGCCGCGCCGACCAGGAACCCGCCGGTCATCAGCGTGGCTGGCCGGACCTTGCCGGCCAGCGCGCCGATCCCGCCGACGGCCGCGCCGACCCCGACGCTCGGCAGCAGCGCCCAGAGCGAGGCGGTCAGCGGGCTCATGCCCTTGACCAGCTGGAGGTACTGCGAGGTGAAGAGGGTGAAGCCCATCATGGCGAACATCGCGATGGTGTTGACCGTGATCGCGCCGCTGAAGGTCCGGTTGCGGAACAGGCCGACCTCGATCAGCGGGTGGGCGGCGGTGCGCAGCCGGGCCACCAGCGCGGCGCCGGCCAGCAGGCCGACCGCGAGCACCAGGGCGGGCCGGACGCTCCAGCCGTCCACGGCCAGCGTCTTGATGCCGTAGACCACCGGGAGCACGGTGGCGATCGACAGCGCCGCCCCGGCGAGGTCGAACCGGCCCTCGGCGCGCGCCCGGTACTCGGGCAGCAGGACGGGCGCGGCGAGCAGCACCAGCAGCATCGCCGGGATGGCGGAGAGGAAGGCCGAGCCCCACCAGAAGTGGTCCAGCAGCAGCCCGCCGGCGACCGGGCCGAGGGTGGCGCCGCCCATCAGGGCACCGGTCCAGATGCCGAGCGCGGCCTGCCGCTGCCGGGGGGCGTGGAACATGTTCCGGATCAGCGCCAGCGTGGAGGGCATCAGGGTGGCCCCGGCGACGCCGAGCAGCGCACGGGCGGCGATCAGCTGGGCCGCCCCGTCCGCGTAGGCCGCGACCAGCGAGGCGGCGGCGAAGCCGGCGGCGCCCGCCATCAGGAGCCGGCGGCGCCCGATCCGGTCGCCGAGCGCCCCCATCGGGATGAGCAGGCCGGCCAGCAGGAACGAGTACATGTCCATGATCCACAGCTGCTGGGTGCCGCTGGGCTTCATGTCGGTGGCGATGAACGGGACGGCGAAGAAGAGCACGCCCATGTCCATCGAGATGACGAGGGTCGGGAGCAGGAGGACGGCGAGGCCGATCCAGGCGCGGCGGCCGGCGGGGCCGGTGGTTGCGGTCATGGGGATGACTGTACGAGCGTGTGACACATCTGTCTAGTACAAGCGTCTAACTCGTTCGTGCGAGACATTTGTCCATGTCTCGCGTACCATCGCGACCATGGGAAACCGCGAGGATCTGCTGATCGGCGCCAAGCGCTGCCTGCTCGACAAGGGCTACGGGCGCACCACGGCCCGGGACATCGCCACCGCCGCCGGGGTGAGCCTGGCCGCGATCGGCTACCACTACGGCTCGAAGGACGAACTGCTGGCGCAGGCGATGGTCTCCGCGCTGGAGGACTGGGGCGCGGCGGTCGGCGAGGCGCTCACCGAGGCCGCCGGGGTGGCCGATCCGCGTCAGCGGTTCGCCGCCGCCTGGGACCGGGTGCGGCGCTCCTTCGTCGAGAACCGGGGCCTGTGGACGGCCCAGTTCGAGGTGATGGCCCGGTCGGAGGACACGCCCGGACTCCGCAAGGCCTTCGAGGACGCCCAGCGCGACGGCCGGCTCGGGCTGTCCGCGATCTTCCAGGGGCTGCCCGAGGTCCCCGACACCGAGGACGAGATGGCCCGCGGCGCCTTCTACCAGGCCCTGCTGGCCGGGCTGGCCGCCCAGTGGCTGATCTCCCCGGAGCAGGCGCCCACCGGTGAGGAGCTGCTGCGCGGGCTGGAGCTGGTCAGCGCGGGCGTGCTCGGCGGCGCCTGACCGGGCGCTTGCCCGGGGGCGTCCCGGGCCGGGGTCTCAGGCGGTGACCGCGGTGAGCAGCACCACCGAGTCGACGTGCGCGAGCAGCCCGTGCCGCTCCTGCGGGACGGGGTGCAACTGGCCGGTGGTGAGCTCCCGTTGCCTGCCGGCCACGGTCAGCGAGACCCGGCCGCGCAGCACCTGGAGGCTGGCCGCGACCGGCGCGTTGTGCTCGTCCAGCGAGGCCCCGGCCCGGAGCGCGATCACGGTCTGCCGCAGGACGCCGTCGTGCAGCAGCAGGTGGGCGCTGCGGCCGTGCGGATTGGCCGCGGCCTTCGCGCTGTGCTCGTCGGCCAGCAGGTTGAGATCGGCGGGTGCGGGCTCGGACATCGCGGCCTCCTGCGTCGGCGGGACCCCCGCCGCGACCCTAGGGCCTGTCGGGGCGCCCGCGCGCGCTGGAACGCCGTCAGGGGGTCGGACGGCCCTCTCCGGGTGCGCGGGCGGCCGCTCGGACCGATGGTGGACCTATGGCGACCAACAACAGGTTCAGCGACGGATTCAACGTCAACCGCTCGATGCTCACCACCGGTGTGCTGCTCGGCGGTGTGGGTGCCCTGCTCACCATGGCGGGCGCGGTCCTCGCCGGGGTCGCGCTGGCGACCGCCGGCCGTGACTACGTACGGCGGATGGACACGCCGCCCACCGAGCGGGCGGCCCGGGCGATGCAGCAGGCGAGGGCGGCCTCGCTGGCGGGGCTGGAGGCCTGGCGCAGCGAGACCAGCTCGGCGAACTGAAGGCCTCCGCGCGGGCGGGCCCGGCCACCGGGCCCGCCCGCGGGCGGAGCTACAGGCCGAGCGACTTGGCGATGATGCTGCGCATGACCTCGCTCGTCCCGCCGTAGATCCGGAACACCCGGTTGTCGGTGTAGAGCCGGGCGATCGGGTACTCCAGGATGTAGCCGTAACCGCCGTGCAGCTGCAGGCACTTGTCGATCACCTGGGACGCCGACTCGGTGCAGAACAGCTTGGTCGCGGCGGCGTCCGCGACGGTCAGCTCGCCGTGCTGGTAGAGCTCCAGCGCGCGGTCCACCATCGACTGCTGGGCGACCACCTGGGCCTCGCAGTCGGCCAGGCTGAACTTGGTGTTCTGGAACTCGGCGACCGCCTTGCCGAAGACCTTGCGGTCCTTGACGTACTGCACCGCGAACCGCACCGCGGCCGCCGCCGAGGCGTACGCGCCGACCGCGATGGCCAGGCGCTCCTGCACCAGGTTGTGGGTGAGGTAGGAGAACGCCCGGCCCTCCTCGCCCAGCAGGTCGCCGACCGGCACCCGGACGTCGCTGAAGGCCAGCTCGGCCGTGTCCGAGGTGCGCAGGCCGATCTTCTGCAGCTTGCGGCCGACGGTGTAGCCCTCCGAGGTGGTGTCCACGCACAGGATGGACAGGCCCGCCCGGCGGTCCTCGGGGTCGTACGCGGAGGTCCGGCAGACCACCAGCACCAGGTCGGCGAGGACGCCGCCGGTGATGAAGGTCTTGGCGCCGTTGAGGACGTAGTGGGTGCCGTCCGCGGAGAGCTTCGCGGTGGTGGTGATCCCCGCCAGGTCGGAGCCGGCGCCCGGCTCGGTCATCGCGATCGCGGTCATGATGTCGCCGGAGACGAAGCCCGGCAGCCAGCGCCGCTTCTGCTCCTCGGTGGCGTACTCCAGCAGGTACGGCAGCACCAGGCCGGTGTGCACCCCGGAGGAGCCGAAGGTGACGCCCGCGCGGGCGCACTCCTCGCTGACCACGGCCTGGTACTTGAAGCCGCTCTCGCCCGCGCCGCCGTACTCCTCGGGCACCTCGATGCCGAACACGCCCAGCTCGCCGAGCTTGCGGTAGAAGTCGCGCGGCGGGTGCCCGGCGCTCTCCCAGCTCTCGTAGACCGGGACGACCTCCTTGCTGATGAAGTCCCGGATGGTCTCCCGGAAGGCCTCGTGGTCCTCGTTGAAGACGGTACGGCGCACGGCGGCGCTCCCTTCGGACAGCGGCTGATCGCGGGACAAGTTAATCGCCGGTAGCCACGGCTGTCCAGCATCGTCGCAGCCCCCGCGGTGGGCGGCCGGCCGCCCGCCGTCCGGGCCCGGCGGCCCGTAAGTGAACGCTTGCTACCCTGGGTGGCGCTTTTGCGGCCGGTACGAGGGGGTGGACGTGGTGGACCGGGTGATCGTGCGGCGGCCGCCCGGGCGCCGGGCGCAGGTCCTCGCCGCCGCGGTCGGGCAGTTCCACCGGCGCGGCTACCACCAGGTCTCGATGGCCGAGGTGGCCGCCGAGGTGGGGATCACCGCGCCGGCGCTGTACCGGCACTTCCGGGGGAAGCCGGAGCTGCTGCGCTGCGCCCTGGAGGCGGAGCTGGCCGCGCTGGCCGGGGCGGTCCGGGCCGGCGCCGAGGGCCCGGAGCAGCTGTGCGCGGCGCTGGCCGCCGCGGCGGTCGAGCACCGCTCGCTCGGGACGCTCTGGCAGCGTGACGCCCGGCTGCTGCCACCGGCCCAACGGGCGCAGCTGCGCCGTGAGTTGCGGGCCCTGGTGGGGCGGATGGCGCAGGTCGTCGAGGGGGCCGGCGCGGTCGGGGCGGAGTTCCGCTGCTGGTCGCTGCTGTCGGTGTACGGCAGCCTCTCGCACCACACCTTCGCGCCGCCGCGGCGCCGCTTCGAGCTGCTGCTGCGGGAGTTGGGCGGTGCGCTGCTCGTGGCGGAGCCGGTGCCGGGGCGTCCCGGGGCCGGCCCGGCGCCCGCTTGCGGCGTGCTGCCGGTGTCGCGGCGGGAGGAGCTGCTGGTCGCGGCGGTCCGGCTGTTCGACCGGCGGGGGTTCGACAACGTGAGCACCGAGCAGCTGGGCGCCGCCGTCGGGATCGCCGGCCCGAGCGTCTACAAGCACTTCGCCACCAAGGCCGAACTGCTGGCCGCCGCACTGGTCCGCAGCCGGGAGCGGCTCTGGCACGAGGTCGGCGGGGCGCTGGCGGGGGAGTCCGCGCCGGACGCGGCGCTGGCCGCGGGCCTCGGCGCCTACCTGGACTTCGCCCGCCGCAACGGCCACTACCTGGGGGCGATGCTGAGCGAGACCGAGCGGCTCGCCCCGGCGGACCGCAGGGCCGCGGTGGACTTCCGGCGGGACTTCCTGCGGACCTGGGTCGGCCTGCTCCAGCAGGTGCGGCCCGGCTACGACCAGGCCGAGGCCCGGATCCGGGTGCACGCGATGTTCGCGCTGGTCAACGACGGGGTGCGGCACCGGCCCGGCGGTGCGGGGCCCGAACCGGCCCCGGGCCTGGAGGCGTTGAGCCGGGCGGTGCTCGGCCTGGACCCGGCACGGGACGGGGCGCGGCAGCGGGCCGGACAGGGGTGAGGGGCGGGCCCGCGCGGACCCGCCCCTCACCGGTCTGGTGGTGACCCCGGCGGCCCCGCGGGCCCGCCGGCGGGTCGGCCCAGGTCCTGTCCGGCCGGACAGGGCCTAGTAGAGGGCGAACGGGTAGTAGACGTGGTGCGCCAGGTTCCCGTTGCCCTGGACGTTGCCGATGGCTCCGGAGTTTCCGGCGACGCCGAGGTTGGTGTTCTGGTTGCTGCCGCCGGAACCGGTCGCGGTCTGCTGGGTGCCGTTCGCGTTGGCCAGGACGCCGCCCACGATGTTGCTGGACCCGGTGTTGCTCACCACGCTGCTGTTGGAACCGTTGTCGGCGCCGGCGCCGTTGTCCGCCTGGGCGGTGCCGATGCCGGCGACGAGGAAGGCGCCGAGGGCGGTGACGGCGGCGGCTGCACGAATACGGGACACGATGGTCTCCCTGCTCTGCTGGTGCGAGATGTGGCGCCGAGGGGTTGGCCGCCCCTGCCGCGCCGGACCTGACGTCGCCCCATCAGGATTGCCCAGATGGCCCATTCGCCACCAGCCGTCACCGGACGGTTAGCCCGAAGGTGTCACGGATATCGGATAACCCCTGAACGAGCGGGCCCGTCCAAGGATGCGCAATACGCCGGGAATCCCCCGAACGATGGGCTTTTCCCCCACCTGCGGGCGTGGCCGCCCGGTGGCTCGCGCGTCAACTTCCGGTTGACCGGATATCTCATCGGATCAAGGCTCGCAGAAAGCGCTGGTCGGCCGATTGTCGTACTGGCAGACTGAGGCCTCATGTCTCAAGGTCTGCCTCCCGGCCACGGTCCCGCCGGCGATGCCCCCGCCGCCGACCACCTGCGTACGACCGAGGTCGATCTCGGCGGTCTGGTGAGCGTGCTCGCCACCCACCTCTACTCCACCCCGCTGGTGGCCCTGCGCGAACTGGTGCAGAACGCCCACGACTCGCACACCCGCCGCCGGCTGGAGGACCCGGAAGGCACCGCCGTGCCGCTGATCCGGGTCCGCGGCGACGCCGCCGCCCGCACGGTGGCCATCGAGGACACCGGCGCCGGCCTCACCGAGCCGGAGATCCACGCCTACCTGGCCACCGTCGGCACCGGCTACACCCGGATGCTGCGCGACCTGACCGGCAACCAGGAGCTGATCGGCGCCTTCGGCCTCGGCTTCCTGTCCGCCTTCTCGGTCGCCGACGAGGTCGCCGTCACCACCACCTCGCACCGCGAACCGCACCTCGGCCACCGCTACCGCAGCCGCGGCGGCGAGCAGTACAGCGTCGTGCCGACCGGGCCGCGGCCCGCCCCCGGCACCGAGGTCAAGCTCCACCTCAAGCCCGAACACGCCCACCTGGCCGACGAGTACGCGCTGCGCGAGGTGCTCGGCCGCTACTGCGTGCTGCTGCCGATCCCGGTCTACGTCGGCGACGACCAGGAGCCGGTCAACGGCGTCCCGGTGCCCTGGCGCGAGGAGCCGAACGGCGACACCCACGCCGCCCGGATGCGCTTCGCCACCGCCTTCGGCCGCCGCTTCGAGCCGCTCACCGCCTTCCCCCTCACCCCGGTCGAGGGCCGCACCGACGCGGTCGGCCTGCTCTGGGTGCAGGACGGCGGCACCTACGGCTCCACCGACAACCGCGACCTCGCGGTCTACCTGCGCGGCATGCTGCTCTCCGAGGACGTCCGCGACCTCCTGCCCAGCTGGGCCGGGTTCATCGGCGGCGTGGTCGAGTCCACCCGACTCACCCCCACCGCCAGCCGCGAGGACCTCCAGCGCGACGACCACTACCGCGCCCTCCAGCAGGCCCTCACCGACGCCATCGTGGACGGCCTCTACGAGACCGCCCGGCTGCACCCGGCCGCCTGGCGGCGGATCCTCGCCCGGCACGGCCAGGACCTGCTCGGCGCCGCGCTCTGCGACGACCGGCTGTTCACCCTGCTCGCCGACGACGTCCCGGTGCCCACCTCGCAGGGCGACCTGACCGCCGGCGCCCTGCGCGCCGCCGGCTCGGGCGCCGTGCACGTGGCGCTCGGCAGCGGCGGCGGCTTCGAGGAGATGCTCTACCGCGCCATGCGGGTGCCGATCGCCCGCGGCGACCGGTACGCCGTGCTGCCGTTCCTGCGCCGCTACGCCCAGCTGCGCGAGTGCCGGATCGTCGAGCTCGGCAGCGAGAGCGGCAACCGCGAACTGTTCCGCGACCCCGAGCGCCCGCTGCCCGCCGAGGAGAGCGCCTGGCTCGGCGCCGCGCTCGCCGACGAGGGCGAGCAGCTGGTGGCCGCCCGGTTCGACCCGCCCGGCCTCCCGCTGGTGCTGGTGCCCGACCGGGAGGCCGAACTCAAGGCCCGGATCGAGGACGACCAGGCGGACGCCCGGATCCCGTCCGCCGCCCTGCGGCTGGCCCGCGCGTTCACCGCCCGCACCGACGGCGAGGTCAAGGCCCGGCTGTACCTCAACCTCGCCTCGCCCGCCGTCCAGGACCTGCTGACCGCCTACCGCGCCGGGCACACCGGCAGCACCACGGCCGCCGCGCTGCTCCGCTCGCTCAAGGTGATCATGGCCTCGGCGGCCGGCTCCACCGCCGGCGACCTGACCGCCGCACTGGCCGGGATCGGCACCGCCGTGTCCGCGCTCACCGCCGCGATGCCCGAGTCGCTGGCCGTGCCCGAGTCGCTGGCCGTGCCCGAGTCGCTGCCGGTGTCGGACGAGCTGCCGGGCGAACCCCGATGACCACGCACCACCGCACCGCCCGCACCCGTACCGCCCGCACGCGCAGCACCCGCACGCGCAGCACCCGCACCACCGCACCGGCCGCGCACCCGTCGGCCGACCGGCACCACAGGGGGAACCCGGCATGACCACCGACATCTGGGGCTGGGTGCACGACACCCACCGGCAGCTGAACGAGGCCGGCCAGCACCGGCTCGCCACCGCACTCGCCGAGATCGCCGGCCACGCCGTCGAGGGCCGCAACGAGCAACTCGACGCCATGTACCCGGAGGCGCTCGCCTCCGCCCGCGCGCTCGGCCTGCCCTGGGTCGAGGTCTTCCTGCGCCACTGGCGGCTGCAGAACCTGCTCAACAAGCGCCACCAGGGCGAGGCCGCGATGGCCGAGGCCGTCTCGCTGCTGGAGTTCGCCCACCGCGAGGAGACCGCGAGCTGCCCGCAGTCGGTCTGCGCCGTTCAGGACTTCACCATCTGCCACGCCAACATCGACGGCCCCGGCTACGTCACCGAGCGCCTCGCCGTGCTGGAGGAGACCCTGGAGCGGGTCGAGCCCGCCCGGGCCTGCTTCGACTGCCTCTCCCGCGAGTACGCCGACACCCTGGAGGACGACGGCCGCGGCGAGGAGGCGCTCGGCTACCTCGACCGCGCCCAGACCCGGATCCAGGCCGCCGGCGAGCAGGTCTCGCTCGCCTTCGGCCACAGCCGCGCCTCCGCCCTGCACCGGCTCGGCCGCTACCAGGACGCGCTGGCCGCCTACGACACCGCCGAGCACGCCTACGTCGCCGGCCGCAACCAGCTGGACGACGACGACCGCCGCAAGCTCGCCACCGGCCGCGCCCTCAACCTCGCCGCCCTCGGCCGCACCGGCACCGCCCTGGAGCTGCTGCCGCCCGCCGAGGAGGCCGACCAGTACGCCGACATCCGGCACCGCTGGGCCCGCGCCGTCGAACTCCTCGCCGAGGCCGGCGCCCTGCCGCACGGCGAGCTGGCCGACGACGCCGAGCTCGGCGCCCGCCTCGCCCGCTGGGTCGGCCACCTGGACACCGCCGGCTCGCACCGCCCCTGCCTCGACCTGGCGCTGATCGCCGGCCGGCTCGCCGTCGCCCGCGGCGCCCGCACCGTCGCCCTCACCCTGGTCGCCACCGGCGAGCGCAAGCTCGCCCTGCTGCGCCGCACCGACGACGGCGTCGCCGACCGGCTGGCCGAGCTGCGGGCCGCCGCCGAAGCCCTGCCGGTCGCCGAACTCCCCGTCCCCGCCGCCGAGCTGGTCGACTGGCTGGCCGAGCACACCCCGGCCCCGGAGACCGGCGCCGACCTGCTCGCCGCCGCCCGCGCCGAACTCCCCGAGGACGCCCCCGCGGTGGTCGCCAACCTGGCCGGCGTGCTGGGCATGCTCGGCCACGGCCGGGCCGCCGCCGAACTGCTCTGGGCCGAACTCGACGCCGGCCGCGGCCAGGACTACCTGGCCGGGATGCTCGGCTCGATGCTGATCGAGGCCGCCGACGGCGACGGCGTCCGGCAGCTGGCCGAGCGCCTGCTCGCCACCGACCCCTCCGACGCGCACTGGCTGCGGGCCCGCTGGGCCGCGGCCGAGGGCCGCTGGTCCGAGGTCGGCGAGCACTGCGCCGCCGTGCTCGTCCACGAGCCGGACGCCATCAACACCCGCCGCCTGGCCGCCACCGCCGCCACCCGCACCGGCGACCACGCGGCCGCCCAGCGGATCTACCAGGAGCTGCTGGCGCACGCCCTGCCCGAGGACGAGGCCACCCCCGGGGACCAGCACCGCACCGTCCAGGAACCGGACCTCTGGCACCTGATCACCGCCGCCACCGCCAACCGGGACTGGACGACCGTCCGGGAGGTCGGCGCCCGGCTCGGCATCGAGTTCGACGAACCCGAGGGCCCGGTCGAGGAGGAGTGGCAGCTGATCACCCTGCGGGCCACCCGGACCAACGGCTCCACCGCCGAGTTCCCGGCCGTCCGCACCGGCCCGGCCACCGCCCGGGTGTTGCCGGTGCTCGGCGACGAACTCCCGCTCAACCATCGGGACACCGTGGTCTTCGGCCCCGCCGTGCTCAACGACCCGCCGCAGGGCGAGGAGGAGCAGGAACGCTGGCGGCCCACCTTCGAACTGCTCACCCTGCTAGACCCGGCCGGCTACACCACCTACTGGCTGGACGGCGCCTGGCCCGGCGACGACCACTGGGTGGCCCTGCGGACCGACCTCCAGCAGGCCGGCTACGGGGTGTGGGCCTACAGCGGCGACCACTACGCCGTCACCGACCCGGCCGACGAGGACGGCGAGGGCCTGCCCGGCATCTACGCCGCCCTCGGCGTCCCGCCGACCGCCTCGGCGGCGCAGGCCGACGCGCTGCTGCTGCGGCTGACCGCCGACTGGCCGCACCCGGTCAGCTGGCTGGACCTGGCCGAGGCCGGCGGGCTCGACACCACCCGGCACCAGGAGATCGTCGAGCGCTACGGGCTCTGAGCTTGTTGTTTAACCTCGTACGTCACCCGACCTGCTGATCTGCGGTTCTTCCCGGGACAGCGGAGGCGGCCGTTCTCCACGCTTCGAGATGTCGAGTCACGAAGAACCAGAGAACGGCCGCTGCGTATGAGTCTCCCTGTTGCCACGCCCGCAGGTGCGGCGTTGGACCTGTTGTCGCGCTTTCGGGTCGAGTTCTACGAATGCCTCTACGCCCGCTCGGACGCACTGTTCGAGCTCACCGACGCAGTGCTGTGCACCGACGGG
>NZ_JBEOUL010000026.1:0-113381 GCF_040304075.1 Kitasatospora sp. NPDC094015
GCGTTGACTTTTGGCACGCTGTTGAGTTCTCAAGGAACGGACACTTCCTTCGGACCGCCTTCCAGCGGGCCCTCCGGGCGCTTCGTTCTTTCGTGTTTCCCAGCCTAGCAGATGTTTTCCGCTCCGTTTTCCGGGGCTTCATTCATCCGATTAGCTTTTGCCTTTCGGCTTTCCAAACTCTAGCAGAGTGATTCGGTCGCTTTTCCCTTCCGATCGGAATCGGAAAAGTGCGCGACAAGTCGCTCATCAGTGTTCGGGGGGTTCGTCGTCCTCGGCCTCAGCCGTTCAGGCGACTCGGACTACGTTACGCCGAGGTGTCGATCGAGTCAAACATGAGGGGCCGGATCTGGCTGGATCCGGCCCCTCGGTCCCGGGTGCGCTGGTCAACCCGGGTCTGTTCTCGGCCACCTGACCCCTACTACGGAGGGGTGGTGGAACCTGCGGTCAGTTCGCCGCCAGCTCCACCGCGGCCAGGTTGCGCTTCCCGCGGCGGAGCACCAGCCAGCGACCGTGCAGCAGGTCGCCGGCGGTGGCCACGGCCTCCTCGTCGGCGACCTTGGCGTTGTTGAGGTAGGCGCCACCCTCCTTGATGGTGCGGCGGGCGGCCGAGCGACTCGGCGCCAGGCCGGTCTCGACCAGCAGGTCGACGAGCTGGCCGAGCTCGGTGACGGTCGCCTTCGGCACCTCGGCGAGGGCCGCGGCGAGCGTGGCCGGCTCCAGGTCGGTCAGCTCGCCCTGGCCGAAGAGCGCCTTCGAGGCCGCGACGGCGCGCTCGTACTGGTCGGCGCCGTGGACCAAGGAGGTCAGCTCCTCCGCCAGGGCCCGCTGGGCGAGGCGGGCGGCCGGTCGCTCGGCGGTCTCGCGCTCCAGCTCCTCGATCTCCTCGCGGGAGCGGAAGGAGAAGATGCGCAGGAAGTTCGAGACGTCCCGGTCGTCCGCGTTCAGCCAGAACTGGTAGAAGGCGTACGGGGTGGTGAGCTCGGGGTCGAGCCAGATGGTGCCGGACTCGGTCTTGCCGAACTTGGTGCCGTCCGCCTTGACGATCAGCGGGGTGGCGAGCAGGTGGACGGACTTGCCGTCGGCCTTGCGGATCAGGTCGCTGCCGGCGGTGAGGTTGCCCCACTGGTCGCTGCCACCGGTCTGCAGGGTGCAGTTGTAGCGGCGGTTCAGCTCCAGGTAGTCCATGCCCTGGAGGATCTGGTAGCTGAACTCGGTGTAGCTGATGCCGGCGTCGGAGTTGAGCCGTCGGGCGACGGCCTCCTTCGCGATCATGTTGTTGACCCGGAAGTACTTGCCCACGTCGCGCAGCAGGCTGATCGCCGACATCCCGGAGGTCCAGTCCAGGTTGTTGACCATGCGGGCCGCGTACTCGCCCTCGAAGTCGAGGAAGCGGGAGATCTGGCCGCGCAGGCGGTCCACCCAGCCGGCCACCGTCTCGGGGTCGTTGAGCACGCGCTCGGCGGTCGGCTTGGGGTCGCCGATCAGGCCGGTCGCGCCGCCGACCAGGCCGAGCGGGAGGTTTCCGGCCTGCTGGAGGCGGCGCATGGTGAGGATCTGCACCAGGTTGCCCAGGTGCAGGCTCGGGGCCGTCGGGTCGAAGCCGCAATAGAAGGTGACCGGGCCGTCCGCGAACGCCTTGCGCAGTGCGTCCTCGTCGGTGGACAGGGCGATCAGCCCACGCCACCGCAGCTCGTCGACGATGTCCGTCACGGTCACGCTTCTCCTTCGACCGGGCGTCCGGTGCCCCGCGGCCCGTTCCCTCGGGCCCGGCGTCGGACGACTCCCACGTTCTAGCTCCAGCGTTCTAGAGAGTACGCGGTCGGGGCCAGCGGGTTTCGGCCGGTCGGCCCGGGCACGCGGAAATTCCGTTGTTCCGCGGGTGCCGCCCGGTCACAGTGGTGCCATCGCCGGGTGGCGGCGGTGACAGGGCGGCCGTGCCGTCGCACGGTCCGCAGGGAGGTGGCCCGAGGTGCGCAACACACTGGTACTGAACGCGAGCTACGAACCGCTGACCACGGTCTCGCTCAAGCGCGCCGTGGTCCTGGTCCTGCAGGACAAGGCCGTCGTCGAGCAGGCCCACCCGCTTCGCGTGGTCCGCGGTACCGGTGTGTCGATCCCGGTACCGCGGGTCATCAGACTGCAACGGTTCGTCAGAGTGCCGTTCCGACAACGGGCGCCGTGGTCGCGCCGGGGTGTGCTGGTCCGGGACCAGCACCTGTGCGCGTACTGCGGACGCCGGGCGAGCACGGTGGACCACCTGATGCCGAAGTCGCGCGGTGGTGCGGACAGCTGGCTGAACACGGTCGCGGCCTGCGCCGAGGACAACCAGCGCAAGGCGGACCGGACGCCCGAGCAGGCCGGCATGCGGCTGCTGCGGCGCCCGTTCGAGCCGACGCCGGAGGCCACGCTGATGCTGGCGCTCGGTCTGCGCGAGAGCGACCTCGGTGACCTGGCGGCCTGGCTGCCGGCCACCGCCTAGCCCCGCGCGCAGCCGGTGCACCAGGAGGCGCCCCCAGAGCCGGCGCCCCAAGAGCCGGTGGGCCGACCCGATCGGGGGACGGGTCGGCCCACCTGACCGACCGCGCGGTCAGTCCTTGCTGCGGAACGCCGTGGCGAGGCCGAAGTTGGAGGAGTGCTCGGGCATCGCCACCACCTTGTCGCCGCCGCTGAGCAGCCGGCCCGAGGTGAGCAGCGAGCCGGTGCCCTTCGGGAAGGCGCCGCCCTGGGTCTCCTGCCCGCCGGTCAGCGCGAACCGGCTGATGTGGGCGGGCTGGTCGAGGCGCTCGTCGACGGCGAGCAGCAGGCCGCCGCCGTCCAGCCCGACCGGCCGGGCCTTGGCCTTCTCGGCGATCGCGGTGCGCCAGAGCGACTTGCCGGTGCCGAGGTCGTAGCCGGTCACGGCGGGGGCGCCGCCGTCGGCCGGGGTGACCGTGGCGATCATGGTGTGCTCGTGGAAGTAGACGCCGGGCACGGCGTCGAAGGTGCCGCGGGTGACGTCCAGCCGGCCGCCGTCGGCGGCGACCGGGATCTCGGCGGCGGGGTCGCCGCTCGGGCCCCAGGCGAAGACCCGGTCGTCGGCGGACTTCTCGCCGGTGGTGAGGACCACGGCGGGTTCGGCGGAGAGCACGGTGACGGTCTTCGGCTGGTTGTTCAGCCCGCGCCACCAGGTGACCTTGCCGTCGCCCGCGTTCAGGGCGACCGCCTGGTCGACCGGCGTGCTGTCCGCGCAGCTGCTGTGGAGCACCACGGTCGCGCCGGTGGCGCCGCCGGAGAGCGTGCAGAACTTGCCCTGGCCCGCGTACTGCCAGAGGTCCTTGCCGTCCTCGGCGGCCCAGGCGGCGACCCGGTCCTCGCCGATCGCGATCACCTTGTCGTCGGTGACCGCCACGTGGGCGGCGTAGCCGTCCTTGGTGTCGGACACGGCCTTGGTCCAGGTGGCCTTGCCAGACTTGGTGTCGACGACGGCGAGGGTGGAGCAGGGGGTCTTCGGGTCGGCGGACGGCCGGAACAGCACCGCGGCCAGGCCCTTGGCGTTGACCGTCGGGCTGAGTCCGCACGGTACGGCGCCGTCGGCGGGCGCGGCGAGGGTCCAGGTCGGCTTGCCGTCGGCGAGCGCGTAGGCGCGCACGCCGGAGCCGTCGGCCCGGACCACAGCGTCCGCGAGCAGCCAGCTGCCGACCAGGGTGTCGTCGCTGCCGGCGGGCGCGGCGGCGTCGGGCTGGGCCGACCAGGAGCGGTCGTGGGCGACCGAGATGTTCTGGCTGACGGGTGCGTCCGCGGCGGGCTGCTCCGGGGTGTCGTCCTCGGTGACCAGCACGCCCGCGGTGACCAGGACGGCGAGGGCGGCGACGCCGGCGCCGACCCGGATCGCCAGGGCGCGCCGGCTGGGCGCGCGGTCGCCCGCGAGGGCGGAGCCGGCGACGGCCTTGGCCCGGTCGAGCAGCGAGGGCTTGGCGGTGTCCCGGGGCCCGGACGGCCGAGCCGGCTCCGCCTGCTGCTCGGACTTCCCGAGCTCCTCGGCCGGCGCGGGCTCGAAGCCGGCCGGCGGCGTCGCGGGGACGGGCGGGTACTGCGCGGTCGTCGCGTAGCCGTCGTCCGCCTGCGGGGCGGCCTGCTGGAGCGGGCCCGGCTGCTCGGAGCCCCCGGGCTGGTCGCCCTGGTACGGGGAGTAGCTCCCGTAGCCGTACGCGTCACCGTACGGGTCGCCGGTGCCGGCCGGGGCGTAGAGCTGCTGGTCCGGCTGCGTCGCGCTCGGGTAGCCGTACGGGAGTCCGGTGTACCCGGCCTGGTAGGTGTCCGTGGCGCTCTGCTGCGGGTAGCCGGTCTCCTGCTGCGGGAAGCCGCTCTCCCACTGGTCGCCGGGCTGCCAGGCGGGGGGCTCGGGCACGCCGTACGCCTGCTGCTGGTAGCCGTTGTCGGGCATCCACGCGGTGCCGGGGTCGGCCTGCTGCTGGGGGTACCAGGACTGCTGCTGCTGGTCGTGGCCGACCGGCTGCTGCTGTCCGTCGTTGTCGTGCGGGTACCCCTGGCCGGTGGCTGGGGGATGGTCCTGAGCCATGCGTTCCGTCCGTCCCGACTGCGTGCTGCCGTGGGCCAGCATCTCACGGCGGCCGGGGCGGGTCGGTCGGCGCCCGCCGGGGCGGGCGCTGACCGGGGGTCAGGCCGCGGCCCGCAGCGCCTCGTCGATGAGCGCTGCGAGGGTGAGGTCGAGGCTGGTCAGACCGCCTGCGCTGTGCGTGGACAGGACGAACCGCAGGGTCCGCCAGCGGATGTCGATGTCGGGGTGGTGCTCGAGCCGCTCGGCGTCCTGGGCGACCGCGTCGACCACCAGGATCGCGGTGGGGAAGCTCGCCGTCTCGGCGGTGCGGACGATCGCGTCGCCTTCGCGTCGCCAGTCCGGCAGGCCGGCCAGGCCCGCGGTGATCTCTTCTTCCGTGAGCCGGGCCCTGGTCATCCGGTACCTCTCGTCCTGTCAGGTGGTGACCCGGCGCGGCCGGGTGAGCAGCTCGCCACCGCAGTTGGGACAGGTGGCGGCCATCGACGCGGTGCATTCCGGGCAGAAGGTGCACTCGTACGAGCATATGAAGGCGGGGGCGTCCGCCTTGAGCGACACCTCGCAGCGCTCGCAGATCTCGCGCATCTCCAGAGCCATCGGAACCCTCCAGGGGTGGATCGGGGTGGTGGACCGGTCGGTGGACACCGTGGCCGGGCGGACCGACGGGGCGGGCCGCCCGGTCAGGGTGAGGCAGGGCGGTCGAGTGCGCCTGGGGCCTCAGCTGAGCAGCATCCGCCCCACGGCCACCAGGCCGACCACCACGATCACCGCGCGCAGCACGGCCGGCGGCAGGCGGCGGCCCACCTTGGCACCGAGCTGGCCGCCGGCGGCCGAGCCGACGGCGATCAGCAGGACGGCGGTCCAGTCGATCGTGGAGGTGAAGAGGAAGAAGACCGCGGCCACGCCGTTCACCACCATGGCGAGGACGTTCTTGGTGGCGTTGATCCGCTGCATCGAGTCCTGGAGCAGCATGCCCATCAGGGCCAGCAGCAGGACGCCCTGGGCGGCACCGAAGTAGCCGCCGTAGACGCCGGTCAGCAGCACACCGGTGAACAGCAGCGGGCCGACCTCGGCGGCGGGGGCGCCGTTCTCCTTGCGGCGAGCGGCCACGGCGCGGGCGACCCGGGGCTGGAGCACGACCAGGACCAGGGCGAGCAGGATCAGGACCGGGACGATCGCGTCGAAGGCCGAGGCCGGGAGCCGGATCAGCAGCACCGCGCCGATCAGGCCGCCGATCAGCGAGGCGACCGAGAGCCTGGCCAGCCGCGGGCCCTGGCCGGTCAGCTCGCGGCGGTAGCCGATGGCGCCGCTGAGCGAGCCGGGCACCAGGCCGAGGGTGTTGGAGACGTTGGCGGTGACCGGGGGCAGGCCGACGGCCAGCAGGACCGGGAAGGTGATCAGGGTCCCGGAGCCGACGATGGTGTTGATCGCGCCGGCGCCGACACCGGCGATCAGCACGGCCACACCCTCCCAGAGTGTCATCTGCCATCCCCTCGCTCGGTCCTGTCGGGACGATCATGCCGGAGGCCCCCGGCGGCGGGCCAGGCGGCATCCAGCATGCGGACCCGGCCGTCCCGGCCCCCGGTCGTCCCGACACGCCCGAGGGCCCGCTCCGCGGTGGCGGAACGGGCCCTCGGGCGCGGGTGCGGCGCTGCCCCGGCCGGACGCCGGGGCCCGGCTCACTCCGGGTCGATCTTCGGGTACTGGCGGGTGGGCTCGACCCGGGGACGGGCCGACTTGGTGTCGGTGTCCACCGGGCGCGGACCGGCCGCCGGGTCGACCGGGACCCGGGTCGCCGCGGCGGGCGCCGCGCCGTTGCCGCCGCCGGCCAGGCCGGTGAAGGCGCCGCCGAGGCCCTTGAGCGCGTCGCCGACCTCGCTCGGGATGATCCAGAGCTTGTTCGAGTCGCCCTTGGCCAGCTCGGGCAGGGTCTGCAGGTACTGGTAGGCGAGCAGCTTCTGGTCGGCGTCGCCCTCGTGGATCGCCTCGAAGACCGTCCGGATCGCGGCGGCCTCACCGTCGGCGCGCAGCACCGCGGCCTGCGCCTCACCCTCGGCCTGGAGGACGGCGGCCTGCTTCTCACCCTCGGCGCGCAGGATCGCGGCCTGCCGGGAACCCTCGGCGGTGAGGATCGCGGCCCGCTTGTCCCGGTCCGCGCGCATCTGCTTCTCCATCGAGTCCTGGATGGAGGTCGGCGGCTCGATCGCCTTCAGCTCGACCCGGTTGACCCGGATGCCCCAGCGGCCGGTGGCCTCGTCCAGCACGCCGCGCAGACCGGCGTTGATGACCTCGCGGGAGGTCAGGGTGGACTCCAGGTCCATCGAACCGATGATGTTGCGCAGCGTGGTGACGGTGAGCTGCTCGATCGCCTGGATGTAGCTGGCGACCTCGTAGGTCGCGGCCCGGGCGTCGGTCACCTGGTAGTAGATGACGGTGTCGATGTTGACGACCAGGTTGTCCGAGGTGATCACCGGCTGCGGCGGGAACGGGACCACCTGCTCGCGCAGGTCGATCCGGTTCCGGATGGTGTCGATGAACGGCACCACGATGTTCAGCCCCGCGCCCAGCGTGCGGGTGTAGCGGCCGAAGCGCTCCACGATCGCGGCGCTGGCCTGCGGGATGACCTGGATCGTCTTGATCAGTGCGATGAAGGCCACCACGACCAGGACGACCAGCACGATAAGGACGGGTTCCACGACTCTCCCCCTAGACGACCAGGGCGGTTGCGCCCTGGATTTCGACGACGTCGACCTGCTGACCCGGCTCGTAGACACTGCCGGGGTTGAGCGCGCGGGCCGACCAGATCTCGCCGTTCAGCTTGATCCGCCCGCCCTGACCGTCGACCCTCTCCTGGACCACCGCGGACGCGCCCGGGAGCGCGTCGACGCCCGTGCGGATCTCCGGCCCCTTCTGCAGCAGGCGGTACGCGACCGGCCTGACCAGCACCAGCAGGGCGACGGAGACCCCCACGAAGACCAGGAACTGGAGGACCACCCCCGCCCCGAGCGCCGCGGCACCGGCGGCCGCGCCGGCCCCGATCGCGAACATGGCGAGCTCGGGCATGGCCGTGAGCACCAGTGGTATGCCCAGGGCGACGGCGACGAGGAGCCACCAGGTCCAGCTGTCCACAGGTCCATCCTAGGGAGGGGAGCGGTCTTGCGGCGGAAAGTTCCCGCAGGTGGACGGGCGGAAACCGGCCGCGCGTACGACCGGTCGGGTTCAGCCGAAGTTCAGGAGTTCAGCGCCCTCCCGGCCCCCTCCCCCAGGAAGGTCTAGCCGAGCGGCAGGCCCTGGGCGGACCAGCGGTCGCCGTGCCGCTCCAGGGTCAGCGGCAGGCCGAAGCAGAGCGAGAGGTTGCGGGCGGTCAGCGTGGTGTCGAGCGGACCGGCGACCAGCACCTTGCCCTGGCGGATCATCAGCACGTGGGTGAAGCCGGGGGCGATCTCCTCGACGTGGTGGGTCACCATCGCCATCGCGGGCGCGTACTCGTCCTGGGCCAGCGCGCCGAGGCGGCGGACCAGGTCCTCGCGGCCGCCGAGGTCGAGGCCGGCCGCGGGCTCGTCGAGCAGCAGCAGCTCGGGGTCGGTCATCAGGGCGCGGGCGATCAGGGTCCGCTTGCGCTCGCCCTCCGAGAGGGTGCCGAACTTGCGGTCGGTGTAGCCGGACATGCCGAGCCGGTCCAGCAGGGCCAGGGCGCGCTGCTCGTCGGTGGTGTCGTACTGCTCGCGCCAGCTGACGGTCATGCCGTACGCGGCGGTGAGCACGCACTGCAGCACGGTCTGCTCGGCCGGCAGCTTCTCGAACATCGCGGCGCTGGCCAGGCCGATCCGCTGGCGGAGCTCGAAGACGTCCACCTCGCCGAGCTTCTCGCCCAGCACGGCGGCGGCACCCGAGGTCGGGAAGAGGTAGGTCGCGGCGACCTGGAGCAGCGTGGTCTTGCCGGCTCCGTTCGGGCCGAGGATGACCCAGCGCTCGCCCTCCGCGACCGACCAGGAGACCTGGTCGATGAGCGCGCGCCCCTCCCGGACCACGGATACGTCCACCAGCTCCAGCACGTCGCTCATGCCTACGCCTTCCCCAATGCAGTTTCGGCCGTCCGGGACCTGCGCGAAGGTCCTCGGGGTGCGGTCCGCTCGTGTCGACAGTCGGTGCGGGCGGGCAGCCTACTCCCCGTCCTTGTGAGTCGGGGAGCGGGTGCGGCGCACGCAGCACAGGCCAAACCTACGCCACCCGGATGTCGGTGTTGTCCGTAGGCTGGCTGGATGCTCGCTACTCCTTCCGAGAATCCGTACGAAGAGCCGCGATCGGGCCGGCTGACCGCCTGGGGCAACGCCCTGCTGGGCGGAGCCGCGTCGCCCGACGACGCGGCGGCGGCCGTGCAGGGCGCCGACGAGAGCCACCGCGTGACCGGGCTGCCGGGCGACGCCGAAGGGGAGCTGCACGGGCTCACCTGGGCGCTCGGGCGGCTGCGGGTGCTGGGGGTGAAGGGTCTGCGGCTGGCCCTGCCGGCGGCCGGCCACCCGCTGGGGCTGACCGGGCCGGCCCGGTTCAACGACCTGGCGTTGGGGGCCGGCGAGGCGGTCCTCGCGGTCGGGGTGCCGGTCGGGCTGGTGCCCGAGATCCAGGTGTTCGGGCCCGCCGGCGACCGCTCGGCGACCGTGCTGTGGCGCTGCGCCGAGGTGAACGACGCCCCGCCCGCGGACGTGCCGTCGCTGCACGAGGCCGAGCGGGAGCTCGCGGACGGCCTGCGGGAGGCGACCGCGCTGCTGGCCGGGCTGGACGTGGCGGGCGCCGGGCCCGAGACGCTCAAGGCACTGGACGCCTACCGGCGGCGGGGCCACGCCGAACTCCTGGCGCCGGGGTATCCGCCGCGGGCGGTACGGATCCTGGAGTCGGCCCGGCAGGTGTCCGCCCTGCTGTCGATCGCGGCGGGCAGCCACGGCGCAGCCGTCAGCGCCTCCGAGATGGCCGCCCGCCGAGCCACCCTCGCCCCCCTCGAACGCACAGCCCGCCGCGCCCAGGTAGCCGCCTACAACGCCATGACCGACGAACCCTGACCCCACCGGGCGCCGCGGGGCCCCACCCGGGGCGGGGGCAAGCGCAGGCCCCACCAGGGGCGCGGGGAACTGCGCGAGACGGAAGAAGCACCGCGGCAGCCGGCGACGAGCGAACAGTTCACGCCCCTGCCCTCCCGCCTTCGCGCAGTTCCCCGCGCCCCTCAAAAATCGACCACCCCGCACCCTCAAGAACGACCACCCCGCGCCCCTCAAAAAGCCTGGAGCGTCCGTCAGGGTTCGCCTGCGGCGCCGTTGCGGACGGCCCAGAGGGCGGCTTGGGTGCGGTCGGCGACGTCGAGCTTCATAAGGATGTTGGAGACGTGGGTCTTCACGGTCTTCTCCGAGAGGTGGAGCGAGCGGGCGATCTCCCGGTTGGAGCGTCCGGCCGCGATGTGGCCGAGCACCTCGCGCTCACGGTCCGTCAGCGCGCCGCCCCGCCCCTGCGGCACCTGCGGTCCGCTGTCGGCCAGCAGCGCCGCGGCCAGCTCGGGCTGGAGCAGCACGTGCCCGGCGTGCACCGAGCGGATCGCCCCCGCCAGCGCCTCCGGATCGACGTCCTTGTACACGTACCCGGCGGCGCCGGCCCGCAGCGCGGGGACCATGGTGCGGTGCTCGGTGAAGCTGGTGACGATCAGGACCCGGGCCGGGTTGCCCTCCTCCTTGAGCAGCCGGAGCGCCTCGATCCCGTCCACCCCGGGCATCTTGAGGTCCATCAGGACGACGTCGGGGGCGAGTTCCTGGGTCCGGGCCACCGCCTCCGCGCCGTCGGCGGCCTCGCCGACCACCTCGATGTCGCCCTGCACCTCCAGGAAGGTGCGCAGGCCGCGGCGGACGACCTGGTGGTCGTCGACCAGCAGCACGCGGATCGGTGCTTCGGTGTCAGGCACCGGGGACCTCCATCTCGACGACCGTCCCCTGGTCCGGGGCGGATTCCAGGGTGAGCCGGCCGCCGACGGAGGCGGCGCGGTCGCGCATCGACACCAGGCCCAGGTGCCGCCCGGCGCGGCGTACCGAGTCCGGGTCGAAGCCGTGGCCGTCGTCGGTGATCCGCAGCACCGCGCCGCGGGCCGCCGTACCGGTGAGCGACACCTCGACGGTCCGCGCGCCGGAGTGGCGCAGGGCATTGTGCAGGGCTTCCTGGGCGACCCGCAGCAGGGCGGCCTCCCGGGCCGGCGGCAGCGCCCGTACGTCGGCGGTGCGGAAGGTGACGTCGGCGGTGTGCGCGCGGTCCAGCACCTGGATCTGGGAGGCGAGGGTGGCGACCAGGCCGTCCTCCTCGAGGGCGGCGGGGCGCAGCTCGATCACCACGGCACGCAGTTCCTCGGCGGCCTCGGCGGCAAGTTCGGCGACCTCGGCGAGTTCGGCCCGGGCCCGGGCCGGGTCGCGGTCGACCAGGGTGGCGGCGGCCTTGGCGGTCAGGCGCAGCGAGAAGAGCTTCTGGGAGACCGCGTCGTGCAGGTCGTGGGCGATCCGGGCGCGTTCGCCGGCGAGGGTGAGTTCGCGGCTGCGTTCGTAGAGGCGGGCGTTGCCGAGGGCGAGGGCGGCGTGCGCGGTGAGGATGCGCAGCAGTTCCTCGTCGTGGGCGGTGAACCCGGCACCGCCGCAGGTCCCGCCCACCGAACCCCTCTTATTGGCCAAGCCCCTCTTATTGGCCAAGAAGAGCGCCCCGACGATCTCGGTGCCGTCGATGATCGGCATCCCGAGGAAGTCCTTGAGCTCGGGGTGGGCGGCCGGCCAGCCGCCGAAGTCGGCGGCCTGCCGGACGTCGGCGAGCCGGGTCGGGGTGAGCTGGTGGAGCATGCTGGCGAGGACGCCGTGCTGGCGGGGCAGCGGGCCGATCGCCTTCCACTGCTCGTCGCTGACGCCGTCCACCACGAACTGGGCGAAGCCGCCGTGGTCGTCGGGCACCCCGAGGGCGGCGTACTCGGCGTCCAGCAGGGTGCGGGCGGAGGCGGTGATCCGGCGCAGGACCTCCCGCACCTCCAGGTGGCGGCTCATCGCCAGGACGGCCGAGCTGATCGCTTCGATCCCGCCGAGGCACGGGTCGCAGGCGGGGGCACGCTCGTTCGGGGCGGCCGGTTCCGAGGACATGCCACCACGCTACCGCCGGGTCCGCGGGCCCCGCGTCGGCCGCCCGCCGGGCCGGTCGTACGGCTGTGGGCGCAGGACCTCGGACGTAGGCCCTCCCCCGGAACGCCGACGGGCGGCGGCCCCGTGGTGGGGTCGCCGCCCGTCGGCGGTGCGGGGGAGCGGTGCGGCGGTGCAGTGCGGCGGAGCCGGGCCGCGGTGCTCAGCCCTTCTGCATGACCTCGGGCTCGTGCCGGCGCTGGAGACGCTGGATCAGGAACGCGAGGCCGACCGAGATGACCACCATGGCCAGGCAGTTGAGCACCCAGATGCCGGCCGAGTGGTCCCACAGGACGTCGATCGGCGCGGTGGCCGGGGGCTTGGCCTGGGCGACCGGGGCGATGTGCGCCAGGTCGAGGGTGGTGCCCGCGGCGGCGACGCCCCAGCGGGCCGGCATCAGCCAGGCCAGCTGCTCCAGGCCAGGCTTGTCGAACAGCTGGAAGATCGCGCCGGTGAAGACCATCTGGACGATGGCGAACATCACCAGCAGCGGCATGGTCTTCTCTGCGGTCTTCACCAGGGCGGAGATGACCAGGCCGACCATCATCGAGGTGAAGCTGAGCAGGATGATGCCGATGGCCATCTCGACGGCCGGCGAGTGCGTGAGGATCAGGCCCTCGGCGGGCAGTTTGCGCACCCCGAAGCCGATCGCCGAGATGATCCCGCCCTGCAGGAAGCTGATCACGCCGAGCACGATGATCTTCGACATCAGGTACGCGGACCGGGACAGCCCGGTGGCGCGTTCGCGTTCGTAGATCGCCCGTTCCTTGATCAGCTCACGGACCGAGTTGGCGGAACCCGACAGGCAGGCGCCGAAGGCGAGCACCAGCAGGATCATGCTGGCGATCTGGTTGCGGCCGGCCGGCCCGTCGCCCGGGCCGAGGCCGAACTTGGACGGGATCACGGCGGACACCCCGCCCAGCACCAGCGGCAGCAGCACCGACAGCGCCAGGAAGCCCCGGTCGGAGGCGATCACCGCCAGGTAGCGGCGGATCAGCGTCCACAGCTGCGAGCCCCAGCTCTGCGGCTTCGGCGGGCGCACCTGGTTGTGCTCGTTGGGGGCCGCCTGGGTGGCCACCGCGTCGACCGCCGCCGAATACTCCTGGTAGTGCACCGAGCCGCGGTAGCGGCCGGCCCAGTCGTGGTCGGGGTAGTTCTCGAAGGCCTGGAAGACGTCGGCCCAGGTCTCGTAGCCGAAGAAGTGCAGGGCCTGTCCGGGCGGCCCGAAGTACGCCACCGAGCCGCCCGGTGCCATCACCAGCAGCCGGTCGCAGAGCGCCAGTTCGGCCACCGAGTGGGTGACCACCAGGACGGTGCGGCCGTCGTCGGCGAGACCGCGCAGGGTCTGCATGACCTCGCGGTCCATGCCCGGGTCGAGACCGGAGGTGGGCTCGTCCAGGAAGATCAGGGACGGCTTGGTGAGCAGCTCCAGCGCGACCGAGACGCGCTTCTGCTGGCCGCCGGAGAGCGCGGTGATCCGGTTGTCGGCCCGCTTGTCCAGGCGCAGTTCGAACAGCACCTCGTCGATCCGGCGGTCGCGCTCGGCCGCCTCGGTGTCGCCGGGGAAGCGCAGCCGGGCGGCGTACTTGAGGCCGCTGCGGACGGTGAGTTCCTTGTGCAGGATCTCGGACTGCGGCACCAGGCCGATCCGGGAGCGCAGTTCGGCGAACTGCTCGTAGAGGTTGCGGCCGTCGTAGCGGACCTCGCCGCGGTCGGCGGGGCGGTAGCCGGTGAGGGCGCGCAGCAGGGTGGACTTGCCGGAGCCGGACGGGCCGATCACCGCGACCAGGGACTTCTCCGGGACGGAGAAGCTGACGTCGTTGAGCAGGACCTTCTTGCCGCCCTTGAAGTCCACCTCCACGGTGAGGTGGTGGGCGGAGAAGGTGACCGCGCCGGTGTCGACGAACTCCTGCAGCTGGTCGCCGACCAGGACGAAGCTGGAGTGGCCGACGGTGAGGCGGTCCTGCGGCCCCATCAGCTGGCGTTGGACCGGCTGGCCGTTCAGGAAGATCCCGTTGTGGCTGCCGAGGTCGACGATCTCCCAGCGGCCGTCCGGCAGCTGGCGCAGCTCGGCGTGGTGCCGGGAGACCTGGAGGTCGGAGACGACGATGTCGTTGTCGAGCGCGCGGCCGATCCGGATGGTGCGCACCCCGGCGCTCAGGTTGCGCACCATGGTCGGGTTGCCGAGGCCGCCCACCGGGACGGGCTGCCGGTCGGGGTGGCCCTGCGGCGGCCCCTGGGGCTGCGCGGGCAGCGGCGCGTGCTGCGGGCCGGTGCGGAACTCGCCGGGCTCGCCCGGGAAGGACTGCTGCTGCGGGAAGCCCGGCTGCGGGGTGGGCGCGTCCCACTGCTGCTGCACGGGCGGGGCCTGGACCGGCGGGGCCTGCACGGGCGGCTGCTGGGCGGCCCAGGCCTGCTGGGCACCGGGGGTGGCCCGCCGGGTGGTCGCCTCGTGGATCCCGCCGGGCGGCGTGGCCGAGGAGGGGGCCGGGGCGGAGAAGCTCAGCCGGGGCCCGTTCTCCGGGTTGCCCAGGTTGACCACCGCGCCGGGGTACAGCTGTGCCTGCGCGGTCCGGGCCCCGGCGGCGAACGTGCCGTTGGTGGAACCGTGGTCGTCCAGCTGCCAGTTGGCGCCGGTGAAGGAGATGGTCGCGTGCCGCCAGGAGACCCTGGCGTCGTCGAACGGGAAGTCCGAGTTCGGGTCCCGTCCGATGGTGTAGCTGCGGCCGGGCTCCAGGACCCGCCGCTGCCCGTTGAGCTCCAGTACGAGTTGCGGCACTGTCGGCCTGCCCCGCTCTCTCGGTCCCCCGGTCGGCCCCCGGTGAGGGGGGTCATGTGATGTGACGAGGGGAATCATTCCAGCCGCGGTGCCGTACCTGAAAGTCACCTCGGGCGACTGTGACCGGGTGGCAACACACCCGCGGGGCCCGGTGACACCTCCGTGCGGCGCGGTGAGGTCCCGGTCCGCGGCCAGCGTCCCAGCGTTCGGACCGGTGCGGTGGAGCGGCCCCCCGGCCCGGTAGCGTGGGAGGCACCATGAACGCATCTGATCCGGCCGCTGAGCCCTTCCCCGCCTCACAGCCCCGGACCGCCGACGAGCGCACGCTGCTGGTCAAGGTGTTCGGCAAGGACCGCCCCGGCATCACGGCGGGCCTGTTCAGCACGCTCGCCGACTTCGGCGTGGACGTGATCGACTTCGAGCAGATGGTCACCCGGGGCCGGATAACGCTGTGCGCCCTGGTGACCCCGCCGCCCGCGGCCGACGCCGAGGGCACCCTGCGGGTCACCGTGCACCGGTGGGCCGAGGAGATGAAGCTCCAGACCGAGATCATCTCGGGCACCGGCGACAACCGGCCGCGCCGCGAGGGCCGTTCCCACGTGACCGTGCTCGGCCACCCGCTGTCCGCCGCCGCGGTGGCCGGCCTGAGCAGCCGGATCTCGGCGGCCGGCGGCAACATCGACCGGGTGTTCCGGCTCGCCAAGTACCCGGTCACCGCGGTCGAGCTGACCGTCTCCGGGGTCTCCACCGCGCACCTGCGCACCGAGCTGGCCCAGGAGGCCGCCGTCCAGCGGGTGGACGTCGCGGTGGCCGAGGCCGGCCTGCACCGCCGGGCCAAGCGCCTGGTGGTGATGGACGTGGACTCCACGCTCATCCAGGACGAGGTGATCGAGCTGTTCGCGGCGCACGCCGGCTGCGAGCAGAAGGTCGCCGAGGTGACCGCCGCGGCGATGCGGGGCGAGCTGGACTTCGCCGAGTCGCTGCGCGCCCGGGTGGCGCTGCTGGCCGGGCTGGACGCCGCCGTGGTGGAGAAGGTGCGCACCGAGGTCCGGCTGACCCCGGGCGCCCGCACCCTGATCCGTACGCTGCAGCGCCTGGGCTACCAGGTGGGCATCGTCTCCGGCGGGTTCACCCAGGTCACCGACCACCTGGTGGAGCTGCTCGGGCTGGACTTCGCGGCGGCCAACACCCTGGAGGTGGCGGACGGGAAGTTCACCGGCCGGGTCACCGGGGAGATCGTGGACCGCCCGGGCAAGGCCCGCTGGCTGGTCCGGTTCGCCGAGCAGGCCCGGGTGCCGCTGGCGCAGACGGTGGCGATCGGGGACGGCGCCAACGACCTGGACATGCTGAACACGGCCGGCCTCGGGGTGGCGTTCAACGCCAAGCCGGTGGTGCAGGAGGCGGCCGAGGTGGCCGTGAACCTCCCGTTCCTGGACACCGTGCTCTACCTGCTGGGCATCAGCCGCGAAGAGGTCGAGGCGGCCGACGAGCTGGACGGCACGCCCACCGAGTGACGGCGGGCGCGCGGGGCCGGGGCCCGGGCGGCCCCGGCCTCGCGGCTACTCCGGCAGGGTGTGGTACGAGTCGAGCTTGGCCACGCCGGGCTCGACGCCCTTCCAGGGGCCGGTGAAGCTCAGCACCGCGATGGCGCCGGTGGGGAAGCCGTTCAGCCGCAGCCGGTTGAGCGCCTCCTGGTCCCCGTCGTCGCCGGCCAGCACCTGGGTCAGGCCCAGCACGCCGGGGTTGTGGCCGACCAGCAGCACGTCGGCGCTGTAGTCGTGGGTCTCCTGGAGGACCTCGATGATCTGGCCGGGGCTGGCCTCGTACACCCGGTCCTCGTACACCGTCCGGCGGTGCCGCTTGGGCAGCTCGTGCGCGACCAGTCTCCAGGTCTCCCTGGTCCGCAGGGCGGTGGAGCAGAGCACGTGGTCCGGGTTGATGCCGGAGTCGACCAGCCACCGGCCCGCCTCGCCGGCCTGAGTCCGGCCCCGGTCGGCCAGGGGACGCTCGTGGTCGGCGACCTGGTTCGGCCAGTCGGCACGGGCGTGGCGGAGAACGATGATCCTTCGGGGTGTATCGGCGCTCATACCCCCAGAGCTTCGCAGAAAATCAGCCGTCGGGCGCGTGCTCCACAACTCCGCCACCCGCAGGAGTGGAGCGGCTGCGGTGCGCCACCGTCAGCCCATGTTCGCGGCGACGGAGGCGATCACACCCACCACCACGACGACGCCGGCGATCAGGCCGAGCAGCTGGAGCAGCTTGCGCTGGCCGTTCTGGGGACTGGGTTCGAGGACTGGCATGCGGCCAGTGTCGCATCCCTTACGCGGGCCCCCGGCCGGGGACGCCCCCGGCCCGGCCTCAGGCCGCCGCCGGCGGGGCCTCGTCCTCGATGTGGCGGGCCCTGGCGGCCCGCAGGCCGACCGCCATCTGCGGCACCAGGAGCACCGCCAGGAAGCCCAGCGGCAGGTACCAGCCACCGGTCCAGCCGTAGAGGCTGCCGATCAGGATCGGGCCGGGGATGGAGATCAGGTAGCCCAGGCTCTGCGCGAAGGCGGACAGCTGGCTCACCCCGCCCGGGGTGCGGGCGCGCAGGCCGATCATGGTCAGCGCGAGCGGGAAGGCGCACATCGACAGACCCACCAGGCAGGCCCACAGCCAGGAGACGGTGCCCGCCGCGAACGCCAGCCCGATGTACCCGGCGATGCCGCACAGGGCCAGCACCACGACGAAGATCCGCTGGTCACCACGGCGGACGGCGAGGTTCGGCAGGACGAACGAGGCCGGCACGCTGACCACCATCACCAGCGCCAGCAGCACCCCGGAGGCGCCCTCGGACACCCCGGCGTCCTGGTAGATCTTCGGCAGCCAGCCCATCGCGGCGTACGCGCTGGTGGACTGCAGGCCGAAGAACGCGGCCAGCGCCCAGGCGGTACGGCTGCGCGTGATCGGCAGCCGGCCGGCCCGCCGGTCGGCCCCGGCGGCGGAGCGCTCGCGCCGCAGCACGGCGGTCACCAGCCAGAGCACCAGCGCCGCGGCGGCGAGCAGGCCCCAGACGCCCAGGCCCATCCGCCAGCTGCCGCCGAGGGCGCCGGTCAGCGGCACGGTGGCGGCCGCGGCGGCCGAGGTGCCGACCGACAGCGCCATCGAGTAGAGGCCGATCATCGGGCCGACCCGGTCCGGGAAGTAGCGCTTGATGACCACCGGCAGCAGCACGTTGGAGACCGCGACGCCGGCCAGCGCGACGGCGGTGAGCAGCAGGAAGACCCCGGTGCTGCCGGTGAACGAGCGGGCCAGCAGGCCGAGCGTGATCGCGCCCATGCCGGCGGCGACCACCGCGATCGGGCCCACCCGGCGGGCCAGCGCGGGGGCGGCCATGCCGAAGACCGCGAAGCACAGCGAGGGCACGGCGGTCAGCAGGCCGGCGACGGTGGCGCTCATGCCGAGGCCGGAGCGGACCTGGTCCAGCAGCGGGCCGAGGCTGGTGACCACCGGGCGCAGGTTGAGGGCGGCCGCGACGATGGCCGCCGCCAGCAGCCAGGACAGGTACCGGGCCCGGGGGGCGGGGCGCCCGGCGTCCCGTACGGCCGGCTCGGCGGCGCTCGGGGCGGACCGGTCCAGGGGGGTCGGGAGCGCTGCTGGCTCGGTGCTGGTGGCGTCTGCTGCGGTCGACATAGCGGCCATCATAGAATGATGGGATGAATTTATGCACACCGGTATCCTGAAGCCGTCCACCCAGCAGCAAGGAGTCCCGATCCCATGGTCCTGTCGACCACGCGGCGCGCGTCGCTGTCCGATCAGGTGATCGCGCAGCTGCGCGCCCAGATCACCTCGGGCGAATGGCCGGTCGGCTCGCGCATCCCCACCGAGGCGGAGCTGGTCGACCAGCTCGGGGTGGCCCGCAACACGGTGCGCGAGGCCGTCCGGGCGCTCGCCCACAACGGCCTGCTGGACATCCGGCAGGGCTCCGGCACCTACGTGCTGGCCACCAGCGAGCTGGCCGGGGTGATGCACCGGCGGTTCGCGGACGCGGACGGCGCCCAGGTGGCGGAGCTGCGGGCCACCCTGGAGACCGCCGCGGCGGGCCTGGCGGCGCTCCGCCGCACCGACCGGGACCTGGAGCTGCTGGAGTCGACGCTGGCCCGGCGGGACGCCGCCTGGCACGCCGGCGACCCGGAGGACTTCGTGCAGACCGACGCCGCCTTCCACCAGGCCGTGGTCGCCGCCGCCCACAACGACGTGCTCGCCACCGTCTACGCCGACCTCGGCGAGGTGACCCGGGCACATCTGCGCCGGGACGTCGGCCCCGAGCTCGTCCCGGACCGCTGGATCAGCCACCGCGGCATCGTCGACGGCATCCGGACCCGCGACTCCCAGCTCGCCTCCGTCGAGGCCGGCCGGGCGATCGGCGCCTGCGGCCCGGACAGCTGACCCCGGCGCCCGGGACCGGGCGCCGAAACGCCGACCGCCCGGCCCCACCGCTCCGGTTCGGGAGCGGATGGGGCCGGGCGGTCGGGAACGCCGGGTGACCGGGTGGGACCGGGCCGGGTCAGGCGCCGATCGCGTGCAGCCCGCCGTCGACGTGGACGATCTCGCCGGTGGTCTTCGGGAACCAGTCCGAGAGCAGCGCGACCACACCGCGGCCGGCCGGCTCCGGGTCGTTCAGGTCCCACTTCAGCGGCGAACGGTGGTTCCAGGTGTCGGCCAGCTCGCCGAAGCCCGGGATGGACTTGGCGGCCATCGAACCGATCGGACCGGCCGAGACCAGGTTGCAGCGGATGTTCCGCGGACCCAGGTCACGGGCCAGGTAGCGGGAGGTGGCCTCCAGCGCGGCCTTGGCCGGGCCCATCCAGTCGTACTTCGGCCACGCGAACTGCGCGTCGAAGGTCAGGCCGACCACCGAGCCGCCGTCCTGCATCAGCGGGAGCAGCGCCATGGTCAGCGACTTCAGCGAGAACGCCGAGACCTGCATGGCGGTCGCCACCGACTCCCACGGGGTGTTCAGGAAGTTGCCGCCCAGGGCGTCCTGCGGGGCGAAGCCGATCGAGTGGACGATGCCGTCCAGGGTCGGCAGGTGCTCGCGCACCTGGTCGGCGATGCCCGCCAGCTGCTCCTCGCTGGAGACGTCCAGCTCGAGCACCTTGGTCGGGACCGGCAGCTTCTTGGCGATCCGCTCGGTCAGGCTGGGCCGGGGGAACGCGGTCAGGATGATCTCGGCGCCCTGCTCCTGCGCCAGCTTGGCGGTGTGGAACGCGATGGACGACTCCATCAGCACGCCGGTGATCAGGATCCGCTTGCCTGCAAGGATTCCGCTCATGTTGCTCAGTGACCCATGCCCAATCCGCCGTCGACGGGAACGACGGCTCCGGTGATGTATGCGGCCTCGTCCGAGGAGAGGAAGCGCACGGCCGAGGCGATCTCGGCCGGTGCGGCGTAGCGGCCGAGCGGCACGCCCGCGACGATCTCCGCACGGCGCTCGTCGCTGAGCACGGCGGTCATGTCGGTGTCCACGAAGCCGGGGGCGACCACGTTGACGGTGATGCCGCGCGAGCCGAGCTCGCGGGCCAGCGAGCGGGCGAAGCCGACCAGGCCGGCCTTGGACGCGGCGTAGTTGACCTGCCCCGGCGAGCCGGTCAGGCCCACCACCGAGGAGATCAGCACGACCCGGCCCTTGCGGGCCCGCAGCATCTTGGCGCTGGCGCGCTTGACCACCCGGAAGGTGCCGGTCAGGTTGGTGTCCAGGACCGAGGTGAAGTCGTCCTCGCTCATCCGGAGCAGCAGGGTGTCCTTGGTGATGCCGGCGTTGGCGACCAGGACCTCGACCGGGCCGTGCGCGGCCTCGATCTCGGTGAAGGCCGCGTCGACCTGCGCGGCGTCGGTGATGTCGCAGCGGACTGCGAGCACGTCGAACTTGGCAAGCTGCTCCGGGACCTCACCCGAGCGGCTGGTGATCGCGACCTTGTCGCCGCCCTCGGCGAAGGCCTGGGCAATCGCGAGGCCGATGCCCCGGTTGCCTCCGGTGACGAGAACCGAGCGGCTCAACGGTCCACCTCTCTCCTAGTTGACCTGCATGCGTACGCACTGTGACGGTATCGGTCCCGCCGAGGGCAGGGCCCATCCGGCTCCGACAGGTACCTCTCGCGGTATCTGTCGCTTCCCGACAAGAGATGTGCCGGGAGCTGGCCCGATCCGCCCCCGAGGGGGAACGATGGACCGGTCACACCCGTTGCTCACTGGGCCTCCGGTACACCTGGGGCTTCCGGCGAGGGCCGGCCCGGCGGCCGGAGCACGAGACAGAGGGAAGCGGAACGCGGATGAGCAAGCACCCCCGAAGCAGCGGCGGCGGCCGACGTGCCCGGCTGTGGGCCCTGACCGCGCTGGCCACCGCGGCCGGTGCCGCCGCCTGGTCGCTGCGCGACCTGCCGGCCGCGTTCGGCCGCCGGCCGGACGGCACCCGGGACGACCGGGTCCGCAACTCCCCCCAGTACCGCGACGGCGTCTTCCACAACGCCCCCAGCGTGCTGGCCCGGCAGGAGCCCGGCCGCCCGGACGGCGACACCTTCCGGCGGATGCTGCTGGACGACCGCGCGGCCCGCCGCCCCAGCCTGCCGGTGCCGCTGGAGCGCCCGGCCGCCACCGCGGCGCAGCCGGCCGCCGCGGGCATCGAGGTGGTCTGGTACGGCCACGCCTCCGCGCTGGTGGAGGTGCAGGGCACCCGGGTGCTGATCGACCCGATATGGTCCGACCGCTGCTCGCCGGTGAACCAGGTCGGCCCCAAGCGGCTGCACCCCGTCCCGGTCGCGCTGGCCGAGATCCCGCCGGTGGACGCCGTGCTGATCTCGCACGACCACTACGACCACCTGGACATGGCGACCGTCAAGCAGCTGGTCGAGCTGCAGTCGGCGCCGTTCGCGGTGCCGCTCGGGATCGGCGGCCACCTGCGCCGCTGGGGCGTGCCGGAGCACCGGATCATCGAGCTGGACTGGGACGAGACCTGCACGCTCGGCGAGCTCACCCTGACGCTCACCTCGGCGCACCACTTCTCCGGCCGCGGCACCACCCGCAACACCACGCTCTGGGGCTCCTGGGTGATCGCCGGCCCGTCCCGGAAGGTCTACTACACCGGCGACTCCGGCTACTTCGAGGGCTATGCGCGGATCGGCGAGCAGCACGGCCCGTTCGACGCCGCACTGGTGCAGATCGGCGCGTACGACGTCGCCTGGCCGGACATCCACATGACGCCGGAGGACGCCGTCCGGGCGCACCTGGACCTGCGCGCCGGTCTGCTGGTCCCGGTCCACTGGTGCACCTTCAACCTGGGCCTGCACCCGTGGGCCGAGCCGATCGAGCGGCTGCTCGCGGAGGCCAAGGCGCAGGCCGTGCCGCTGGTGGTGCCGCGCCCCGGTCAGCGGGTCGACGTGGACAACCCGCCGGAGCTGGACGGCTGGTGGGAGACCGTCGCCTGACGGTGGCCCGATCCCGCCACGCCGGAGCTAAATTCCCTGGCGACAATTGGCCGGAGGGGAAATGATGCGATGCGGGTGCCCCTGTCCGCGGGGCACCCGCCGCACACCCCGAACCAGCCCCCCGAGCCAGGGAGCCCGATGCCGCCCACCTCCAGCGCCGGCACGCCGCACGACCGCGCCGTCGATCCGCTGTTCCTCGCCTACCCGTTGCGCACCCTCGCCGACGCGGCCCTCAGCCGGGCCCGGCAACTGGGCGCCTCGCACGCCGACTTCCGCTTGGAGCGGGTGCGCAGCGCGGCCTGGCGGCTGCGTGACGCCCGCCCGTCCGGCAGCTCCGACACGGTGCAGCTCGGCTTCGCGGTCCGGGTGCTGCTGGACGGCGCCTGGGGCTTCGCGGCCGGCGTGGACCTGACCGCCGCCGCGGTGGCCAGGGTCGCGGAGCAGGCGGTGGCGGTGGCCCGGCTGTCGGGCGGGATCAGCCGGGCAGCCGGCTCCGAGGACCTGGTCGAGCTCGCCCCCGAGCCGGTGTACGCGGACGCGACCTGGGTCTCCTCGTACGAGATCAACCCGTTCGAGGTGCCGGACGCGGAGAAGACCGCGCTGCTGGCCGACTGGAGCAGCCGGTTGCTGGCCGCCGACGGCGTCTCGCACGTCTCGGCCTCGCTGCTGACGGTCCAGGAGAACAAGTTCTACGCGGACACCGCGGGCACCGTCACCACCCAGCAGCGGATCCGGCTGCACCCCTCGCTGGAGGCCACCTCGGTCGACGAGCGCACCGGCGCCTTCGACTCGATGAGCACCATCGCGCCGCCGGCCGGCCGGGGTTGGGAGTACCTGCAGGGCACCGGCTGGGACTGGAACCGCGAACTCGCCGAGCTGCCCGAGCTGCTGGCCGAGAAGATGAAGGCGCCGAGCGTCGAGGCCGGCAACTACGACCTGGTGATCGACCCGTCCAACCTGTGGCTGACCATCCACGAGTCGATCGGCCACGCCACCGAGCTGGACCGCGCGCTCGGCTACGAAGCCGCGTACGCCGGCACCTCGTTCGCCACCTTCGACCAGCTCGGCACGCTGAAGTACGGCTCCGAGCTGATGCACGTCACCGGCGACCGCACGGCCGAGCACGGCCTCGCCACCATCGGGTACGACGACGAGGGCGTGGCCACCCAGTCCTGGGACCTGGTCAAGGACGGCGTCCTGGTCGGCTACCAGCTGGACCGCCGGATGGCCGAGCTCAAGGGCTTCGGCCGCTCCAACGGCTGCGCCTTCGCCGACTCCCCCGCCCACGTCCCGGTGCAGCGGATGGCCAACGTCTCGCTGCAGCCGGCCGCGGACGGCCCCGACACCGAGGGCCTGTTCGAGGGCATCGAGAAGGGCCTGTACATCGTCGGCGACCGCTCCTGGTCGATCGACATGCAGCGCTACAACTTCCAGTTCACCGGCCAGCGCGCCTACGCGATCAGGAACGGCCGGCTGGCCGGGCAGGTCAAGGACTTCGCCTACCAGGCCACCACCACCGACTTCTGGGGCTCGATGAGCGCCGTCGGCGGCCCGCAGACCTACGTCCTGGGCGGCGCCTTCAACTGCGGCAAGGCCCAGCCGGGCCAGATCGCGGCGGTCAGCCACGGCTGCCCGTCCGCGCTGTTCCGCAACGTCAACGTGCTCAACACCCAGCAGGAGGCGGGTCACTGATGTCCGACACCACACCCCGGCCGCACGAGCTGGTCGAGCGCGCCCTGGAACTCTCCCGCACCGACGGCTGCGTGGTGATCGCCGACGAGGAGTCGAGCGCGAACCTGCGCTGGGCCGGCAACGGGCTGACCACCAACGGCGTCACCCGGGGCCGCCGGCTCACCGTGATCGCCACCGTGGACGGCGCCCGGGGCACCGCCTCCGGCGTGGTCTCCCGCGAGGCCGTCACCCGCGAGGAGGTGGAGAGCCTGGTCCGGGCCGCCGAGAGCGCCGCCCGGGACGCCGGCCCCGCCGAGGACGCCCAGCCGCTGCTGGCCGGCCGCGCCGCGTCCGCCGACTTCACCGAGCCCCCGGCCGAGACCTCCGCCGAGGTCTTCGCCGAGTTCGCCCCGGCCCTGGGCGAGGCCTTCGCGCGGGCCCGCAAGGGCGGCGAACTGCTGTACGGCTTCGCCCGGCACGAGCTGACCAGCAGCTACCTGGGCAGCTCCACCGGCCTGCGGCTGCGCCACGACCAGCCCACCGGCTCGGTCGAGCTCAACGCCAAGACCGCCGACCTGTCCGGCTCGGCCTGGGCCGGCGCCGCCACCAGCGACTTCACCGACGTGGACGTCGCCGCGCTGCACGCCACCCTGAGCACCCGGCTCGGCTGGGGCGCGCGCCGGATCGACCTGCCGGCCGGCCGGTACGAGACCCTGCTGCCGCCCTCCGCGGTCGCCGACCTGATGGTCTGCCTGAACTGGTCGGCCGGCGGGCGGGACGCCGCCGAGGGCCGCTCGGTGTTCAGCCGCGCGGGCGGCGGCACCCGGATCGGCGACCGGCTGAGCACCCTGCCGCTGACGCTGCGCTCCGACCCGGCCGAACCCGGGCTGCGGGCGGCCCCGTTCGTCCTCGCGCACTCCTCCGGCGACAGCGGCTCGGTCTTCGACAACGGGCAGCCGCTGGCCGCCACCGACTGGATCCGCGACGGCGAGCTGGCCAACCTGCACACCACCCGGCACTCGGCGGCCCTGACCGGCCTGCCGCTGCGGCCGTCCGTCGACAACCTGGTGCTGGAGACCGCCGACCAGGCCGGCGCGCCCACCCTGGAGGAGATGGTCGCCCGGACCGAGCGCGGGCTGCTGCTCACCTGCCTCTGGTACATCCGGGAGGTCGACCCGGCCACCATGCTGCTCACCGGCCTGACCCGGGACGGCGTGTACCTGGTGGAGAACGGCGAGGTGGTCGGCTCGGTGAACAACTTCCGGTTCAACGAGTCCCCGGTCGACCTGCTCGGCCGGATCACCGAGGCGGGCCGCACCGAGCGCTGCCTGCCGCGCGAGTGGAGCGACTGGTTCACCCGCGCAGCGATGCCGCCGGTGCGGGTCGCGGACTTCAACATGAGTTCGGTGAGCCAGGCCTCCTGAGCGGGCCGCACCGAGGGGGAGACGGAGAAGATGGACGAGAAGCAGACCGTCCGGGTGTCCAAGACGCTGTCCCGGGTGCTGCGGCACGACCCGGACGCGATCGGGATCACCCTGGACGCGGCCGGCTGGGTGCCGGTGGACGAGCTGCTCGCGGCGCTGGCCCGGCACAACCGGCGGATCAGCCGGGCGCAGCTGGACCACGTGGTGGCGACCAACAACAAGCGCCGCTTCGCCTTCTCCGGGGACGGCCGGTCGATCCGGGCCAGCCAGGGCCACACCGTGGAGGTCGACCTCGGTCTGCCGCCCAGCACCCCGCCGGCGGTGCTGTACCACGGCACCGGGTCGCGGACGGTGGGCGTCATCCTGGCGGAGGGCCTGCGGCCGATGACCCGCCGGGACGTCCACCTCTCCGCGGACACCGGGACGGCCGAGCGGGTGGGCGCCCGGCACGGCCGTCCGGTGGTGCTGGTGGTGGACGCGGCCGCGATGGCGGCGGCGGGCCACGTCTTCCGGGTCAGCGCCAACGGCGTCTGGCTGACCGACGCCGTCCCGCCGGCCTACCTGAGCACCGCGCCCTGAGCACGGCACCCGGGGCGCCGCGCTCCGGGACCGCCCGACCCGCCGGCCCCACCCGCACCGGCAGACCCCGGCGGTCACGGGCCGGCGGGACTCGCCGCCCACCCGGTCTCCTCGCGGACGGTTCGGCGGCGTACCGTGAAGTGGCCGCAGCCGGCCGAGGGTGCGGAGCCGGACGAGGGCGGTACACATGCGCAAGAGCGAGGACGACGGTCGGGTCATCCGGATCACCGGGGCCCGGACCAGCCTCTCCGAGGACGTCCGCGGGCGCCAGCGGCGCTACGTGATCTCGATGCTGATCCGCACCGCCTGCGTGCTGCTGGCGGTGGTGCTCTGGGACGTCCAGCGCTACGTCGCCTTCGTGGCGCTGGCCGGCGGGGTGCTGCTGCCGTACTTCGCGGTACTGATCGCCAACGCCGGGCGGGAGCGGGCGCCCAGCCTGCCCAGCACCTTCGCGGTGCCGCCGGAGGTCCCGTTGATGCTGGGGCCCGGTGGGACCGGTGGGGGTGGACGGGCGACGGAGAGCCGCGCCAGGGACTGACAATTCCTCCGATTCTCACCCTGGTCTGTCCGGTTATCGACCCGATTGACCGGCGGAAAGCTCAGAGCAACCTCAGATTAATCATGAAAGAGCTCCCCACGGGGGGTCAGGACCGTGCCATACTGCGTAAGCGCTCCGCATCCCCCGTCGGAGCGACAGACCGACGCCGGGCAGCTCCCCCCGTGGCTGCCCGGCGTCGTCATGCCCGGATCCGGTCCGGCCGCAGCCGGGTGGGAGACTGGCAGGGCACACCACCGCCAGCACATCCCGGGACGGCACTCAGCATGGACACCCCCTCGCTCGGACTCTTCGGCCCGGCGGACGGCCCCGAGGGCCCGCCGGTCTGCTCCGGCAAGGGCTGCCGGCAGCCGGCCGTCTGGGTGCTGGTGTGGAACAACCCGAAGCTGCACACCCCGGACCGCCGCAAGACCTGGCTGGCCTGCGACGACCACCGGGAGCACCTGTCGCAGTTCCTGAGCGTGCGGGGCTTCCTCAAGGAGGTCCTCCCGCTCGCCGGCTTCGAGGGCTGAGACGCGCGCCCCACCCCCACGGACCCGGCCGTCAGCCGCCGATCGCGGACATCGGGCGGTCGGGCTGGTGGAACGAGGGGTCGTCGATCCCGGCCCCCGCCTTCTTGCCCCACATCGCGCGGCGCCACAGCGCGCCGATCTCGGCGTCGCCCGCCCCGGAGCGCAGTGCCGCCCGCAGATCGCTCTCCTCGGTGGCGAACAGGCAGTTGCGGACCTGGCCGTCGGCGGTGAGCCGGGTCCGGTCGCAGGCGCGGCAGAACGGGCGGGTCACCGAGGCGATCACCCCGACCCGGCCGGGGCCGCCGTCCACCACCCAGCGTTCGGCCGGCGCGGCGCCGCGGGCGTCGGAGGCCTCGGGGGTCAGCGTGAAGCGCTCGCGCAGCCGGTCGAGGATCTCCTCGGCGGTGATCATCCGGGCCCGGTCCCAGCCGTGCTGGGCGTCCAGCGGCATCTGCTCGATGAAGCGCAGCTCGTACCCGTGCCGCAGGCACCATGCCAGCAGGTCGGCGGCCTCGTGGTCGTTGACCCCGCGCATCAGGACGGCGTTCAGCTTGACCGGGGTCAGCCCGGCGGCCTCGGCGGCGGCCAGGCCGTCCAGCACGTCCTGGTGGCGGTGACGCCGGGTCAGGGTGTGGAAGGTGTCCGGGTCCAGGGTGTCCAGCGAGACGTTGACCCGGTCGAGCCCGGCCTGCCGCAGCGCGGTCGCGGTCCGGGCCAGGCCGATGCCGTTGGTGGTGAGGGAGAGCTCCGGGCGCGGCGCCAGCTCGGCGCAGGCGGCCACGATCGACACCAGACCCGGCCGGAGCATCGGCTCGCCGCCGGTGAAGCGGACCTCGCGCACCCCCAGGTCACGCACGGCGATCGAGACCAGCCGGACGATCTCCTCGTCGGTGAGCAGCTCGGGCTTGGCCAGCCACTGCAGACCCTCCTCGGGCATGCAGTAGGTGCAGCGCAGGTTGCACCGGTCGGTCAGGGAGACCCGCAGGTCGACCGCCCGACGGCCGTAGGTGTCCAGCAGCATGACGGGCTCCCTTCCTCGACGCGCGGCAGGCCCGGCCGCCTGGCGGGCGGGCCGGGCCAGCTTAGCCGCAGGGGCCTGGTGGCAGCCGAAGGGCCGATCGGTCAGTGGGCGCCCAGCCCGGTCAGCGAGCGCACCTCCAGTTCAGCGTACTTCGCCGGGTCGGCGCTCTCCCGGGAGAGCATGGTGCCGATCCAGCCGGCCAGGAAACCGATCGGGATGGAGACCAGGCCGGGGTTCTCCAGCGGGAACCAGTGGAAGTCGCTGTGCGGGAGCAGCGAGGTCGGCTTGCCCGAGACCACGGTGGAGAAGACCACCAGCAGCACCGAGCTGACCAGCCCGGCGTAGACCGAGCAGACCGCGCCCGCCGTGGTGAAGCGCTTCCAGAACAGCGAGTAGAGCAGGGTCGGCAGGTTGGCCGAGGCGGCCACCGCGAAGGCCAGGGCGACCAGGGCCGCGGTGTTCAGCTTGTCCGCGAAGATCGACAGCAGGATGGCGACCGCGCCGATCGCGACCGCGGCCAGTTTGGCCGAGCCGATCTCCTCCCGCTCGCTCGCCCGGCCGCGCCGGATGACGTTGGCGTACAGGTCATGGGCGAAGGAGGCGGAGGACGCCAGGGTGAGCCCGGCCACCACGGCCAGGATGGTGGCGAAGGCGACCGCCGAGATCACCGCGAGCAGGATCGCCCCGCCGGTGGAGCCCGCGCCGCCACCGAGGTGCTCGGCGAGCAGCGGCGCCGCGGTGTTGCCCGCCGCATTGGACGCCTTGATCGTCTTGGGGCCGACCAGCGCGGCGGCGCCGAAGCCGAGGGCCAGGGTCATCAGGTAGAAGCCGCCGATGATGCCGATCGCCCAGAGCACCGACTTCCGGGCCGCCTTCGCGGTGGGCACGGTGTAGAAGCGCACCAGGATGTGCGGCAGGCCCGCGGTGCCCAGCACCAGGGCGAGGCCGAGGCTGAGGAAGTCCAGCTTGGTGGTGTTGGTGGCGCCGTACTTGAGCCCGGGTTCCAGGAAGGAACTGCCCTTGCCGCTGGCGTCGGCCGCGGCGCCGAGCAGGCTGGAGATGTTGAAGTGGTACTTGGCGAGCACCAGGACGGTCATCAGCGCGGCGCCCGCGATCAGCAGCACCGCCTTGACGATCTGCACCCAGGTGGTGCCCTTCATCCCGCCGATCACCACGTAGACCACCATCAGCGCGCCGACCGCCACCACCGTCCAGCGCTTGGCGGCGTCGCCGTTGACGCCGAGCAGCAGCGCGACCAGCGAGCCCGCGCCGACCATCTGGGCCAGCAGGTAGAAGATCGACACCACGATGGTGGAGATGCCGGCCGCGGTCCGCACCGGGCGCTGGCGCATCCGGAAGGCCAGCACGTCGGCCATGGTGTAGCGGCCGGAGTTGCGCAGCGGCTCGGCGACCAGCAGCAGCGCCACCAGCCAGGCCACCAGGAAGCCGATCGAGTAGAGGAAGCCGTCGTAGCCGAAGAGCGCGATGGCGCCGGCGATGCCGAGGAAGGAGGCGGCGGACATGTAGTCGCCGGAGATCGCCAGGCCGTTCTGGAAGCCGGTGAAGCCGCGGCCGCCGGCGTAGAAGTCGGAGGCGTCCTTGGTCTGCCGCCCGGCCCAGACGGTGATGCCGAGGGTGGCCAGCACGAAGATGCCGAACAGCGTCATGGTCAGGCCGCGGTGCTCGGTCGCGGAGCCGGCGGCCAGCAGGGTGGTGCTCATTCGACGGCCTCCGTGCGGTCGGCGGGCTGCGGGCGGTCGGCGGGCGCGATCCGGCCGTCCGGCCCGGTCGGGCCGGCGTCCTCGCGGATCGCGGTGGCCGCGGGGTCGAGCCGGCGGCCGGCGAACCGCGCGTACCAGGCGGCGATCGCGAAGGTGGTGGCGAACTGCAGCAGCCCGAGCGCCAGGGCGGTGTTGACGTGCCCGAAGAGCTTGGTGGCCATGAAGCCGGGGGCGTAGCAGGAGAGCAGCACGTACAGCAGGTACCAGAGGATGAAGCCCGCGGTCACCGGGAACGCGAAGCCCCGGAAGGACCCGCGCAGCCGCTGGAACTCCTCGGTGCGTTCGATGGCGCGGAGGTCGTCGGGCGGGGCCGGGCGGGCGGTCGGAAGGTTGTCCATACGGCATCTCCTGTGGTCAGCGGGTGCACTGGAGGAACGAACGGACGTGAGGGGCGTCACAGTCCCGGATGCCGATGCATGCTAGGGCCGCCCGCCGGTCCGGGCCAGAGCCCGCGCAGAACCGGTCGCATGTACACCTCACATGGCTGAAAACCGCCCGGGACACGCCCGGGAACCGGCCCGGAACGCCGATCGGGGCGCCACCGGCCTGCGGTGGCGCCCCGATCGGGAGCGGGTCGGGCGGCTCGGATCAGAAGGCGATCCGGACCTTCAGCGCCGAGCGGTCGTCCATCGCGCGGTAGCCGTCGGGCACCCCGTCCAGGTCGACCGTGCGGTCGAACACCAGGCCCGGCTCGATGGCGCCGGAGAGCACGTCCGCCAGCAGGTCCGGGATGTACGCGCGGGCGGGGGCGACGCCGCCGCGCAGCTGTACGTTCCGGTCGAACATCTGGCCGATGTCCACGCCCGCGCTGCCGCCGTGCGGCACCCCGACGTAGCCGACCGAGCCGCCGTCCCGGGTGATGGAGATCGCGGTGCGCATCGACTCCTCGGTGCCGACCGCCTCCAGCACCGCGTGGGCGCCCTGACCCTTGGTCAGCTCCTTGACCGCCTCGATCGCCGCCTCGCCGCGCTCGGCCACCACGTCCGTGGCGCCGAACCTGCGGGCGATGTCGGTCCGGGCCCGGTGGCGGCCGAGCGCGATCACCCGGCCGGCGCCGAGCCGGTGCGCGGCCAGCACGCCGCACAGGCCGACCGCGCCGTCACCGACCACCGCGACCGTCGCCCCGGGCCGCACCCCGGCGCTGACCGCCGCGTGGTGACCGGTGGCCATCACGTCGGACAGCGCCAGCAGGCTGGGCAGCAGCTTCGCGTCGCCCGCCGCCTCCTTGGGCAGGGCGACCAGGGTGCCGTCCGCGAACGGGACCCGGACCGCCTCGCCCTGGCCGCCGTCGGAGCCGACCGAGCCCCAGAAGCCGCCGTGCGGGCAGGAGGTCTGCAGGCCGTCCCGGCAGTAGTCGCAGGTGCCGTCGGACCACACGAACGGGGCCACCACCAGGTCGCCGCGCCGGAAGCCGCTGACCTCGGAGCCGGTCTCCTCGACCACCCCGAGGAACTCGTGCCCGATCCGCTGGCCGGGCTGCCGGGCTGCCACGCCCCGGTACGCCCAGAGGTCGCTGCCGCAGATGCAGGCGTTCACCACCCGCACCACCGCGTCGGTGGGCTGCTGGATCCGGGGGTCGGGCACCTCCTCGATCCGGATGTCGTTCGGGCCGTGGATCACGGTGGCGCGCATGGGATGTCCTTTGCAGGGGTCCGCCGCCCCGGGGTGCGGGCGGCGTCGGGAGATTCGCTCGCTGGTACGACTGCTCCGGCGTCCACTCTATTCCGGGGTGTGGCGCACGCCACCGCTCGTCCCGGTTCGGCCACCGGCGCCGGTGACGGCGCTTAAGCTGGTTGACCATGCACGCGATCCAGTCACCGTGGGACGGCTCCGCCCTGCCTGTTCCGTTCCCGGCGCAGCGCACCGAGGAGCCCGGCCCGGGCTTCGCCGTGGTCGACGTCGAGACCACCGGGCTCGGCCGTTCGGACCGGGTGATCTCCGCCGGCGTCTACCAGCTGGACGCCCTCGGCGAGGTGACGGACCACTGGTACACCCTGGTGAATCCGCTGCGCGACCCCGGCCCGGTCTGGATCCACGGACTCACCGGCGCGATGCTCGCCGACGCACCGACCTTCCCGGAGATCGCCGAGCAGCTGGCGGAGCGGCTGAGCGGGCGGGTGATGGTGGCGCACAACGCGCTGTTCGACTGGAACATGATCTCCCGCGAGTACTCCCGGGCCGGCCTGCGCGCCCCGGTCGAGCAGCGGATCTGCACCATGGTGCTGGCCCGCGACCTGGCGCTGCCGCTGCCCAACGGCAAGCTCTCCTCGCTGGCCGCGTACTTCGGCGTCCAGCAGCGCCAGGCGCACAACGCGCTGGACGACGCCCGGGTGCTGGCCGAGGTGTTCCGGCCGAGCCTGCAGCTGGCCCGGCAGGCCGGCGTGCCGCTGCCGCTGACCGCCTGCGTGGCCGTCACCGACCTCGGCGAGCAGGAGTCCCCGGCGGCGCAGCGCGGCTCCTGGAGCTCCTCGTACCGGCCGGCCCGCAAGCGGCCCGCCTGCCCGTACCCGAACCCGGGCCGCTGGACGGACGGCCGGCCGCTGATGCAGGGCATGCGGGTGGCGATCACCGGTGACACCGCCACCGACCGGGAGCTGCTGGAGGACCGGGCGATCGAGGCGGGGCTGCACATCGCGTCCTCGGTGAGCCGGCTCACCAGCCTGCTGGTCACCAACGAGCCGGGCAGCTGGAGCGGCAAGGCGCGCAAGGCCCGGGAGCACGGCACCCCGGTGGTGGGCGAGGACGCCTTCCTCCAGCTGCTGCGCGAGGTCGTCCCGCACCCCGGTGTCTGACGTGCGTGTCGGGTGGGCGTAGCGTGCCGGGTGTGTACCGATTTCTGCTCTCCCGGCGCTGGGCGTTCATCACACTGTTCGCCCTGCTGCTGATCCCCGCCATGATCCGGCTGGGTTTCTGGCAGCTGCACCGGCACGAGGCGCGGGTCGCCCGCAACGAGCTGATCGCCCGCAGCCTGACCGCGCCGCCGGTGGCCTTCGACTCGCTCTCGCCCTCCCCCGGCTTCGCGGTGCCCGGCGAGCTGACCTGGCGGACGGTCACCGCGAGCGGGCAGTACGACCCGGCGCACGAGTTCGTGGTCCGCGGCCGGACCGAGCCCGGCGGCAGCAGCATCGGCTACTTCGTGGTCACCCCCCTGAAGCTGGCGGACGGCGCCGGTGTGGTGCTGGTGAACCGGGGCTGGGTGGACTCCGCGGCCGACGCCACCAGCTACCCGCCGGTGCCGGCCCCGCCGGCCGGCCAGGTCACCGTCACCGGCCGGATGCGGGCCGACGAGACCACCGCCAGCAGCGGCATCCGCGACCGCGGCGGCCTGCCGGAGCGGCAGTACAAGCTGATCAACAGCGGGCAGCAGGCCCGGGAGAGCGGCGAGCGGGTGCTCGGCGGCTACCTGGAGCTGGCCGCCACCGACCCGACCGCCACCGGCGGCCCGGAGGCACTGGCCGAACCCGACCACTCCGATATCGGCCCGCACATGGCGTACGCCGTGCAGTGGTGGCTGTTCTGCGGCCTGGTGCCGGTGGGCCTGGTGGTCCTGGCCCGGCGCGAGGCCGCGGAGCGGGCGGCCGAGGCCCGGAAGGCGGCGGCCGACCCCGAGCTGGTCGAGGCCTGACCGGGCGCCCCGGCCGGATAGGGTTGCCGCATGCCTGACCTCCTGCCGCCCGGGCCCGTCACCGCCACCGATGTCGAGTTCTCGGTCGCGCTGGCACTCGAGACGCTCGGCCGGGCCGGCTCGGCGGACTGGAGCGTGCCGGCGGGCCCGCTGGAGTGGGACTGCTGGGAGACCACCGAGCATCTGGCCGACGATCTCTTCTGCTACGCGGCACAGTTGACCACGGCTCAATCCCAGCTGGACGGGCACGTCCCGTTCGAGCTCACCTCCCGCCGCCCCGGCGGCCCGCGCAACGCGATCGCCGCGGACCGGACCCGGGGGACCGCCGCACTGCTGCGGGTGCTGGACGCCGGCGGCGGCCTGCTGGCAGCCGTGGTCCGGGCCACCCCGGCCGAACGGCGCGCCTGGCACCCGTACGGTGAGTCCGACCCGGAGGGCTTCGCCGCGATGGGCGTGGTCGAGGTGCTGGTCCACCTCGACGACCTCGCGCTCGGCCTCGGGCTCAGCTGGACCGCGCCGGCCGACCTGTGCGCCCGGGTGCTGGCCCGGCTCTTCCCCGACGCACCGACCGGCACCGACCCGTGGCCGACCCTGCGCTGGGCGACCGGCCGCGGCGACCTCCCCGGCCACCCCCGCCCCACCTCCTGGCGCTGGGACGGCCGCCCCCGCGGCTAGGCCCGCCGCCACGGGGGTCGCCCGCTGCTCGGCCGAGGCTGCGCGGAGCGGAGCGGCGCGGGTCCTCTAGAGTGCTTGCGTCCCCCGCCACGCCCACCGGCCCGAACGAGGAGCCCCACGTGACCGACCCGGCGTCCACTTCCCTGCAGCAGGAGATCGCCCGGGATCTCCAGGTGAGCACGGCCTTCGACGCCGAGCGGGAGATCGAGCGCCGGGTGGCCTTCCTCGCCGACCGGCTCACCACCACCGGTCTGCGTTCGCTGGTGCTCGGCATCAGCGGCGGGGTCGACTCCACCACCGCCGGGCGGCTGTGCCAGCTCGCGGTCGAGCGGGTCCGCGCCACCGGCCAGGACGCCACCTTCTTCGCCATGCGGCTGCCCTACGGCACCCAGGCGGACGAGCACCACGCCCAGCTGGCCCTGGAGTTCATCCGGCCCGACCGGGTGCTGACCGTCGACATCAAGGCCGCCGGTGACGCCGCCCTCGAGGCCGCGCTGGCCGGCGGCACGGTCTTCCGCGACCCGCACCACCAGGACTTCGTGCACGGCAACATCAAGGCCCGCCAGCGCATGATCGCCCAGTACGCGGTGGCCGGTGCGCACGACGGCCTGGTGGTCGGCACCGACCACGCCGCCGAGGCGGTCTCCGGGTTCTTCACCAAGTTCGGCGACGGCGCGGCCGACCTGGTCCCGCTCACCGGCCTCACCAAGCGGCGGGTCCGGGCGGTGGCCGAGGCCCTCGGCGCCCCGGCCGAGCTGGTCCACAAGACCCCGACCGCCGACCTGGAGACGCTGGACCCGGGCAAGCCCGACGAGGACGCGCTCGGCGTCACCTACAACGACATCGACGACTTCCTGGAGGGCAAGCCGGTCGCGGAGGCCGCCTTCAAGGCCATCGTCGACCGCTACCGGCTCACCGAGCACAAGCGGCAGCTGCCGATCGCCCCCTGACCCACCCCGGGCGCCTCCGACCCGGCAGGATGGGCCCATGGATCTCGGACTTCAGCACAAGGTGTACGTGGTCACCGGCGCCACCCGCGGCCTGGGCCTGGCCTCCGCCCGCGAACTGGTCGCCGACGGCGCCCGGGTGGTGCTCAGCGGCCGGAGCAAGGAGTCGGTGGCCGCCGCCGTCGCCGAACTCGGCGGCCCCGAGCGGGCCCACGGCGTGGTCGCCGACAACGCCGACCCCGCCACCCCCGACCAGCTGATCGCGGCGGCCCGGGAGCGGTTCGGCCGCTTCGACGGCGTCCTGATCAGCGTCGGCGGCCCGGGCGCCGGCCCGGTCTCGCTGACCGGCGACGACGCCTGGCGGGGCTCCTTCGAGACGGTCTTCCTGGGCGCCCTGCGGATCGCCCGCGCCGCGGCCGCCGCACTCGGCGAGGGCGGCGTGATCGGCTTCGTGCTCTCCGGTTCGGTGCGCGAGCCGATCCCCGGCCTCGGCGTCTCCAACGGGCTGCGCCCCGGCCTGGCGATGGCCGCCAAGTCGCTGGCGGACGAGCTCGGCCCGCGCGGCATCCGGGTGGTGGGACTGCTCCCGGCCCGGATCGACACCGACCGGGTCCGCGAGCTGGACGCCCTGGGCGGCGACCCGGAGGCCGCCCGGGCCCGCGCCAACGCGGCGATCCCGCTGGGCCGCTACGGCACCCCCGAGGAGTTCGGCCGGGTCGCGGCCTTCCTGCTCTCCCCCGCGGCCTCCTACCTCACCGGCGTGATGGTCCCGGTGGACGGCGGCGCACTGCGCGGGCTCTGAGCCGCCGTCAGACCACCCGGGCCCGCTTGCGCGCCCGGGTGGGCCGGACGGCGACCACCCGCAGCCGCAGTTCGGAGTCCAGTGCGGCCAGCCCCAGGCTGTCCCGGGCGTCGGCCAGCGGGCCGGACCGGTAGCCCGCCAGCAGTTCGGCCGGGCCGCCGTCGGTGGTCAGCCGGATCGCGGTCCGCACCACCGGGCGGCCGGGCCGGTGGTCCAGCCGGGCCGCCACCCGCTCGACCCCGGGCAGCGCCACCGCGCCGGTCTCGATCGCCTCCTCCACCGCCCGGCCGCGCACCCGCAGCGTGGTCGCCGGGGCGGGCGAGGGCAGTTCGACCGAGACCGGGCCGCGGCGCCGCAGCTGGGTGACCAGCCACGCCAGTGCCCCGACCACCAGCACCGCGAGCACGGCGATCACCACCGGCCACCACCAGCTGCGGTGCTCCCACCGGCTCCGGGCCACCCCGCCGAACAGCGGCCGGTCCGCGCCCAACAGCGGCCAGCGGTGCGGCATCGACAACCCCACCCGGCCGTAGAGGTCCAGGCCGCCGGCCAGCACCAGCAGCCCGCCCGCCAGCAGCAGCACGCCGGCCACCGCCAGGATCGTCCGGTTCACCGTGCCGCGGCTCATGCCCGCTCCTCCTCGTCCGACGCCCGCCCGGGCGCCTGCTCCGCCGCCGGCCCGGCGGCCGGGGGCTCCGGCAAGGGCGGAGGCGCAGCCGGGGTAACCGGGGTAGCCGGAGGCGGAGGCGCCGGCCGGTACCCGCGGGTGCGGACGTCGAGCCGGTTGGGCACGGCCAGCGGGATCCGGGCCAGCTCCTCCCGCAACTCCCGCTGCACCGCGGCCGGGTCGGCGGCGCCGGCGATGGTGACCCTGGTCCGCCGGGCGGTGACCTTCACCCTGACCCGGTCCACCTCGGGCAGCCGGCCCGCCCGCTCGGAGATCAGCGCGGCCACCCCCGCCCGGTCGATCACCGCGCCCGGCTCCCGCAGCGGCAGCCAGCGCCGCTCGCCGGCCGCGAACGCCAGCCACAGCAGCAGCACGCCGAGCAGCAGCACCACCCCGCCACCCGCCAGCACCCACGGGTCGTCCCGTCCGCGGTCGGCGATCCGCCCGGCCGCGCCCACCCGCCACGGCCAGGCCTGGTGCCCGGTGCGGACGGCGATCACGTCGAAGAGCAGCACCCCGGCCACCACCAGCACCACCAGCACGACCACCAGCGCCGGCCAGGTCCGCGCCGACCGCGGCCGCCCGGGATCGGCCGCCTCGCCCTGCGCGCCCACCGCCGTGCTCACCGGACGTTCCCGACCGGGAGCAGCCGCTCCACCACCACGACCACGTCGCCCACCGGGGTCCCGGTCAGCTCGGCGACCCGGTCGGCGGCGGCCGCCCGGGCGGTCCTGGCCAGTTCGGCCAGGTCGGCCGGGAACGGCAGGTCCAGGTGCAGGGTGATCCGGGCGACGCCCTGCACCACCCGGACCGACACCCTGGGCGGCGCGCCCCGGTCGGCCCGCCCGGCCCAGCTCTCGGCCAGCGACTGCCGGACGGCGTACCCCGCGATGCTGCTGAACACCCGGTCGGCGACCCGCAGTTCACCGCGCTGGGCGGCGACCGTCGGGTTCGTCCGCGCTGCCGTGGCGGCCATCAGCGCCGCCGGTCGCGGCCGCGCAGCAGCTCACCGAGGTCGCGCAGGTCCAGGTCTCCCTCGAGCACCCGGCCCGCCACGAACCCCGCCGCTCCCAGCACGGCCACCAGCAGGAAGGCGGCGAAGCCGCCGAAGTACCCGGCGAAGCCCAGCCCCATCCCGGCCAGCAGGCCCACCAACGCCAGATTCATCCGTTCTCCTCGTCTGCGGGTCCTACTGGACCCGGGGGCGGCGGCCGGAGGAGCCGATCTCCTCCTCCTCGGGCTCGTCCGGCTCGTCGGGCAGGTGGACGTCGTTGACGGCGATGTTGACCTCGACGACCTCCAGGCCGGTCATCCGCTCCACCGACTCGATGATGTTCGCCCGCACCTCGGCCGCCAGTCTGGGAATCACCACCCCGTACTCGACCACCAGGGCGATGTCGATCGCCGTCTGCTTCTCGCCGACCTCGGCCTTGATCCCGCGGCCGATGCTCGACTTGCCACCGGGCACCCGGTCGCGGACGGCCCCGAAGGTACGCGTGAAGCCGGAGCCGAGCGCGTGGATGCCGGAGACCTCGCGGGCCGCCATCCCGGCGATCTTCTCCACCACGCCGACCGCCAGCGCGGTCCGGCCGCGGTCGACCATGGGGTCGCCGCCGTGCCCGGTGGCACTCTTCTGGAGGTCGGCGGGGGTCGGGGTCTGCGGCATGGCGCTCTCCTGGGGTCGCGGTCCAGCTATATCGCAAATCACCCCCAACTCTGACATTTCGCCACCGGCCCCGCGCGTCGCACGAACCCACCCGGAGCAGCCCGGAGCACCACCGAGCAACCCGGGAGCCGACCCCGACCGCACCCCGACGACCACCGCCCGGGCACGCCGAAGGCCCGGCCGCCGTGGCGACCGGGCCTCCCGACGTCCCGGGGAGCAGGCGCTCAGTCCCCGATGCCGGCCAGGTCGCGCAGCCGGCGGGCCTGCGCCGCCCGCTCGGCGGCCTGCTGCTCCTCGTGCGTGCGGGCGCCGGCGCCCTGCAGCAGCGCCTTGGTCTCGACGACCGCGTTGCGCGGCGCGGCCAGCAGGGCGGCCGCCAGGTCGCGGGCGGCGGCGTCCAGCTCGGCGACCGGCACGGCCAGGTTGGCGAGACCGGTGGCCACGGCCTCCTCGGCGCCGACCCAGCGGCCGGTGGCGCAGATCTCCAGCGTGCGGGCCGGGCCGACCAGGTCGCTGAGCGGCTTGGTGCCGGCCAGGTCGGGGACCAGCCCGAGCGAGGTCTCCTTCATCGCGAACTGCACGTCGTCGGCGACCACCCGCAGGTCGCAGCCGAGCGCGAGCTGGAAGCCGGCGCCGACCGCGTGGCCCTGGACGGCGGCGATCGAGACCAGGTCGGCCCGGCGCCACCAGGTGAAGGCCTCCTGGTAGCCGGCGATGACCGCGTCCAGCTCCTTGTCCCCGTCGGCGGCGAGTTCCAGGAAGGTGCGCTCGCCGGGGATCCCCTCGGGGGTGAACATCGCCCGGTCGAGCCCGGCGGAGAAGGAGACGCCCTCGGCCCGCAGCAGCACCACGCGCACGGTGCCGGGCAGGCTGCGCCCGACGGCGGCGAGCGCGCGCCACATCGCCGGGGTCTGGGCGTTGCGCCGCTTCGGGTGACAGAGCGTCACCAGGGCCAGCTCGCCGTCGAGCTCCAGCCGGACGCCGGCCTGCTCCCACTGCGACGAGTCGGGGAGGGCTGCGGGCACGGTCATGGGGATACCTCCAGCACGGGGACAGTGAAACCTACTGGAGAGTAACAAAGAGCCGGCCGCCCGGACAGGGGCGGCTCGGAACAAGCGCCGATCACTCGGAATTCGGCGATTTCGGTGCCACCGGGAAATGACGATCGGCGGCCCGGGAGACCCGTCCGCCGATACGTCTGGAACTGTCGACTGCGCATTTCCCGGATGCCGCACCCGAGGCGCGCAGAGCATGGACGGCGATCCGGATCGACACCGCCGAACGGAACTGATGGAGAGTCAGGAACCTGCTGCGGCAGTAACCTTGCTCTTGCCACGCGTCGCACCGCCGCGGCCCCGGAGGATCACTCCGGACTCGCTCAGCATGCGGTGCACGAAGCCGTAGGAGCGGCCCGTCTCCTCCGCCAGCGCGCGAATGCTCGCCCCGGAGTCGTACTTCTTCTTCAGATCGGCCGCGAGCTTCTCACGCGCGGCACCTGTCACCCGGCTGCCCTTTTTCAGAGTCTCGGCCACCCGTGCCTCCTCGTAGCTGTGCTCGGTCAGATTCCCATGATCACCCATAGCCAGGCTCCTGGCCACCCATTCGACAAGGTCGATACCGGGAAAGCGCAGTCTGCCGGTGGTGCTCGCTCCGCACAAGGGCGCTCACACAGGGTGCACGCGCCCCCTGTCACGGACCGGGTCGGGGGTGAATCTGCTGATCAGCACGGGCAGCCCGACCGCAAACCACGACCGGGCCGCTGTCAACGGAATCTCCGGTGCGCGCATTCCCGCGGTTCCCGGAAGCTGAGGTCTTCTCGGCCGAACAGTGGATCTCGCGTCTACCCCGACCGGACGACCGACGCCCCCGCATCCGCGGCCGGGGCAGCGGGTACGGGGGCGGACGGGCCGGGCCGGAGCCGGGTCAGGCCAGCGAGACCAGGTCGTGGTAGGCGGGGCTCCACAGGTCCTCGACGCCGTCGGGCAGCAGGATGATCCGCTCCGGCTGGAGCGCGTCCACCGCGCCCTCGTCGTGGGTGACCAGCACGACGGCGCCGCTGAACGAGCGCAGCGCGCCGAGGATCTCCTCGCGGCTGGCCGGGTCGAGGTTGTTGGTCGGCTCGTCGAGCAGCAGCACGTTGGCGCTGGAGACCACCAGCGAGGCCAGCGCCAGACGGGTCTTCTCACCACCGGAGAGCACCCCGGCCGGCTTGTCGACGTCGTCGCCGGAGAACAGGAAGGAGCCGAGGATCTTGCGGATCTGCACCAGGTCCGTGTCCGGCGCCGCGGAGCGCATGTTCTCCAGCACGCTGCGCTCGGGGTCGAGCGTCTCGTGCTCCTGGGCGTAGTAGCCGATCTTCAGGCCGTGGCCCGCGATCACCTCACCGGTGTCCGGCTCCTCGACGCCCGCCAGCATCCGCAGCAGGGTGGTCTTGCCGGCGCCGTTGAGGCCGAGGATGACCACCCGCGAGCCGCGGTCGATCGCCAGGCCGACATCGGTGAAGATCTCCAGCGAGCCGTAGGACTTGGACAGGCCCTCGGCGGTCAGCGGGGTCTTGCCGCACGGCGCCGGGTCCGGGAAGCGGAGCTTGGCGACCTTGTCGGAGACCCGGACCTGCTCCAGACCGGAGAGCAGCTTCTCGGCCCGGCGGGCCATGTTCTGCGCGGCGACGGTCTTGGTGGCCTTGGCCCGCATCTTGTCGGCCTGCGAGTTGAGCGTGGCCGCCTTCTTCTCGGCGTTGGCCCGCTCGCGCTTGCGGCGCTTCTCGTCGTCCTCGCGCTGCTGCTTGTACTGCTTCCAGCCCATGTTGTAGACGTCGATCGCGGCGCGGTTGGCGTCCAGGTAGAAGACCTTGTTGACGACCGTCTCGACCAGGTCGACATCGTGCGAGATCACGATGAACCCGCCCTTGTAGGTCTTCAGGAAGTCGCGCAGCCAGGCGATCGAGTCGGCGTCCAGGTGGTTGGTCGGCTCGTCCAGCAGCAGGATGTCGGCGTCCGAGAAGAGGATCCGGGCCAGCTCGACCCGGCGGCGCTGACCACCCGAGAGGGTGTGCAGCGGCTGGCCGAGGATGCGGTCCGGCAGCCCGAGGGCGGCGGCGATGGTGGCGGCCTCGGCCTCGGCGGCGTACCCGCCCTTGGTGAGGAACTCGGTCTCCAGCGTGGCGTACTTCTTCATCGCCTTGTCGCGGGTGGCGCCCTTGCCGTTCGCCATCCGGTCCTCGTTCTCGCGCATCTTCTTCAGCACCGAGTCGAGGCCGCGGGCGGACAGGATGCGGTCCCGGGCGAGCACGTCGAGGTCGCCGGTGCGCGGGTCCTGCGGGAGGTAGCCGACCTGGCCGGAGTTGGTGACCGTACCGCCGGCCGGGAGGCCCTCACCGGCCAGCACCTTGGTGAGCGTGGTCTTGCCCGCGCCGTTGCGGCCGACCAGGCCGATCCGGTCGCCCGGGGCGATCCGGAAGCTGGCGGACTCGATCAGGATGCGGGCGCCGGCGCGCAGCTCCAGGGCGTTCGCGGTAATCATGGCTGGGGTTACTCCTGAGACGTGGGCATGGCACGGCGGCCGGGCGGGAGGGGGCTGCGCACGGGACGGCGGCGGGGCGACCGGGGCCCTGCCGGGTGGCGCGCTAATGCCCGGGGAGAACAGCCATGCCGACCAGTCTACCGGGCTCGCCGGCGGAGCCCGGAGGAGTGCCGCCCGGCCCTCGGGCGGCCCGGCTCACTTCGCGGGGCAGGCGTCCTTGGCCGGGACGGCGGCGAACGGCGCGGCCGGTGCGCCGCAGAGCGCCTCCGGGGCGCCCTTGCGGGTGTCGAAGACGTGGCTGCCCACGATCGGGCCGTCGTCGACGGTCACCCGGTGCGCGTCGAGCGCGTGCAGCAGGACGTCCGGGCCGGCGCTGAGCAGCGCGGTCTGGCCACCGTCGAGCTGGAAGACGCTGATCCCGCCCGGCAGCGCCCGGCCGGTGTCGTCACTGGTGCAGCTGCGCGGGATGAGAACCGCGTCCTCGGTGTGCACCGTGCGCAGCGGGTCGAAGGTGCAGCCGGTCGGCGGGCGGGAGTTGAACCGCAGGTCGCCGTCGCGGTCGCGGAAGCCCATGGTGAGCGAAGGGGTGACGACGGCCACCCAGGACTCCTCCACCGAGACGGTCTGGAGCGCGGCGGCGGCCCGCTTGACCGCGGTGGCCCGCCGCTCGGCCTCGGGCCGGTCGGCAGCGCCCGGCTCGCCGTCGGCGCGCAGCCAGTCGGCCAGCCCCGGCACGGCCCGGTGCCAGCGCACCGAGTGGTCGCTCGGGCGGACCGAGGTGACCATGCCGTCGTCCCAGAGCACCACGGCGTTCTCGCCGGCCATCGCCAGCTGGAGGGCGGTCGCACCCTCCCGGCGGTACGACCACAGGTGCCCGCCGGTGGTCGGGTCGTACGCCTCCAGGCCCGGACCGACCTTCAGCTCCATGCCGCCGGTGTCCAAGGACTGCGCGCCGACCGGGCTGGCGTCCGCGCCGCCGGGCTCGGCCACCCGGTCGCCGAACGGCACCGGCCGGTTGGCGTGCGCCGCCGCGCCCGCGCCGAGGACCACCAGCACGGCGACAGCGGGGAGGGCCGACCGGGGTGAGAGGCTGCGCAGCGGATTCCAGGACACGGGCGGAGCGTACCGTCCGCACGGATGTCCGTCAGCTCGACGCGGCCGCTCCCGGGGGCGGACGGGCAGCGCCGCCGGGCGCCGGCGCGGCACCGTTCACCTGCGGTTGTCAGCGGGCGATAAGCGGCCGCCGGGGCCGGTGTCCGGGCCGCCGCCGCGCGCCGACTGTTACAGAGGTGATACCGGAGGCGGTTCGCCGACGAAGGGCCGGGCGGCGGATCGGCGGGGGCACCGGCGGACCGGGTGATGTGGCACATCCCGGCGGTCCTGACGACCCGTCACTGCCGTTCGTCAGTACGACCTGCCACTTTTGAGTGACATGAGGCTTTTCAGATGGCTTGGGGCCGTACTGTCGGGTCTGCCGTCCCCCCGCCGTCCCGGAGGAAGCCCCCATGCGACTCGGCCGCCTGGCGCTGGCCGCCACCGCGCTGCTGCTGGTGACCACCGCGAGCGTCCCGTCCGGGACACCGCTGAGCCGGGCCGAGCGCCACGCGCTGCTCTCCTCGGACTCGATCCAGCCACGCGGCGCCGCGCCGCGGCCGGTGGTGCGGCGCAGCAGTCACGAGGTGCCGTTCGGCGCCTTCGTCGGCTCCTGGGACACCTACATCCCGAACATCGCCAAGATGGCCCGCTGGCTGGACGGCGCCAACATGCAGGTCGGCCACACCTACCTGGCCGGCAACGGGTGGAACGACGTCGAGGGCGACCCGGCGGTGCTGGGTCTGTGGTCGCAGTGGCGGCAGGCCGACCCGTCCCGCAAGCTCGTGCTCGGCGTCCCGATGCTGGTGCCCAACGAGAACAACACCCCCGACTCCGAGGTGGCCCGGCTGCTGGCCCGCGGCAACAAGGGCGAGTTCGACGCGCACTTCCTCAAGCTGGCCCGCAAGCTCACCGCGCTCGGCGGCGGCGACACCGTGATCACCCTGGGCTGGGAGATGAACGGCGTCACCTACACCAGCCGCTGCCGCCCAGACCCGACCGCCTGGAAGGCCTACTGGCGCCGGATCGTCGGCGTGATGCGCTCGGTGCCCGGCCAGCACTTCACCTTCGACTTCACCCCCACCCGGGGCCTGGACGCCATCCCGTGGACCCGCTGCTACCCCGGCGACGACGTGGTGGACATCATCGGCATGGACAGCTACGACCAGCCCGCCGGCGCCACCTTCGACGAGTACGTGAACGAGCCGTACGGGCTGCAGGACCAGGTCGAGTTCGCCGCCAAGCGCGGCAAGCCGGTGTCGTACCCGGAGTGGGGCCTGTTCCGCAACGGCGACAACCCGGTCTTCGTGGAGCGGATGGTGGAGTGGATGCGCACCCACGACACCGCGTACCAGACCCTCACCGACTACTGCCCGCACGGCTTCTGGGCCTGCAACCGCAACCCGAAATCGGCCGCCCGGTTCAAGCAGCTGATGTCGGCCTCGCCGGGCGTCCCGGCGGGAGCGGCGGTCAGGCCGCCGGCCGCCGCCTCACCGCAGGCGACGGGCCACTAGCGCAGCCTTGAGCCGGGGCAGCCGGCTGCGCAGCACCCCCACCGCGGCGTGCCGCAGCCGGACCCGGGCCGCCCGGACCACGGCCGCCGGGGCCAGCCGGCCGGGCCCCAGCACCAGCCGCTGGTTGTGCAGCTGGTCCGGCCGCCAGCGCTGCTTGTACGGCTCCTGGCCGCGCAGCAGGCTGAGCACCGGGATCTCGGCCTGCCGGACCTCGTCCAGCGCGACCCCGAACAGCAGCCCGGCGATGTCCAGGCGCTCGCGCAGCGCCGGGTGCGCGCCGTACATGTAGAGGCCCCCGAACGACGGACAGAGCACCAGCAGGTTGACCGCCACCAGCTCGCCGTCCAGCCAGTACCGGTGCATGGCCGCCCGGCCGCCCGCCACCTGGCTCGTGGTGGACTCGGTCAGGTGCGCCGCGAACCGGGCCGTGCGGTGCTCGGGGGTGACCCCGCGGTCCTGCCACTGCAGGACGTGCAGCCGCAGCAGCTCGCGGACCGCCTGCGGCACCTCCTCCGGCGTGGTCGCCCGGACCACCACCCCGGACTCGGCGATCTTGCGCTGCTTCACCCGGCTGCGCTGGGCCGTCTTGCCCGGCAGCCGCTTGAGCAGCTCCTCCATCGGCACCGCCGGCAGGTACTGGCAGAGTGAGTCCTCGAACCGGTGCCGGCGCCCCGGCCAGGCCGCGAAGACCTGCTGCAGCGCGGCCTGCGGGTGCACCTCGCGCAGCTCCAGGCTGTGCCAGGGGCGGCGCAGCGGCAGGGCGGCGGCCAGCTCGGCGGCGGCGCGGTCGGCGCAGCCGTCGTCCAGCAGCACGTCGGTGAAGTCCACCAGGCCGCCGCCGAGGTTGGTCAGGCCGCCGAGGCGGCCGCGGCGCTGCAGGGCGGCGGCGCCGGCCAGCCGGCCGTCCCGGCGGACCAGCACCACGACCAGGGCGCCCGGCCGGCCGTAGTGCCGCCACCAGGAGGCCAGCCAGCCGGCGGCCTGGAAGGGGGTGGCCGTGCGGCAGCGGGCCGCCAGCTCGTCCCACTCCGCCGCGAGCCGGTCCAGGGTGTCGTCGGCCCGGTGCACCTCGGTGGTCCAGACCGCCCCGCGGGCCTGGCCGGGCAGGCCGACCGCGGCGGTCCCGGTGGTCATCGGGTGCTCCCCGCCCGCTCGGCGGCGGGCCGCTGCTCCGGCGTCGCGACGCCGGCGGCCTCCTCCTGCGGGGCGGCGCCGCGCTGGTGCGGCGGGGCCGGCTGCCCGGCCGCGTCCTGCGGCCCGCCGCGCCGGCGGGTCATCATCACCAGCGCGCCGACCAGCACACCGGCGGCGGCACCGACCCCGGTGTCCAGCTCGGCGGACGGCGTGGTGGGCCGGTCCGGCTCGGCGGCGGCCGCCAGCGGGACCAGCCGCACGCCGGTCTCCTTGCTGCTGGTGTTGGCGAACGCGATCAGCGACCTGGCGACCGCGTCGGCCGCCCGGACCGCCTGCTCGGGCCGGGGCCCGGTCCCGGTGATGTCGATCACCGGGGCGTCCGGCGAGGTGGTGCCGCTGACCAGCTCGGCCAGGTCGGCGATGCTGTGCCCGGACTCCGCCGCGGCGCCGGCCAGCACCTGCGGCTGCCCGGCCAGCCGGCCGTAGGCCTGGGCGAAGTTGACCGCCGTGGCCCCCTCCCCCGAGTTCTGCGGGACCACCACCACGTACGAGTCGGCGGCGTACGAGGGGTGCGAGACGGCCGCGTAGCCGAGCCCGGCCACGGCCCCCAGCGGAACGGCGACCGCCACCGGCCACCAGCGGCGGGCCAGCGCACGGGCGCTCTGGCGCAGATCGGACATCGATGACTCCTCGGATCGACGCGGCGGGCCCGGGACCGGCCCGCCGCACGGTTTGGCTGGTGGTTGGTTCAGACCCGGGCGCCGGCGGCCCGGTCCTGGTGGGCGGCGCCGGCCGGGCCGAGCCGGTCGTAGAGCCGGCCCAGCTGGACGGCGATCCGGGCGATGTCGTAGTGCGCGACCGCCGGCGGCTGCGGCAGCGCGGCGCTGCGCCGGCCCCACAGCTCGCACAGCGCGGCGGTGTAGGCGGCCGGCTCGGACGGCAGCCGGACGGCCTCCGGCGCGGCCTGCGGGCCGAGTTCGTCCAGCGCGGGGCAGGCGCTGTGGCACACCGGCAGACCGGCCGCCAGCGCCTCCAGCACGGTCAGGCCGAAGGTCTCCTCGGCCGAGGGGGCGGCCAGCACGTCCATCGCGGTCAGCAGGTCCGGGACGTCCTCGCGCTCCCCGGCGAGCAGCAACAGGTCGCGCACGCCGAGGCGTTCGGCCCGCTGCTCCAGGGCGGCGGCCTCGGGGCCGGCGCCGACCAGCAGCAGCCGGGGCTCACGCAGCGCCGGGTGGCGCTCGGCCACCTTGCGCAGTTCGGCCAGCACGTCGATCAGCACCTCGAACCGCTTGCCCGGCACCAGCCGGCCCACCGCGCCCACCACCCAGGCCTGCTGGGGCAGGCCGAGTGCGGTCCGCAGGTTCTGCCGCAGGGCGTACCGGGAGGCGGTGGGCAGCGCGTACCGGGCCGCGTCGATGCCGTTCGGCAGCAGTTCGACCCGGGCGGGCGGCACGCCCCAGTCCTTCAGGGTGCCCGCGACCTGCGCGGAGACGGCCACCGTGACGGTGCCGAGGCGCTCGGCCCCGAGGTAGAGCGCCCGGACGCCGCGGGAGGTGGGGCGGCCCTCGATCACCCCGGCGTGCAGCGAGTGCTCGGTGGCCACCACCGTGCGCACCCCGGCCAGCCGGGCCGCCAGCCGGCCGTACAGACCGGCCCGGTAGAGGTGGGTGTGCACCAGGTCGTAGCCGCCGGCCCGGATCAGCCGGGTGAGCCGGGGCAGTACAGCGAGGTCGCGGTTGCCGCGCATCGCCAGGTCGTGCACGGTGACGCCGTCGGCGCGCAGGGCGGTGGCGACCGTGCCGGGGTTGGTGAGGGTGGCGACCTCGCAGCGGTGCTCGGGCGGCAGGTGCTTGAGCACCAGCTGGAGCTGGCGCTCGGCGCCGCCGGAGGCGAGACCGGTGATCACGTGCAGGATCTTCATGCCCACTCCCCGCGCGGCCGGACCAGGTTGCTGCGGCGCAGGCCGGTGACGGCGTCCCGCAGGCGGTGCCGGCCGTGCTTGGCGAGCAGCCGCAGGGCGCCGTCGCGGTCGCCCACGTAGCAGCGCGGCAGCGCGAACCGGCCGGTGAGCACCGAGTGCTGGATCGCGCAGGCGTAGTCGTAGCCGGCGTCGCGGACCGCTCGGGCGGCCGGCAGGTCCACCGCGCCGTACGGGTAGCAGAAGCCGGTGACCGGGCCGCCGACCAGTTCCTCCAGGGCCCGGCGGCTCTCCCGGCACTGGGTGGCGAGCACCTCGGCGGGCATCCCCGGCAGCGCCTGGTGGCCGAGCCCGTGCGAGCCGATCTCCCAGCCGGCGCCGGCGAGTTCGGTGACCTGGTCGACGGTCAGCAGCTTCTTGCGCGGGCCTTCGGAGTCCCAGCCGTTCTCGGTGCCGAGCAGGTCGGGCACCACGTACGCGGTGGCGGTGAAGCCGTACTCGCGGAGCACCGGGACGGCGTGCCGGGCGAAGTCGGCGTAGCCGTCGTCGAAGGTCAGGCCGACCAGTCCGGCGGCCCGGCCGGCCCGGCGGGCGCGCAGCAGCTCGCGGACGCTGACGCCGCGCCGGCCGGTGCGGTGCAGCCAGTCCATCTGGGCGGCGAACCGCTGCGGGCTGACGGTGAGCAGGTACGGATCCTCCTCCTCGTCGGCCACCGAGTGGTACATCAGGATCCAGGGGGCCGGCCCCGCCCCGGCCGACTGGGCCGGCAGGAGCGGATGCCGGGCGGGTTCAGCGTCCATGGGGCAGCTTCCCTTCAGCGGCCGTGGCGGTGGGGTTCAGGGCGCGGGCGAGGGCGAGGACCGGGCCGCGCAGCTCGGCGGCGCCGAGCGCGGTGCCGAGGGCGGCGTAGACCAGGACCACGACGGCGCCGCCGATCAGGGTGGAGAGCAGCGGGTTGCCGGCGAGGCCGGCGGCGAGCGCGCCGGCGCCGGCGGCCGCCACCCCGGCGACGAGCAGCCGGGCCTGGCCGGTCAGCACCAGGGACAGCCGCAGGGCGATGCCGCGCAGCAGCAGCCCGCGCAGCAGCAGCGCGGCGGTGGCGGTGATGCCGGCCGCGTTGCCGGCCGCCAGTCCCAGCGCGCCGAAGTCCGGGGTGGCGGCGAGGCCGACCCCGACGGTGACCAGCAGGCCGAAGGCCATCGCGGCGACCGGGTACCAGTCGAGCAGCCGGCGGCCGCCGTCGTCGCTCTTCGGGTCGTCGGCCCGGCGGACCACCGGACGCAGCGAGAAGAACGGGCGGACCATCACGCCGATCATCGCCTGGGCGGGCAGGCCGAAGCTGTAGACCCGGATCACGGCGGCGGTGGCGGCGGTGTCGTGCGCCCCGAACGCACCGCGCTGGAAGAGCAGCGCGACCACCGACGGGGCGCAGGCCATCAGGAACGCGGTGCCCAGCAGCACCACCGCGGCGGCCTGCCCGAGGTCCTTCTCGACCCGGTCGCGGGCCGCCGTCAGATCGCCGGCGGCGAGCGCCCTGGCGACCAGCGGGAAGGTCACCGTGACGATCAGGATGCCTGCGGTCATGGCGAGTTGGGAGACCTTGGCGGCGTAGTTGAGGTGCGAGATGGTGCCCGGCGGCAGGCCGGAGCCGAGGTAGCGCTCGATGAACACCTGGGCCTGCCGGGTGAGCGTGAAGGCGGCCACCGGGAGCATCGCCAGCGGGATCAGCACCAGCCCGCCGCCCGGCCCGGCGGCGGCGCGGGCCTGGCGCCGCCCCTGCGCCGGGCGCAGCCGCCGCAGGAACGGGGCCACCAGCACCCCGGCCATCAGCACGCTGCCGAACGCCACCCCGAGGGCGGCCGAACGGACCCCCCACGCGGCCTGCCCGGCCAGCAGCACGGCCAGGATGCCGAGGTTGTAGGCCACGTAGATGGAGGCGGGGGCGGTGAAGCGGTGGTGGGCGCGCAGCGCCGAACCGAGGTAGCCGGCCACCCCGAACGGCAGCACGCTGAACGCGGTGATCCGGGTGCAGCTGACGGCCAGCCCCGGATCGGCCAGCCCGGGGGCGAGCAGGGCGACCAGCTGGGGGGCGCCGAGCCCGGCGGCGACCGAGAGCGCGCACAGCGCGAGCAGCAGCCAGGGCAGCGTTGCCCGGACCAACTGCCGCACCGGGTCCGGTCCTTCGGGCCGCTCCTCGCGCAGCACCAGGGCCAGGCTGAAGGCCGGCACCATCAGGAACGCCATCGCGTCCTCGATCAGCAGCGGAGCCGCCGTCTCCGGCACCGTCCAGGCCACCAGGAAGGCGTCGGTGCCCTGGTTGGCCCCGAAGTAGCGGGCCAGCAGCAGGTCGCGGAGCAGTCCGAGGGCGGAGCCGGCCGCGCTCAGCAGGGCGGTGACCCCGAAGGCCTTGGCCAGGAAGCCCCGGCGGACGGGGGCGGCCGGCCCGCCCGCGGCCGGCCCGGCTCCGGACGGCCCGGCCGAGCGGGCCGGCGGGACGACGGCCGGGGCGACCGCCGGGGCGGGCTGGTCGGTGGTCATTCGGCGTACGCTCCGCGGGAGTCCGGTCCGGGCAGGGCGGACCGGGCGGCCAGGCCCAGCACCACCGAGGTCAGCACCGTGGTGGTACCGCCGATGTCGGCGTAGAGGAAGTCGACCGTGACCCAGCACAGCAGGGCGAGCGCGGCCAGGTCCGGGCCGGCCGCGCGGGCCCGGCGCAGGCAGCCGAGGAGCAGGGCGAGGAAGAGCGCGGCGTAGGCGACGATGCCGACCAGGCCCTGCTCGCTGAGCACCAGGAAGTACATGTTGTGCGGGGAGAGCAGCGGTTCGCGCTGGAAGCCGATGGTGGCGTCGGCCGCGTCGCTGCCGGAGGAGAGCCGCAGCGGGGCGTGGCTGTCGCGCAGCCGCTGGAACGCCTTGGGGCCGGCGCCGGTGATCGGGTGGTCCTGCCAGATCCGGCCGGCCGTGGTCCACAGGTCGTAGCGGTCGCTGACCGACTGGTCGGGGGCGGCGGAGACCGAGCCGATGCTGCTGAGCCGTTCGGTGACCCCGGAGGCGCCGAGGCCGAGCCCGCCGACCAGCACCACGGCCGCGGCGGCCGCCAGCACCGCACCGCGCACCGCGAGCCGGGCGTCGGCCCGCAGCAGCAGCACGGTGGCGGCCACGCCGCAGGCGATCCAGCTGCCCCGGCTGAAGGAGACGGCGAGCGGGAAGGCCAGGAAGGCGGCGGCGCCGGCCATCGCCAGCCGCAGCCGGCGGTTGCCGCCGGGGCCGCGCTCGCCGAGCGCCAGCGCGAGTGCGGCCAGCAGGCCGAAGCTGACCACGGTGGACATCCCCATGATGTCCAGCGCCCCGAAGGTGCCGACCGCACGGATCGGCTGGCCGGTGTACGAGGCTCCGGTGCGGGTCAGGTACTGGTGGGCGCCGACCGCGCCCTCGACCAGGGCGGCGGTGACGAAGGCGCCGAGCACGATCCGCAGGTCGCGGCGGTCCCGCAGGGCGCCCAGCACGGCGGCGGGGACCAGGACGAAGACCTGGACCAGCCGGACGAAGCCGGTGAGGCTGGTGTCCGGGTCGATCGAGCCGAGCGTGGCGGCGGCCGCCGCCAGCACGATCCCGCCGAACAGCAGGCAGGCCGTGCGGTCCAGCCGGCGGATCCGGCCGCGCAGCAGGTCCACCGAGACCAGCCCGACCAGGGCCAGCGAGGCGAGGTCGGCCGGGGTGACGTGGACGGCGGCGGCGACGTCCTTCTCGCCGGTCGGCACGCAGACCAGCAGGACGGTGGCGGCGGCCGCCAGGCTGGGCCGCGCGATCACTATGCCGGCCAGCCGGCGGACGGTCAGGCCCTGCCGCAGGCCGGGCCGCTGGAGGGTCAGGGCCATCTCAGCTCCCGTCCGGGTGGAGCATCAGCGCGGCGGTGCGCAGCAGGATCTTGGTGTCCTGCCACAGGCTCCAGCCCTCGATGTAGCGGTTGTCGAAGCGGGCCCGGTCCTCGATCGAGGTGTCCCCGCGCAGGCCGTTGACCTGGGCCAGGCCGGTCAGCCCGACCGGGACCCGGTGGCGGTCGGCGTACTCCGGGTAGGCCTGGCCGAAGCGCATCACGAAGTAGGGGCGCTCGGGCCGGGGGCCGACCAGGCTCATGTCGCCGCGGAGCACGTTCCACAGCTGCGGGAGCTCGTCCAACGAGCTGCGGCGCAGCAGCCGGCCGACCGCGCCCATCCGGTGGTCCTGCGAGATGTTCCAGCGGGTCGCCGACTCGTGCTCGTTGCTGGGGCGCAGGGTGCGGAACTTGAGGACGGTGAAGACCTTGCCGTCCAGGCCGGTGCGCTGCTGGCGGAAGAGCACGCCGGGGCCGGTGTCGCAGCGGACGGCGAGCGCGCAGGCGGCCAGCACCGGGGCGAGCACCAGCATGCCAAGGCCCGCCGCGAGGATGTCCAGCGTGCGCTTGGCCGGCCAGCCGCCGCGCCGCATGGCCGGGCGGGCCAGCGGCAGGCAGGGGAAGCCGTAGAGGTGGTCGGCGGGGAAACGGGTGAGCGAGCCGTACTCGCGCAGCGCGGGCACCAGCCAGACCTGGCAGCCGAGCCGGGCGGCGTCGCGCAGGGCGGCGGCGGTCTCGGCCTCGTCGGCGGCGCCCTCGGTGGCGACCACGTGGTGGATCCGGTGCCGGCGGACCTCGCGCTCCAGCACCTCGCGACCGCCGAGCACCGGGAGCCGGGAGCCCTCGGCCAGCAGGACCGGGTCGGGGTCGAGGAAGCCGACCGGGCGCAGCCCGTACTCGCGGCGTTCGGTGAGGGCGGCGGCGATCCGCTGGCCGAGCCGGCCGGCGCCGAGCACCAGCACCGGGCTGGGGCGGCGCCGGCGGGCCTGGCGCAGCAGGTGGTGGGCGACGGCGCGGCCGAGGGCCACCAGCAGCAGGACGGCGGCCACCAGGGCGGCCAGCCGCAGCGGGGTGGCGGGGCCGCCGGCCGGCCAGCGGCCGTCCAGGCAGGAGGTGAGGGTGACGGCGAAGGCGGTGGCCACGACGGTCCGGGCGGCGAGGGCCGGGAGTTCGTCCAGGACGGAGAGGCTGAGCCGGTTGCGGTAGAGGCCGCCGGCGAGGTTGAGCGGGAGCAGCAGCGGCAGCAGGGCGGCGGTGCCGGCCAGCGGGTCCAGCCCCGGGGCGAGGGCCGCGACGCCGCCCTGGGCGCCGAGGACCGCGAGAGCGTCGGTGCCGGCGAGGGCCAGCGGCAGGACCATCCGGGAGCGGAACGGGCGGCGGTGCCGGCCGAGGCTCGGCGCTGCCCTGGTCCGGGGCGCGGACGGCCGTTCCAGCAGCTCGGTGGCGGGTCGACGTGGCGCCGACAGCGATCTGCCCGGCCGTGGCACACTCTCGTGGTCAATGGTCATCAGCGCACGAACTCCCCTGCTGTGTACCCGCCGTGGCGGGACAGCCGGATCCGGGGTCGCATCGGCGCGGCGAACCCGGCCCGGTGGACGCGGTCCAGGTGGGCACCTGCTGCCGTAAGCGGCTATCGGCCATTTCTCTGATCGACCTCTGGTGAATGTGACCGTCGGAAAATTGGGACGAAGCAGGCAAAATCAGACAGTACCGAACGCCGCCTGGATTGCAGGAAGTTGACGTGCCAGTTCATTCCACCCGCCCATTAATCAGACTTTCGGATTTGAATCCGCAAGCACTGCTGTTCAGCGGCGAATACGGCAGCACCTTCGCGGCAGGCATTCACGGTCTGAGAAACGATCAGGACCGCCCAGGGACACGGGGCGGCCGGGCGGCGGGCACCGCGCCCGCGGGCAGCACCGAGCCGTAGACGCCGGCCACCTGCCGCACCACCTCGCGGATGTCGTGACGGGCCGCCAGATGCACCCGGGCGAGCTGCCCCCGGCGTTCGCACTCGATCGGATCGGCCAGCGCCCGCGCCAGCAGCGCCGCCAGCGCAACCGGGTCCTCCGGCGGCACCAGCCCGGCCGCCGCCTGCCCGGGCGGCAGGCACTCCCGGGCGCCGGGCACGTCGGTGAGCAGCACCGGGCGCCCGGTCGCCATCGCCTCCAGCGGCGCCAGCGCCATCCCCTCCCAGCGCGAGGGCAGCACCACCAGGTCGGCCGCCGCCAGCCAGGGCCGCGGGTCCGGCACGTCCCCGGCCAGCCGGACCCGGGACGGATCGGCCAGCCCGCGCACCCGGCCGGCGAGCACACCCGCGTCGGGGCCGCCGCCGACCAGCGCCAGCCGGGCGGCCGGCACCCGGGCCAGCACCTCGGGCCAGGCCGCGAGCAGCACGTCCTGGCCCTTCTGCCGGCAGAGCCGGCCGACGCAGACCGCCAGCGGCGCCTCCAGGTCCAGGCCCAGCTGCATCCGGGCCGCCCGGCGGGCCGCCCGGTCGGCCACCGCGTGGTGCCGCAGGTCGACCCCGTTCGGCACCACCCGCCAGTCGGCCTCCAGACCGGCCGCCACCCCGTCCACCCGCTCCTGCTCGCTGACGCAGAGCAGCGCCCTGGTCCAGCGGGTGGCGAAGCGCTCCCAGCGCACGGTGGCGGCGGCCATCGGACCGCCGACCGCGGCGAAGGACCAGGCGTGCGGCTGGAAGACGGTGGGCAGCGCCCCCCGGGCGGCCAGCCGGCCGGCCAGCCCGGCCTTGGCGCTGTGCAGGTGCAGCACGTCCGGGGCGGCCCGCCTGATGATCCGGCGCAGCCGGCGCACCTCCCCCGGCGTCCCCGGGCCGGGCGAGCGCTCCGCCGGCCACTCCAGCACCAGCGCGCCCGCGGCCGCCGCGTCGGCGGCCAGCCGCCCGCCCGGCGGGCAGGCGACCAGCACCCGGCAGCCCGCCTCGCGCTGGCCCCGGACCAGGTCGGCCACCACCCGGGCGACGCCGCCGTCCACGGGCTGGGAGATGTGAAGGATCGTCATGCGCACGGCGGCGAGCCTAGGTCGGGGCACCGCCGCAGGCGGGGGTCGATTCACCCGCCCGGGGGACGCTGCCACCCGTACGGCGCGCCGGGCCGTACGGGTGTTCCCCGCTCGCGCACGCCTGACCGGTCGGGCCCGCGCCGGGGCCCGACCGGTCAGGCCAGTTCGTCGGCCAGCTTGGCGAGCACCGCGTCGTGGATCCGGTTGAGGCCCTTGGGGGCGAAGGTCCGCTCGAAGAAGCCGCCGATGCCGGTGGCGCCCTGCCAGCTCGCCTCCACCGTCACCCGGGAGCCGCCCGCCCCGGCCGGGGCCACCGTCCAGGTGATCACCATGCTGGAGTTGGCGTCGGTCTCCACCAGCTGCCGCTCACCCGGCGCGGACACCGTGAACAGGCAGTCGCGGACCCGCTTCTCGGTGGCCTGGAGCCGCCAGTGCACCTGGGTGCCGGCGCCGGTGCCGCCCGCCTTCACCTCGTACTCGCTGTACTGCGCGGGCAGCAGTCGCGGCCGGACGGTGGTGTAGTCGGCCAGCGCCTCGTACACCCGCTCGGGGGTGGCCTGGTACTCGCGCTCGGTGGTGGCCTGCACCTTGCCCATGTGGCTGCTCTCCTTCTGCGTGCCGGATGCTGCTACCCGGACTCTCGGGGCAAGCCAACCACCGCGCTCGGCCGGCACCCAAACCGGGCCCGGAAATCCGGGCGTGCCACCGGAAGCGGCCGGGTTAGGCTGGCCGGTGTGCTCGATCAGGTGACCGCAATCCGCTATGTCGACCCGCTGCGCGCGGGTGGATCGGTGCCGGGGGTGGTCGAGACCGACGACCTGGGCACCTACGTCGTGAAGTTCACCGGCGCCGGGCAGGGCCGCAAGGCGCTGGTGGCCGAGGTGATCGTCGGCGAGCTGGGCCGCCGGCTCGGGCTGCGGGTGCCCCCGCTGGTCCTGGTGGACTTCGACCCGGCGGTGGCGGCCGACGAGCCCGACCCGGAGATCCAGGACATCCTGCGGGCCAGTGCCGGCCTGAACCTGGGGATGGACCTGCTGCCCGGCGCCCGCGACTTCCGGCCGGGCCTGCTGGAGGTCGACCCGGCGGAGGCCGGCCGGGTGGTCTGGCTGGACGCGCTGACCGGCAACGTCGACCGGACCACCGCCAACCCCAACCTGATGGTCTGGCACGACCGGCTGTGGCTGATCGACAACGGCTCCGGGCTGGTCTTCCACCACCGCTGGTCCGGCGCCGCCGCCGCGCTGCTCAAGTCCTACCCGATGGCCGCGCACGCGCTCGGCGGCTACCACCCCGACCTGCGGGCCGCCGACGCCGCGCTGGCGCCGCTGGTCACCGAGGCGCTGCTGCGCGAGGTGGTCGACCTGGTGCCGGAGCAGTGGCTGGCCGAGGAGCCCGGCTTCGACTCGGTCGCGGCGCTGCGCGAGGCGTACGTGGGCCAGCTGGCGGCGCGGGCCGCCTCCTCGGCGGCCTGGCTGCCGACCTGCTTCGCCACCGCGGAGGAGCAGCGGGCGGCCGAGGCGGCCCGGGAGGCCGCCATGGTGGCGGCCCGGCCGGCCTGGCTGAAGCAGGTGCCCAACCGGCACGGGCAGGCGCAGGTCGAGTCCGACTGGCGCCGCCACATCGGCTGACCCAGCCAACTGCCTCGCTCGGAGCGGCCGTTGCCCGCAACAGCCGTGCCCCGCCCCGGCGGGCGCCGGGGCGGGGCACGGAACTCGCCGTAGGACTACCAGCGCCACCACTGGGCGGCCTTGGCGGCGTTGACGATGCCGGCGCCGTAGAAGCCGTTGTGCGCGGTGCTGCCCTCGCAGACACCGGCGAAGGCGCCGTCGCCGCTCGGGTCGAAGACGGCCGGGCAGGCGTGCGCGTCGGCCTGGTGGGTCAGCATCGCGCGCAGCTCGTCCGGGCCGGCCCACGGGTGGGTCGAGGCGAGCAGCGCGACCACGCCGACGGTGTGCGGGGAGGCCATCGAGGTGCCCTGCATGTAGGCGTAGCCGCCGCGGACGGTGGAGAGCACCCGGCCGTTCTTGTCGGGGGTGTCCGGCAGCTGGTAGCGCGAGTCGCCGCCGGGGGCCGCGACGGTCACCTTGCCGTTGCCGTAGCTGGAGTAGAAGGACTTGTCGCCCTTCACCCCGACCGAGCTGGTCACCACGACGCCCGGCAGTTCGGTCGGCAGCGAGAGGCAGCCGGCGTCGATCGGGCGCGGCGCCGGGGTGGTGTCGTCCGGGCTGGTCGCATCGGTGGTCTTGTGGGCCAGGTCGATGTTGTCGTTGCCGGCCGCGGCCACGTTCAGCACGCCGTTGCGCTGCGAGAAGGCCACCGCCCGCTTGACCGCGGTGGTCACCGCGGCCTGGTCGGGGTCGTTCTTGCAGTTGAACAGCCACGGGTCGATGTAGTAGCTGTTGTTGGTCACCGTGAAGTGGTGCTGGCCGGCCCAGACGAAGCCGCAGATCGCGTACTCGGGGTAGATGAAGCCCGCGTCGTCCACCACCTTGACCGCCGCCAGCCGCACGCCGGGGGCGATGCCCTCGACGCCCTTGCCGTTCTTGGCGGCGGCGATGGTGCCGGCCACGTGGGTGCCGTGGTCGCTGGTGGTCGGCTGCCAGGAGGCGAACGAGGTGTCCGGCTTGCCGCCGAGGCAGGAGGCGGAGAGCGCCGGGTCCACGTTGGCCTGGAGGTCCTCGTGGGTGGCGTCGATGCCGGAGTCCAGCACGCCGACGACCACCCGGCGGCTGCCGAGGGTGGTCTTGTGCGCCTGGTCGACACCGATCTGCCGCATGTCCCACTGGTCGGCCCAGAGCGGCTCGGACCCGTCGGCCGGGGTGGCGCCGGGGGCGACCCGCTCGACGGTGGACTCGACGTCGGCGGCCACGATGCCGGCCGTCCGGCTGGCGCCGACCGAGTCGATGCCGCGGACCTTGCGGAGCTTGGTCGCGAAGGCGGTGTCGGTGGAGCGGGCGATCACCACGCCGATCTGGTCGTACGAGGTGACCACCGTGCCACCGGCCTTGGTCACCTCCCGCTCGGCCTTCTTCACCTGGCCGTGGTCGGCCTGGGTGTTCACCACATAGCTGAGCAGCGGCCCGGGCGCCGGAGCGTCCGATCCGGCTGCCGCGGCGGTGCCCGCCGGCAGCGCGATCGAGGCGGCGGTGGCGAGCGCGAGGCCTGTCGCCGCCAGCCGGACCCGACGTATCCGAGGAACTCTCATAGGGGATGACCCTCCCGAGTCTCGAAGTGCCCCCACGGATGGCAGGGGCACGCAAGTGGGTGGGACGCTAGTGACCCCCCGATCGCTTCCGCAAGGGGCCCGACCGCAGTGATCGGGCGGCCGAACGGCCTTGCCCGGCTGACCAGCTGATATGACGTCAGTGAAGTTGGCTGACAGCTGAGGTGTCGGCGGGGGCGGCGCCGGGCAGCCGGTACAGCCGGCGGGCGTTGGCCCAGGACAGCTGCCGCTCGATCCCGGCCGCGTCCGCCGCCGTGCAGGCGCCGTCCTGCCGCCAGCCGTCCAGCAGGGTGGCCAGCGCGTGCCGGTACTGGGCGGCGCCGGTGAGGAAGAGCTCCGGCAGCCCGTAGGCGTCGGTGGAGAACAACACCTGCCCGAACGGCGCCAGTTCGAGCACCTCGCCGAGCACCTGGGCGGCCCGGGGGCCAGCGTGGGAAAGGGTGAGGCCCACGTCCACGTACACCTGCGGGTAGCAGTGCGCCAGCCAGGCGGCCTGCCGGTGGTACGGGTAGCAGTGCAGCAGCACCAGCGGGACGCCGGTGGGCTCGACCGCGCGGACGAAGCCGTCCAGCAGCGCCGGATCCGCCCGGTGCAGCCGCAGGTCCGGATCGCCGAAACCGGTGTGCAGCTGGATCGGCAGGCCCAGGTCGACCGCCTGCCAGAGCAGGTGGCGCAGCAGGACGGGATCGGTGAGCCGCTCGCGCGGGCCGCTCAGCCACCCCTCGGCCGCGCGGACCACCTCGGCGCGGGTGGGCCGCCCGGGCGGGATGTCCAGGCCGTGCCGGTAGGCGAGCACCGACTTGACCGCGACGGCGCCGGCGCAGGCCGCCGCGAGCGCCTCGGCCACCGCCTGCGGCCAGCGGGCCGGCTCCGCCCGGACCGGCTCCGCGACCGTCTCCAGCCGCACCACCTCGTGCACCTCGGCGCCCGCGGCCCGGGCCAGCGCGGGCAGCGGGAGCAGCGGCCGGCCGCCCGCCTCGACCAGGCCGGTGTCCACCAGGCAGGCGGTCAGCCCGGCGGCGGCCAGCAGCAGCCCGGTCGCCTCCGCGGTGCCGAGTTCGCGCCGCCGGGCCAGGTAGTCGACGGGGGAGGCGAACGCCGGGAGCCCGAGAGCGGGCGGGCACCAGCGGCGCACCGCGAGGCCGATCGCACCGGCGAACCGGGAGGCGCCGGGCGCGGGCGGGCGGTCGGACTCGGTGAGCAGGGCGCCGAAGCTCTCGTCGCTCGGCTCCTGCGGGCCCGGGGCGAGCACGCTGTGGCAGTGCTGGTCGATCAGCACCGGCTCACCAGCGCAGCCTGGTCGCCGCGATCACCTCGTCCGGATCGCGGCCCGCGAAGCGCTCCGCCTCGGCCGTGCGGACCGCCAGCACCGCCGAGTGCAGCTCGGCGCCGAGCGCCTCGCGCAGCACGTCCGAGCCCTTGAACGCGGCGGTGGCGACCGGGAGTTCGGCCGGCAGCCGCTCCGCGTACCCGGAGTCGACCGGATCGCCGCAGACCTCGGGCGGCAGCCGCAGGCCGCGGTCGATCCCGGCGAAGCCCGCCGCCAGCACGCCGCCGATCGCCAGGTAGGGGTTGGCGGCGGCGTCGAAGCACTTCACCTCGGCGTTGGCCTGCTCGGGCGCGGAGCCGGGGATCAGCCGCAGCGCCGCCTCGCGGTTCTCCCGGCCCCAGCAGCGGTACGGCCCGGACCAGCGCCCGGGCACCAGGCGCAGGTAGCTGGCGACGCTCGGGGCGCCGAGCGCGAGCAGCGCCGGCAGTTCGGCGAGGACACCGGCGAGGAAGGCCTCGCCCTCGGCGGTCAGCCCGTACCGCCCGGGGCCGCCGGCGCCGAGGTTGTGCCCGGCGCGCCAGAGGCTGAGGTGGAGGTGCCCGCCGTTGCCCACCCCGCCGGCGGTGACCGCCGGGGCGAACGAGGCGTCCAGCCCGTGCCGCACCGAGACCGCCTGCACCGTGTGCCGGACCAGCAGCGCGGTGTCGGCCGCCTCGACGGGGCCACCGGGGGCGAGCGACAGCTCGAACTGGCCGACCGCGTACTCCGGGTGGATCTGGAGCACCGCCATCCCCTGCGCGCGCAACGCCCGCAGCAGCTCGCGCAGGTAGTCGGAGAGGCCGATCAGCCGCCGCATGCCGTACGCGGGCCCGGCGCCCGCGCCGTCCAGCAGCATCCACTCGACCTCGATCCCGGCCCGCACCTCCAGGCCGCGCCGGGCCGCCTCGGCGGCCATCCGGCCGGCGAACAGCCGTTGGCAGCCGGGGTGCGGCACGCCGTCCTGGCCGTACCGGTCGGCCGGGGCGAAGGCCCAGCCCGGCTGGGCGGCCAGGGCGGTGAGGGCGGAGACGTCCGGGACGAGCCGCAGATCGCCGACCGGGCCGGTGCCCGGGGCCATCGCGTCGTCCACCAGGAAGGCGTCGAAGCAGGGGGCGGCGCCGACGCCCCACTCGGCGGCGTGCGCCAGCCGATCGACCGGGACGGCCTTCACCCGCTGGACGCCCGCGTTGTCCACCCAGCCGAGGATCACCCCGTCGACCTCCGGGCCCAGCCGGTCGACGGCGGCGCGGGCCAGGGCGGCGCGCTCGGCGGGGGGCAGCTTCGTGGTCACCCGGCCATGCTCCCGAAAGGACGGCTCGTACACCGAGCGTCCGGGGCGACGTTCACCCGCCCGGCGGAGCGCACGGACGCCTCAAACCCCTTGTGGCGCAGCTCACACGGGCCCGCGAAATTTCCGGGGACTCTCTCCCCGTTTAGGCTAGTGTCAACGGAAGCGGGGAGTTGTTCCCCGGAAACCTCCGCCACCGACCGAAGGGAGCATCCGATGACCACTTCCACGCCACGGGCTCCCCGGCTGCGGGCGGACGCCAGTCGCAACCGCGCCCGGATCATCGACGCGGCCCGCGAGGCCTTCGTCGAGCACGGTGCCGACGTGCCGCTCGACGAGATCGCGCGGCGCGCAGGGGTCGGCAACGCGACGCTCTACCGCAACTTCGCGGACCGCCGCGAGTTGATCCACCATGTCACGCTGTCGGTGCTGGACCTCGTGGTCGAGCACGCCGAGCGCGCGATGGCCGAGGAGCCGGACGCCTTCGCGGCGCTCACCCGGTTCACCCACGCTGCGGCGGACGAGCGGATGGGCGCCCTGTGCCCGCTGCTCTCCGACCACGTCGACATGCACGACCCCGAACTGCACGAGGCCAAGGCACGCCTGCAGGAGACCACCACCGAGGTGATCACCCGGGCGCACCTCAGCGGGCAGTTGCGCGAGGACGTGGGAGTGGGCGACTTCGTCGTCGCCATCACCCAGCTGACCCGCCCGCTGCCCGGCACCCACTGCCTGGAGCTCGACCAGTTCGTCCACCGCCACCTGCAGCTGTTCCTGGACGGCGTGCAGGCACCGGCCCGATCCACCCTGCCCGGCCACCCCGTCTCCCTGGACGACCTGAAGCCGCGCGCCTGACCAGCTCCGTCCCCTCGTCTTCGTCTTTCGCCATTCGTCCCGCACGTCCCGTCCCCGGCACGCCTCGGTACTCCTGCCCTGCCGTTCCGCCCTCGTACACAAGTGGGTATCCCCATGTCTGAATCAGCCCTGCAGCCCGATCCGCGGCGGTGGAAGGCGCTCATCTTCATCGGCCTCGCCCAGCTGATGGTCGTCCTCGACGCCACCGTCGTGAACATCGCGCTCCCCTCCGCCCAGGCCGACCTCGGCATCTCCGACGCCAACCGCCAGTGGGTGATCACCGCCTACGCGCTGGCCTTCGGCGGCCTGCTGCTGTTCGGCGGCCGGATCGCCGACCTGTGGGGCCGCAAGCGGACCTTCACGGTCGGCCTGATCGGCTTCGCGCTCGCCTCGGCGATCGGCGGCATGGCCGCCAACACCGCCATGCTGCTCGGCGCCCGCGCCCTGCAGGGCGTGTTCGGCGCCCTGCTCGCCCCCGCCGCCCTGTCGCTGCTCGCGGTGATGTTCACCGACGCCAAGGAGCGGGCCAAGGCCTTCGGCATCTACGGCGCGATCGCGGGTGGTGGCGGTGCCATCGGCCTGATCCTGGGCGGGCTGCTCACCGAGTACCTGAACTGGCGCTGGACCTTCTACGTCAACATCCCGTTCGCCCTGGTCGCGGTCGCCGGCGCGGTGCTGGTGATCAAGGAGCCGGTCGGCAGCCAGAACCGCAACCGCCTGGACATCCCCGGCGTGCTGCTGGTCACCACCGGCCTGGTCTCGCTGGTCTACGGCTTCACCCGCGCCGAGTCGGACGGCTGGACCTCCGGCTCCACCCTCGGCCTGTTCGCCGCCGCGGCCGTCCTGCTGGTCGCCTTCGTGCTGGTCGAGAGCAAGGTCAAGGCCCCGCTGCTGCCCCTGCGGGTGGTCACCGAGCGCAACCGCGGCGGCGTCTACCTGTCGCTGGGCATGGCCGTGATCGGCATGTTCGGTCTGTTCCTCTTCCTGACCTACTACCTGCAGGTCGTGCTCGGCTACACCCCGGTCGTCACCGGCCTGGCCTTCCTGCCGATGGTGGCGGGCATGATCACCGGCTCGACCCAGATCGGCGCCCGCCTGATGACCCGGGTGGCCCCGCGCTACCTGATGGCGCCCGGCTTCCTGGTCGCCTCGGTCGGCATGCTGATCCTCACCCAGATCAAGGTCGACAGCTCCTACTGGAACCTGCTGCCCGGCCTGATCCTGATGGGTCTCGGCATGGGTACCGCGTTCATGCCGGCCATGAGCATGGCCACCCACGGCGTGAAGCCGCAGGACGCCGGCGTCGCCTCCGCGATGGTCAACACCTCGCAGCAGGTCGGCGGCGCGATCGGCACCGCGCTGCTGAACACCATCGCCAACAGCGCCGGTGTCGCGTACGCCAAGGCCCACCACATCGGCCCGACGTCGCCGAAGATCCAGCAGCTCGAGGGCATGGTGCACAGCTTCTCCACCGCGATCTGGTGGTCCTTCGGGATCCTGGTGCTGGCGGCCGGCGTCGCCTTCACCCTGATCAACACCGGTCGTCCGGAGGCCCACCAGGCCACCGGCGCCGACTCCGAGGAGCTCGCGGTGCCCGTCATGGCGCACTGACGCTCCGTCCACACCCCCTGCGGCCCGCCCGGTACCCACCGGGCGGGCCGCAGTGCGTTCAGCGGGAGTACTCCTTGAGCGCCTCGGTGTCGAGCGTGACCGCCACCGGACCGGGCACCACGACCTCGTGCCCGTACGAGAGGGTGACGACGCTCCGGTACCGCCCGCCCTCGGGCTCGCTGTGCACGGTGACCGTGTCGGCGTCGCGGTCGATCAGCAGGTAGACCGAGATCCGGGTCGTGCGAGGTGACCTCGACCACCATGAGGACCCCGGCCGGTTCGGCCCACTCGCCCTGGCTGGCGAAGGTGCCCTTGGTCACGAGCGTGCCGTCGGGCCGGGCGCGGCCGGTTCGGTAGCTCTCCACCTTGAGACCCTGCTCGGGGTAGAGCCGTAGCTCCGGACGCTGCTGCATGCACTGCTCGAGCAGCCACATGACGATCTCGCCGTGATCGCCGTCGGGCGCCGGCTTGACTCCGATCCTGCCGTCGACGAGTTCCAGCGTCACGTCCTCCCGTGCAGCGGCTGTCGCGATGGCCTCGAAGGCCTCGCGGTCCATCTGGGGCCGGTCCAGGGTCATGACTGCCATGGTGTCCTCCTTCGGTCGGCGCGGGCACAGTACGACAACCCGCGTGTCCTCGGGGTGGGTTGCCCTCTTCCTACCCCGTGGTAACTCCGCTACAGTGACCGCACGCACCACTGCCGGGCTTCGGGAGCCGCACCGGCAGGGCCGCGGCCGCCTGTGATCGACGGCCGCCCTGGTGCCCAGCTTCCCGGCCCTCGGGGCCTCTTCGGCGCGTACGTCAGCGCCGCTCCAGTGTTCTTCCAGAGCGCCTGAGCATCACGGCACACCCTCAGCACGGCCGGAGCGGACCGGTCCCTGTCGGCATGCCTCGACACGTCATCTCCCGCCCCCGTGCCGCCGAACCCTCCTCCCGCGCGCCCTGTGCCGCCCGCTCGACGACGAGCCGGCCGGCCGCGCGGGAGCGCGGCGCGGGCCCATGACTAGGAGTCCGGACAATGGAGCGTCCCTTCCCCACCGTCGCTGTGGTCGGCCTCGGCACCATGGGTGCCGGTGTCGCCGTCGCGGTGGCCCGCAGCGGCCGCCGGGTGATCGGCATCGAGGCCGACCAGGCCTCCGCCGCCCGCGCGCTGGCCCGGATCGAGGAGGCCACCGCGCACGCGGTCGAGCGCGAGCGGTTCACCCCCGAGGCCCGCAGCGCCCTGCTCGCCCTGATCTCGGTCGGCCACGACCTGCAGGCCGCCGCCGGCGCCGACCTGGTGATCGAGGAGGTGCCGGAGCAGCTGGAGCTGAAGCGGCGGATCTTCGCCGACCTGGACCGGATCTGCCCGCCCGCCACCGTCCTCGCCACCGGCACCACCGCGCTGTCGGTGACCCGGATCGCCGCCGCCACCGCCCGCCCCGAGCGGGTGCTCGGCGTGCACTTCTTCAACCCGGTGCACTCGATGCGGCTGGTCGAGGTGGTCCGCACCGTGCTGACCTCCCCGCAGGCCGCCGAGGACGTCGCCGCGCTCGCCCGCGAGCTGGACAAGGAGCCGGTGGCCGCCGGCGACCGGGCCGGGTTCATCGTCAACGGGTTGCTGTTCGCCTACCTCAACCAGGCGGCCGCGATGTTCGAGTCGCGGTACGCCACCCGCGAGGACATCGACGCCGCGATGCGGCTGGGCTGCGGGCTGCCGATGGGTCCGCTGGCGCTGCTCGACCTGATCGGCATCGACACCGCCCGCACCGTGCTGGAGGCGATGTACGAGCAGTCCAAGGACCGGCTGCACGCGCCCGCCCCGATCCTCGGCCAGCTGGCCGCGGCCGGGCTGCTGGGCCGCAAGTCGGGCCGCGGCTTCTACACCTACGAGGCCCCCGGCTCCTCCAAGGTGGTCGCCGGGCCCGCCGCCGGCCTGGCCGGCCGGGTGGCCGGCCGCGAGGTGCGCAGCGTCGGCGTCTGCGGCTCCGGCACGATGGCGACCGGCATCGCGGAGGTGCTGGCGAAGGCCGGGTACCCGGTGCTGCTGGCCGCCCGCAGCCAGGAGAAGGCGGACCGGGCCAAGGCGCAGCTGGCGAAGTCGCTGGAGCGGTCGGTGGCCAAGGGCCGGCTGACGGCGGAGCAGCGGGACGCGGCGCTCGCGCTGACCACCCCGACCGGGCAGTACGCCGACCTGGCCGAGGCCGACCTGGTGGTCGAGGCGGTGGCGGAGGACCTGGAGGTCAAGCGGGAGCTGTTCGCCACCCTCGACAAGATCTGCAAGCCGGGCGCGGTGCTCGCCACCACCACCTCCAGCCTGCCGGTGATCAGCTGCGCGACCGCGACCTCGCGGCCGCAGGACGTGATCGGCATGCACTTCTTCAACCCGGCGCCGGCCATGAAGCTGGTCGAGGTGGTCTCCACCGTGCTGACCGCCGAGGACGTCACCTCGACCGTGCTGGAGCTGTGCGGCAAGGCCCGCAAGCACGCGGTGGAGTGCGGCGACCGGGCCGGCTTCATCGTGAACGCGCTGCTCTTCCCGTACCTGAACGACGCGGTGCGGATGCTGCAGGAGCACTACGCGACCGTGGACGACATCGACACCGCGATGAAGCTCGGCTGCGGCTACCCGATGGGTCCGTTCGAGCTGCTGGACGTGGTCGGCCTGGACGTGTCGCTGACCATCGAGCAGGTGCTGCACCAGGAGTTCCGCGAGCCGGGGCTGGCGGCGGCGCCGCTGCTGGAGCACCTGGTGGCGGCCGGCTGCCTGGGCCGCAAGAGTGGTCGCGGGTTCCGCGACCACGCGCGCCGGTGACCGGGCGGGCGCCCGGGCGACCGGGCGCCGGGCCGGCGGGTGCGGGCCGCGGGGGGCCGGGCGTCCCCGGCGGCCCGGCGGTGCCGGGCGCGCTGCCCGGCACGCTGCCGGGGGTGCTGCCGGGCACCGCGCGGCGGCCGGCCGGGGCCGCCGGTCCGGCCTGGGGCGGCGGGCCGGCGGGCGCCCGGTGGCTGCGGCCCGCCACCCCGGTTCCGGCCGCGGCGCCGGTGCGGCGGCCGAAGCCGCCGGCGGGCGCGCCCGGGGCGTGTAGCGTTCCGGCCATGGATCGGGACCATTCATCCTCGGAGCGCAACCCCTCGGAGCACCCGGCCGGCCGGCCGGCGGCGGAGGGCGGTGCGGGCAGCCGGCGGGCGGCGGCGCAGCGCCAGCAGATGCGCCAGGACCTGGCGACGGCGGCCATGGAGCTGTTCGCCACCCAGGGCTACGAGGAGACGACGGTCGACCAGATCGCCGCCGCGGCCGGGGTGGCCCGCCGCACCTTCTTCCGGTACTTCCGCTCGAAGGAGGAGGCGATCTTCCCGGACCACGACGACACCCTGGTCCGGGTGGCCGACCTGCTGGCGAGCGCCGACTCCGAGGAGCACCCGCTGGACGTGGTCTGCCGGGGCATCAAGGAGGTGCTGCGGATGTACGCCTCCACCCCGGCGGTCTCGGTCGCCCGGTACCAGCTGATCCGGCAGGTGCCGGCGCTGCGGGAGCGCGAGATCGCGGTGGTGGCCCGGTACGAGCGGCTGTTCACCCGCTACCTGCTCGGGCGCTTCGACGCGGCCGAGGAGACGCCGCCGAGCTGGCAGCGCGGCGGGGACGACGACTCGATGCTGGCCGAGGTATCGGCGGCGGCGGTGGTCGCGGCCCACAACCACGTGCTGCGGCGCTGGCTGCGGGCCGGCGGGCACGGCGACGTGGAGTCCCAGCTGGACCACTCGTTCGCGGTGATCCGCGGGACGTTCTGGCCGACGCCGCCGAGCGGGGCCAGACGCCGTGGCACTGTTGTGGCACCCGGTGCCACGAGTGACTCGCTGTCACCGATGGAGGCTGCTGCGGTGAGCGCACTCAGTGCCAGCCCCGGGGGTGAGGTGCTCATCACAGTCGCCCGTACGGACGCCCCGCTCGACCTGGTGGTCGACTCGATCAGGGCGGCACTTGCCGGCTCCCAGGCTGGTTAACGCAGGAAAAACACCCAGGTCAAGACAGATTCGAAGGCCCGTCCGGGAGTTCTCCGGGCGGGCCTTCGGCGTGCCCGGCGGCCCGTTGTCGAACTGTCATCCGGTTCACTCGAACTAGTGACACCCGGTGTCTTTACGAGTGGCACAGGGTGCCACTACTTTGTTACCCACCGGTCGCGGCGCCGCGGCTCCCCACCTCGGCGCGCCGTGTCGGGCGTCCCCGCACAGCTGGGGGCGAGCACCACCCAGCACCACCTCGGCGACCCACCCAACCGTCGCACCGCAGACCCACCCACAGACCCTCAGCGAAGCCGGTGTCCGCTCCCGGCTCCCCCAGACGCCCTGTGCGCCCTCAACACAGGTACGCCTTCGGAGGCAGCCATGCAGGAAATCCTCGACGCGATCCTCAGCTCCGACAGCACCGCGGCGGACTTCGCCGCGCTCAAGCTCCCGGAGTCCTACCGCGCCGTGACGCTCCACAAGGACGAGGAGCAGATGTTCGCCGGCCTCGACAGCCGCGACAAGGACCCACGCAAGTCCCTGCACCTCGACGACGTCGCGCTGCCCGAGCTCGGCCCGGGCGAGGCCCTGGTCGCCGTGATGGCCAGTGCCGTGAACTACAACACCGTCTGGTCCTCGATCTTCGAGCCGGTCTCCACCTTCGGCTTCCTGGAGCGCTACGGCCGGCTCTCCCCGCTCACCAAGCGGCACGACCTGCCCTACCACGTGCTCGGCTCGGACCTCGCGGGCGTGGTGCTGCGCACCGGCGCCGGCGTCAACGCCTGGAAGCCCGGCGACGAGGTGGTCGCGCACTGCCTGTCGGTCGAGCTGGAGTCCTCGGACGGCCACAACGACACGATGATGGACCCGGAGCAGCGGATCTGGGGCTTCGAGACCAACTTCGGCGGCCTGGCCCAGCTGGCCCTGGTGAAGACCAACCAGCTGATGCCCAAGCCCCGTCACCTGTCCTGGGAGGAGGCCGCCTCCCCCGGTCTGGTCAACTCCACCGCCTACCGCCAGCTGGTCAGCCGCAACGGCGCCGGCATGAAGCAGGGCGACAACGTGCTGATCTGGGGCGCCAGCGGCGGCCTCGGCTCGTACGCGACCCAGTACGCGCTGGCCGGCGGCGCCACCCCGATCTGCGTGGTCTCCAACGACCAGAAGGCCGAGATCTGCCGGGCCATGGGCGCCGAGGCGATCATCGACCGCAGCGCCGAGGGCTACAAGTTCTGGAAGGACGAGAACACCCAGGACCCGCGCGAGTGGAAGCGCCTGGGCGCCCGGATCCGCGAGCTGACCGGCGGCGAGGACGTCGACATCGTCTTCGAGCACCCGGGCCGCGAGACCTTCGGCGCCTCGGTCTACGTCACCCGCAAGGGCGGCACCATCGTCACCTGCGCCTCCACCTCCGGCTACATGCACCAGTACGACAACCGCTACCTGTGGATGTCGCTGAAGCGGATCGTCGGCTCGCACTTCGCCAACTACCGCGAGGCCTGGGAGGCCAACCGGCTGGTCGCCAAGGGCAAGATCCACCCGACCGTCTCCAAGGTCTACTCGCTGGAGGAGACCGGCCAGGCCTCGCTCGACGTGCACCAGAACAAGCACCAGGGCAAGGTCGGGGTGCTGTGCCTGGCGCCCGAGGAGGGCCTGGGCGTGCGGGACCACGAGTTCCGGGCCCAGCACATCGACGCCATCAACCGCTTCCGGAACATCTGATGGCCGAGCAGACCGGCGAGCGCGTCCAGCGGGACCGTCCCTGGCTGATGCGCACCTACGCAGGCCACTCCACCGCGAGCGACTCCAACGCGCTCTACCGGCGGAACCTGGCGAAGGGCCAGACCGGCCTGTCGGTCGCCTTCGACCTGCCCACCCAGACGGGGTACGACTCCGACCACATCCTCGCCCGCGGCGAGGTCGGTCGGGTCGGCGTACCGGTGGGCCACGTCGGCGACATGCGGACGCTGTTCGACGGCATCCCGCTCGAGCAGACCAACACCTCCATGACGATCAACGCGACCGCCATGTGGATGCTGGCGCTCTACCAGGTGGTCGCCGAGGAGCAGGGCGCGGACATCGCCCGGCTCACCGGCACCACCCAGAACGACATCGTCAAGGAGTACCTGTCGCGCGGGACGCACGTCTTCCCGCCCGGCCCCTCGGTCCGGCTGATCACCGACATGATCGCCTACACCGTCGGCAACATCCCCAAGTGGAACCCGATCAACATCTGCAGCTACCACCTGCAGGAGGCCGGGGCCACCCCGGTGCAGGAGATCGCGTACTCGATGTGCACGGCGATCGCCGTGCTCGACGCCGTCCGCGACTCGGGCCAGGTGCCGCCCGAGCGGATGGGCGAGGTGGTCGCCCGGATCTCCTTCTTCGTGAACGCGGGCGTCCGCTTCATCGAGGAGATGTGCAAGATGCGGGCGTTCGGCCGGCTCTGGGAGAAGGTCACCCGCGAGCGGTACGGCATCGAGGACGCCAAGCAGCGCCGCTTCCGGTACGGGGTCCAGGTCAACTCGCTCGGGCTGACCGAGGCCCAGCCGGAGAACAACGTCCAACGGATCGTGCTGGAGATGCTGGCGGTCACGCTGTCCAAGGACGCCCGCGCGCGGGCCGTCCAGCTGCCGGCGTGGAACGAGGCGCTCGGCCTGCCCCGGCCCTGGGACCAGCAGTGGTCGCTGCGGATCCAGCAGGTGCTGGCCTACGAGTCCGACCTGCTGGAGTACGGCGACATCTTCAACGGCTCCGAGGTGATCGAGGCCAAGACCGCCGACCTGCTGGCCGGGGCCGAGGCCGAGATCGCCAAGGTGCTGGAGATGGGCGGGGTGATCCCGGCCGTCGAGTCCGGCTACCTCAAGTCCAACCTGGTCGCCTCGCACGCCGCCCGGCGGGCCCGGATCGAGGCCGGCGAGGACAAGATCATCGGGGTGAACTGCTTCGACACCACCGAGGAGAACCCGCTCACCGCGGACCTGGACGCGGCAATCATGGTGGTCGACCCGGCCTCCGAGCAGTCCGTGCTCGACTCGCTGCGGGCCTGGCGCGAGGGGCGGGACGAGACGGCGGTGCAGACCACGCTGGCCGAGCTCAAGTCCACCGCCGCCACCACCGACAACCTGATGCCCGCCACGCTGGCCTGCGCCCGGGCCGGGGTCACCACCGGCGAGTGGGCCTTCGCCCTGCGCGAGGTGTTCGGCGAGTACCGCGCCCCCACCGGGGTCGGCGGGGCGCCGGTGGCCGTGGCCGCCGAGCCCGGCGGCGAGCTGGCCGCGGTCCGCGAGGCGGTCGCCGCCACCGCGGCCGAGCTGGGCACCGGCAAGCTCCGGCTGCTGGTCGGCAAGCCCGGCCTGGACGGCCACTCGAACGGCGCCGAGCAGATCGCGGTCCGGGCCAGGGACGCCGGCTTCGAGGTGGTCTACCAGGGCATCCGCCTGACGCCCGAGCAGATCGTCTCCGCCGCCGTCGCCGAGGACGTGCACTGCGTGGGCCTGTCCATCCTCTCCGGCGCGCACCCGGAGCTGGTCCCGGACGTGCTGCACCGGCTGCGGCGCGCCGGGGTGGAGGATGTGCCCGTGATCGTGGGTGGCATCATCCCGGCTGCGGACGCCGAGACTCTCAAGGCCGCCGGTGTCGCCGCGGTCTTCACCCCGAAGGACTTCGGCATCACCACCATCATCGGCCGGATCGTGGACGAGATCCGGCTGGCCAACAGGCTTCAGCCCTGGGCCGCCGCCACCGCGGCGACCAGCTGACCGGGAAGGACCACCCCCTCATGACCACCGTCAACCGCCTCCGGCCCCGCCGTTCCTGCCTGGCCGTGCCCGGCAGCAACCCGCGCTTCCTGGAGAAGGCCCAGGGCCTGCCGGCCGACCAGGTCTTCCTCGACCTCGAGGACGCCTGCGCCCCGCTGGTCAAGGAGAGCGCCCGGCACAACATCGTCGACGCCCTCAACAACGGCGACTGGGGCAAGAAGACCCGCGTGGTCCGGGTCAACGACTGGACCACGCACTGGACGTACCGCGACGTGATCACCGTGGTCGAGGGCGCCGGCCCGAACCTGGACTGCATCATGCTGCCCAAGGTCCAGGACGCCACCCAGGTCAAGGCGCTCGACCTGCTGCTCACCCAGATCGAGAAGACCATGGGCTTCGAGGTCGGCCGGATCGGCATCGAGGCGCAGATCGAGAACGCCAAGGGCCTGGTCAACGTCGACGAGATCGCCGCCGCCTCGCCCCGGCTGGAGACCATCATCTTCGGCCCGGCCGACTTCATGGCCTCGATCAACATGAAGACCCTGGTGGTCGGCCAGCAGCCGCCCGGCTACCCGGCCGACGCCTACCACTACATCCTGATGCGCATCCTGATGGCCGCCCGCACCCACGACCTGCAGGCGATCGACGGCCCCTACCTGCAGATCCGCAACCAGGAGGGCTACCGCGAGGTGGCCGGCCGCGCCGCCGCGCTCGGCTTCGACGGCAAGTGGGTGCTGCACCCGGACCAGGTGGCCGCGGCGAACGAGATCTTCTCGCCCTCCCAGGAGGACTACGACCACGCCGAGCTGATCCTGGACGCCTACGACTGGTGCACCTCCGAGGCGGGCGGCGCCAAGGGCTCCGCGATGCTCGGCGACGAGATGATCGACGAGGCCAGCCGCAAGATGGCCCTGGTCATCGCCGGCAAGGGCCGCGCCGCCGGCTTCGAGCGCACCTCCAAGTTCGAGCCCCCGCAGGCCTGACCCGCCGCTACCCCGTTAAGGAAGCTGAATCATGCAGTTCGGACGCACCTACGAGGAGTTCGAGGTCGGCGCGGTCTACAAGCACTGGCCCGGCAAGACGGTCACCGAGTACGACGACCACCTGTTCTGCCTGCTGACCATGAACCACCACCCGCTCCACATGGACACCAACTATGCGGAGAAGACGACGGACTTCGGCAGGAACGTCGTGGTGGGCAACTACATCTACTCGCTGCTGCTGGGGATGTCCGTCCCGGACGTCTCCGGCAAGGCGATCGCCAACCTGGAGATCGAGTCGCTGCGGCACGTCGCGCCGACCTTCCACGGCGACACCATCTACGGCGAGACCGTGGTGCTCGACAAGTGGCCGTCCAAGTCCAAGGACGACCGCGGCATCGTCTACGTCGAGACCAAGGGCTACAAGCAGGACGGCACGGTGGTCTGCATCTTCCGCCGCAAGGTGATGGTGCCCACCGAGACCTACATCAAGGCGCGCGGCGGCGAGCAGCCCGGCCGCCCGGAGCCGCTCTCCTAGGCCCCGGCCTTCCCCGAACCCCGGCTGGGCAGGCCGCCGTCATCGGCCGCGCCCACTCCGGTACGGGGGCCCGGCTGCCGCAGCCACGCCGGCCGGGCCCCCGGCAACACCCGAAACCGCAGCACCGGCAGCACCCGCAACACCGCCAGTACCTCCCCCACCCTCAGCGCATTCCCCCAGAGACGGAGCCGCACGATGGGACGCCTCGCACAGACCGACGGCCTCACCGAGATCCAGCGGGACATCCTCGCCACCGTGCGGGACTTTGTCGACAAGGAGATCATCCCGGTCGCGACCGAGTTGGAGCACAAGGACGAGTACCCGGCCGCGATCGTCGAGGGGATGAAGCAGCTCGGCCTGTTCGGCCTGACCATCCCGGAGGAGTTCGGCGGCCTCGGCGAGTCCCTGCTCACCTACGCGCTGGTGGTCGAGGAGATCGCCCGCGGCTGGATGTCGGTCTCCGGCATCGTCAACACCCACTTCATCGTGGCGCACATGATCAACGCGCACGGCACCCAGGAGCAGAAGGAGTACTTCCTGCCCCGGATGGCGGCCGGCGAGATCCGCGGCGCCTTCTCGATGTCCGAGCCGGGCCTCGGCTCCGACGTGGCCGCGATCTCCACCAAGGGCGTCAAGGACGGCGAGTTCTACGTCCTCAACGGCCAGAAGATGTGGCTGACCAACGGCGGCACCTCCACCCTGGTCGCGGTCCTGTGCAAGACCGACGAGGGCGGTTCGACCCCGTACAAGAACATGACCACCTTCCTGATCGAGAAGACCCCGGGCTTCGGGCCGAACGAGACCGTGCCCGGCCTCACCGTGCCGGGCAAGATCGAGAAGATGGGCTACAAGGGCGTCGACACCACCGAGCTGGTGCTCCAGGACGTCCGGATCCCGGCCGACCGGATCCTCGGCGGCGTCCCGGGCCGGGGCTTCTACCAGATGATGGACGGCGTCGAGGTCGGCCGCGTCAACGTGGCCGCCCGCGGGTGCGGCGTCGCCCGGCGCGCCTTCGAGCTGGGCATCCAGTACGCGCAGCAGCGCACCACCTTCGGCAAGAAGATCGCCGAGCACCAGGCGATCCAGTTCAAGCTGGCCGAGATGGCCACCAAGGTCGAGGCCGCGCACCAGATGATGGTGATGGCCGCCCGCAAGAAGGACAGCGGCGAGCGCAACGACCTGGAGGCCGGCATGGCCAAGTACCTCGCCTCGGAGTACTGCAAGGAGGTCGTCGAGGACTCCTTCCGGATCCACGGCGGCTACGGCTTCTCCAAGGAGTACGAGATCGAGCGGCTCTACCGCGAGGCACCGATGCTGCTGATCGGTGAAGGTACGGCGGAGATCCAGAAGATGATCGTGGGTCGCCGCCTGCTCGAGGAGTACCGACTCGCCGACTGACCTTCCGTCCGGTCGGGCGCGGCCGTGCGGGTCCGCGCCCGGCCCCGCCGCATCCCCCGGGGCCTGGTCAGCTCCGGCGGGTGGTGCGGCGCCCGGAAGCGGTCGTAGGGCGCGTTCCACGCTGTACACGCCCTACGACCGCTTCTGTACGCCCTTCAGGCCGCGTTACGGGGCTCTTGGGCCCATCGGTCCACCGGCACCCCCCGAGCCGCTCCAGCGGCGCTCCAGCCGCGATCCGCGCGGAGCGCGGCAGTGCTCCACCGTGAGACATGGGTCACGGGATCCGTCGAGACCCTTTGGGAACCGGACCACCCCGGGCTACGGTCGTACACATAGCAGGCGCATCCGGGTACCGCACTGGAGAGTTCCACGAGCAGGCGGCTTGCCCACCTACCGTCTGGTCCCGATAGCATCCACCGGGACACCGTCCCCATATCACCCGATCCCCGCGGTGGCCCCCGTCCAGCGGCCATGCTCTGTCCCTCGGGGCCCGCGACAAAGGTCTTCGATGCCCATCAGCCCGTCCCCTCACACCTCCGTCCCGGATCGCGATGCCTTCGCCGCTCCGACAGCCGGCCGGCGACCCCGCGTGACCATCGCGCGCGGAGCCACCCCCTGGTTCGTCCCCACGCTGGCCACCGCCGCCCTCACCAGCGCTCTCACCCGGCGCAACGGCAAGTGGGCGCTCGCGGCCGTACCGGCCTGCGCGCTCGGTGCGGGCATGCTGTGGTTCTTCCGCGACCCCGAGCGTGAGATCGGCACCGGCAGAGTGATCTCGCCGGCCGACGGTGTCGTGCAGTCCATCGACGCCTGGCCGGACGGCCGGACCCGGGTCGCGATCTTCATGAGCCCGCTCAACGTCCACGTCAACCGCGCGCCGCTGCCCGGCACCGTGACGTCCGTGGAGCACGTCGCCGGCGGCTTCGTCCCGGCGTTCAACAAGGACAGCGACACCAACGAGCGTGTCGTGTGGCACTTCGACACCGAGCTCGGCGACATCGAGATGGTGCAGATCGCGGGGGCCGTGGCCCGTCGCATCGTGCCGTACGTGGACGCCGGCACCAAGGTCGAGCAGGGCGACCGGATCGGCCTGATCCGCTTCGGCTCCCGCGTCGACACCTACCTGCCGGCCGGCATCGAGGTCGGTGTCGAGGTCGGCCAGAAGACCACCGCCGGGGTGACACGCCTTGACCGTGACTGATCCTGAGACTCTCGTCGGCCTGGACGACGAGGAGACCGACCTGCGTCGCCGCCGCTGGGCGCGCGACCGCGAGCTCCGGGCTCCCCGTTCGCCGCAGCACCTGTCCACCGCCGACTTCCTGACCCTGGGGAACGCCGTCTGCGGCTTCCTGGCGATCTACTCGATCACCACCGGGGTCCTGATGCCGCACCTCACCGGCGAGTCCAACACGCCGGACAAGCACAGCGCGGCCACCGCCGTGACGCTGCTGCTGATCGGCGCCATGTGCGACCTGTTCGACGGCCTGGTGGCCCGCAAGCTGCGCTCCTCGGCGCTGGGAGCGGAGCTGGACAACCTGGCCGACCTGATCAGCTTCGGCATCGCGCCGGCGTACTTCGTCGCGGTCTGGGGCATCGTCTCGCCCGACAGCAACCAGCAGCTCTCCGCCTTCATCGCACTCACCGTGCTGCTGTCGGTGGTGCTGCGGCTGGCGAGGTTCTCGACCGTGAAGATGCGGCCGGGGATCTTCCAGGGCATGCCCTGCCCGATGGGCGCCATGACGGTGATCGCGATCGTCCTGCTGGACCCGCCGTTCGTGCCGGGCCTGCTGATGATCTTCGGTGTGGCGTACCTGATGGTGAGCCGGATCGAGTACCCGAAGCCGCAGGGCCTGCTGGCGACCGCCACGCTGGCCTGGATCGTGGTCAGCATCGGCTGCCTCGCCTCCTGGGCGGCCGGGCTGCCGGGCGGCGACACCCTGATGCACATCGGTGCGGTCGCCCAGATCGCGCTGGCCGCGATGGCGCCGCTGCTGGTCATCCGCCGCAAGGTGGGCCAGAAGGTCGGCGACGTGCGCGCCCGCCGCGCCGAGTCGCGGGGCTGCTGACCCGCACCGCGTACCACGAAGGGGCCCGGATCCTGATGGATCCGGGCCCCTTCGCCGTGTTCTCGTCGTCGCCGTGCTCGCTGCGCCACGGCGCGGCGGCCGCTACGCGCCGCCGTGGTGGACGCTGAAGGCCGAGCGGCGGGCCGCCCGGGCCACCGCCGGGTCCGGGTGCACCCCGGCGACCGCCGTGAGCACCGAGGCCGCCCTCGGGTGGCCGGACTGCCGGGCCCGGTTGAACAGCCGGACCGGCTCCCCCGCCGAGGCGCCCTCCACGTGGCCGACCAGCAGGCCGGTCTCGCCGTGGTCGAGCACCGCGGCCGCGGTGTCCACCCAGAGCCAGGCGGCGTCCTCCGCACCGAGCACGTCGGCCGGGGAGACCCCGCCCTCGTCCAGCTGCTCGGCCAGCCAGAGCAGCGCGTACGGGCGCAGCACCGCCTCCTCGACCGCGCCGCGCACCGCCGCCTCGGCGGTGCGACCGGCCACCCGGAGCGCCTCGAAGGCGAGGCCGCGCACCAGCGCGTCCTCGCCGCGGGCGGCGTCCAGCAGCTCGGCGACGGCCCGGTCGGCGGGGCGGGCGGCGACCCAGGCCCGGTACTCGGCGCGGGCCGGGCCGGGCGAGTAGTCGGCGCAGGCGCTGAGCAGCTCGGGCGCGCTCTGCTCGATGTGCCCGGCGGCGGTCTGGGCCACCGTGCAGATCTCCTCCAGCTTGGCCCGCACCGCCCAGTGCCCGAGCGGCGACAGCTCGGCCGCCTCGTCGCTCCTGGTCAGCGCGCCGACGGCGGCCAGGCCGTCGAGCATCCAGTCCAGGACGGCGGCGACGTCGCCGGAGGCGGGCAGGGTGTCGATCTGCGGCTCGCGGCAGGTGCCGCGGACCGCGGAGACGGCGGAGGCCGCGTGCGGGACCGGCGAGAGCGGGCCGGCGCCGACGGCGACGCCGACCCGGCGCTCGTCCAGGCCGCGCCGCAGCAGCTCCAGCAGTTCGCTGTCGGGGACCGGGCCGTCCACCAGGTGCAGGAAGGAGAGCAGCTGGGGCGCCTGGTCGACGGCCTGACCGGCGAGCACCGCGAAGACGCCGCGCATCGCGGCGGGCGGCACCGGTGCCAGCAGGGTCCAGGCGTCGAACAGCGCCGACCAGCCGCGGACCACGGCCTCGTCGTCGTGCTCCCAGGCGTGCAGGCGCCAGCCGGGGCCGGCGCCGCTGTCGCGGAGCTCGACCAGGCCGATCTGCAGGGCCTGGCCCCAGGCCTTGGCGGCGGCGCCGACGGTCATGGCGAGGGCCAGCCCGGCCGCCCGGGCGTCCTCGGGCAGCAGCTCCCCGCGCTTGTCGACCTCGCCGAGTTCGCCCGCCCAGCGGGCGATCCGGACCGCGTCGGCGAGCATCCGCCGGGCGAGCGGGGCCAGCTCCGCGGGGGCGGGGAAGCCGTCGGGTACGGGTACCCTGCCACGCCCGGGCTTGGGCTGGGGGGTACGGCGGCGGGCTGCGGCGGGGCTGCCCTGGATTGCGCTGTCGGCACGGCTGCCCGTGCCTGGCAGACGGGTGACCGTCGCACCGGTACGGATCGTCGGCTGGAGCGGGGCATCACGGTCGCGCGGGTTCCGAGACGTCACGCCGTGCAGTCTTCCCCTTGTACGGGCGTTCTGTCACATCGGGTGCGGCGCGTCTTTGGCGCCGGGGGCCCGGAACCCGTCCCGGATTCGGGCAAGGGCCCGCAAACCGGGCCCGGAACCCTTGACATCCGCCCCGTACACGACAAACAATTCCGGCCCACCGGCGCCGCCGTGGCTCGGAGCGGTGGGCCCAGCGCGATGGGCGCAGTGCGGCGGGCCCAGGAGCGGTGACTCTCAGAGCAGTGGGGTGAGAAAGCGTCGCAGGTGCTCCAGGTAACGGTCCGGGTCGGCGTTCCACAGGGCGGCGTGCCCAGCATCAGGGACGCTGCACAGGCTCACCAGGTTCTCCCGCCGCCGGGCCAGTTTCTCGGCGGCCGCGTACGGGGCGACGGCGTCGTCCGGGCTGTGCAGCAGCAGCACCGGCACGTGCAGGTCGCTGCCGTCGGCAAGCCGGGCGAAGTCCGCCAGGTCCACCCCCGAACGGCCCTGCGCGGCCAGCGCGCCCAGCTCGGCCACCGGGGCCGGGGCCCCCGTCCGGGCGGCCACCCGGCGCACGGTGGCCGGCCAGTCCAGCACCGGGGAGTCCAGCACCAGCCCGCTCACCGACTCCCGCCAGTCCGAGCGGGCGGCCGCCTGGAGCGCGATGGTGGCGCCCAGCGACCAGCCGTACAGCACCACCCGGCCCGCGCCGGAGGCCAGCGCGGTGCGGATCGCCGCCTCCACGTCCCGCCACTCGGTCTCCCCGAAGTGCCCGAGGCCGTCCGGGGAGCCCGGTGCGCCGCGGTCGCCGCGGTAGGTGACGGTGAGGGTGGGCAGCTGGAGCGAGTGCAGCAGCGGCATGACCGGGAGCGCCTGGGTGCGGTCGGCCGCGGGGCCGTGCACCAGGATCATCCAGGTCCCGCGGACGGCGGGGACGAACCAGGCCGGGAGCGGACCGAGCTCACCGGTCACCGCGTCGTCGGTGAACGCCATCCCGAACGCGCGGAACGGGTCCCCGACGTACACCCGGGGGGTCAGCCGGACCTCCGTGCCGGTGACCAGGGTGCCCAGCTCGGCCCGCTCCAGCCGGCGGGTCACGGTCTGCACGCCGGTGGCGACCACCTCGCCGACCACCGCGTGGCCGCCCTCGCCCCACTCCAGGCCGTAGCGGCCGGGGCGGACCGAGTCCGGGGTCCGGCTGAGCGTCACCAGGCCGGGGGCGAGGGCGTGCACCCGCAGCGCGGGGCGGGCGCCGCCGGGCTCGACGCCGGGGCGCAGGACCCGCTCGGAGACCTTGCGGCCGAGCAGCAGACCGGCCGCCGCCCCGGCCCCGACGGCGGCTGCTGCCACGATGGCGGCGGTACCCCAACGCATACTGCTCCCCGGATGCTGGTCGCGGATCGGACGCGGTACGGTCCCAGTCCACCGCCCGCGCCCCGGCGCAGCCACCGGAAGCGGCCGTTCGAGGGGCCGGACGCCCCGCGCGGCCTCAGACCGGGATCTCGGTGGAACGTCCGGCGAGCAGCTCCCAGAACCGCGCGGCGGGCGGGCGGCGCGACGGCTCCGCGGCGGCCGGGGTGGCGGCGCCCCAGTGCATCGGCACCTGGTACTCCCCCTGCAGTTCGGCCAGGACCTCGGCGAGCACCTCCCGGTCGACCGGCACCAGCCGGGCCACCGGCTTCAGCTGGGCCTGCCAGCGGCCCTGCACCACCTGGCGCAGCCGCTGCTCCAGGTCGTCCTGGTGATGGGTGATCCGGACCAGCGTGCGCAGGCCCAGGCCGAGCACGTGGGCCAGCGCGCGGGTCTGCTCCGCGTCCCCGGTCCACCGGCCGGTGTCCTCCGCCTTCCGGTACGCCTGCTCGGTGACGCCGATCCGGCGGGCCGCCTGTTCCTGGCTCAGCTCCCGGGCGACCCGGAAGTCACGCAGTCCGTCGGGCGGGGCGCCCATCAGCTGGGCCGGCGGGCACCACAGGGCGCGCGCCAGCGCGATGAACTCCTCCTCGGACGGCCGGATCCCGCCGGTCTCCCACCCGATCACATGGGCGGGCAGCAGCCGCACCCCGTGCGCGGCCATCCCCTCGACCACCTGGTCCGGGGTCAGGCCGAGCCCGGCGCGGTGGGCACGGGCGGCCGCCGGGGAGAACGGCACCGGCGTCGGTTCGGGCTGTCTTCGTCGCATGCCACGAAGCTAGGGGCGGCGCGGCCCGCGCTGTACCCGCCGAACACACGAAGCCCGGTTGGACGGTCGGACAGTGGACTGGCCGATCACACAGCCCCGGCCCTCCGAACGGCCGCACTACTCGGAGGTAGTGACGGCGGCCGCCGCCGGGCGCAAGCTACGCGGGTAGCGCGCCGGAGCGTCCCCGGGCCTCCGCAGCACCCTTCGGCGACCCCGGTGAGCTGGGGTGATGACGTGTGATCAAGGCCTCCGGCGGACCGGTTGACTCCCGGTCCGGGCCCGTGGTCAGATCCTTGGGCCATACGGAGGCAAGGAGAGGAAGCCGGTGCGAATCCGGCGCGGTCCCGCCACTGTCACCGGGGAGCACGCTCGGCCCGGCCGCCCTCGGCCGGGACGCGGGGGTGCGTCCGACCCGGAAGCCAGGAGACTCTCGCCGCCGTTCGTCGATCCAGGGCGCGGACCCTGAGTGAGGACACGCGAGCCATGCAGGCTGCCCCGAACCGAGCTCCGCTCGCTGCGCCGTGCGCCGGCTGAGCGCGGCCGCCCCCCACCTGCTCGGCGCCGCCCTCGGCCACCTCGCGGACGCCCGCTACGGCGACCCGCGGCGCGGCCACCCGGTCGCCCTGTTCGGCACGGCCGCCGGCCGCCTGGAGCGGGCCCTGTGGCGCGACCACCGGGGCGCCGGCGCGCTGTACACCGCCGTCTGCGTGGGCGCCGTCGCGGCCGGCACCGCGCTGGCCGACCGGGCCCTGCGGCGCTCCCCGCTGGGCCGCACCGCGCTCACCGCCGCCGCCACCTTCACCGTGCTCGGCGGCACCTCGCTCACCCGGGAGGCGGAGACCGTCGCCGGGGCGCTGCGGGCCGGCGACCTGACCGCCGCGCGGGAACGGCTGCCGCACCTGTGCGGGCGCGATCCGAGCGGCCTGGACGAACAGCAACTGGCCCGGGCCGTGGTCGAGTCGGTCGCCGAGAACACCGCGGACGCGGTGGTCAACGCGCTGGTCTGGGGCGCGGTGGCCGGGGCGCCCGGGCTGCTCGCCTTCCGGGCCGTCAACACGCTGGACGCGATGGTCGGTCACCGCTCGGCCCGGTACGCGCGGTTCGGCTGGGCCTCCGCCCGGCTCGACGACGTGGCCGGCTGGCCCGGGGCCCGGCTCACCGCCCTGCTCACCGTCGCCGCCTCACCGGAACCCGGCCGCACCTGGCGGATCTGGCGCCGGGACGGCTCCTCCCACCCCAGCCCCAACGCGGGCCAGGCCGAATCGGCGTTCGCCGGGGCGCTCGGGGTACGGCTCGGGGGCACCCTCCAGTACGGGACGCGGACCGAGCACCGGCCGGTCCTGGGGGCCGAACTCCGGCCGGTCACCGTGGACGACATCGACCGCGCCTGCACCCTCTCCCGCCGCGTCGGCCTCCTCGCCTTGGCGACGACCTCGGCGGCGGCCCTCCTGAAGCGACACCGCTCATGAGGACGACCCCGACCCGCAGGGGCGCGGGGAACTGCGCGACGTCGCAAGTGACGGTATCGCGCCTTCCGCAGCGCGCAGTTCCTCGCGCCCCTGAAGGCACCCACGTGCGGGCAACCACCCCTAGGGGCGCGGGGAACTGCGCGGCATCGGGAGTGACGGCGCCGCGCCTACCGCAGCGCGCAGTTCCTCGCGCCCCCGGAGGTATCCCGGTGCGCAGGGTGGGTTTCGCTGGATGTGTCGGGGGTCGGTGGATCGGAGGCGGGTGTGGGTAGGGCGTTGTTGGTGGCCGGGACGACCTCGGATGCGGGGAAGTCGGTGGTGACGGCGGGGATCTGCCGGTGGCTGGTGCGGCAGGGGGTGCGGGTGGCGCCGTTCAAGGCGCAGAACATGTCGCTCAACTCCTTCGTCACCGCGGACGGCGCCGAGATCGGCCGGGCGCAGGCGATGCAGGCCGCGGCCGCCCGGGTCGAGCCGGAGGCGGCGATGAATCCGGTGCTGCTGAAGCCGGGTGCCAACGGCCGCAGTCAGGTGGTGCTGCTCGGCCGGCCGGTGGCCGAGGTCGGGGCGCTGGACTACCGGGAGCGCAAGCCCGTCCTGCTGGAGCGGGCGCTGGAGTGCCTGGCGGATCTGCGCGGCCGGTACGACGTGGTGGTCTGCGAGGGAGCCGGTTCGCCCGCCGAGATCAACCTGCGGGACCGGGACATCGCCAACATGGGCCTGGCCACGGCCGCCGGGCTGCCGACCGTGGTGGTCGGCGACATCGACCGCGGCGGCGTGTTCGCCGCGATGTACGGCACGCTCGCGCTGCTCTCGGCCGAGGACCAGCGGCACGTGGCCGGCTGGTTCGTGAACAAGTTCCGCGGCGACGCCCGGCTGCTCGCGCCCGGTCTGGACATGCTGCACCGGCTGACCGGCCGTCCGGTGCTCGGCACCCTGCCGATGCTGCCCGGCCTGTGGCTGGACGCCGAGGACTCGCTGGACCTGACCACCGTCGTCGAGCAGCAGGCGTCCGCCGGCCCGTACGGCGCGGACGTGCTGCGGGTGGCCGTGGTGCGCTTCCCGCGGCTGTCCAACTTCACCGACCTGGACGCGCTCGCCCAGGAGCCGGGCGTCCTGGTCCGCTGGGCCACCCGGCCGGAGGAGCTGGCCGACGCGGACCTGGTGGTGCTGCCCGGCACCCGCGCCACCGTGGCCGACCTGGCGTGGCTGCGCGAACGCGGCCTGGAGGTCCCGCTGAAGGCCCGCGCGGCCGCCGGCCTGCCGGTGCTCGGGGTGTGCGGCGGGTACCAGATGCTGGGCCGCGAGATCACCGACGAGGTGGAGTCGGGGGCCGGCACGGTCGGCGCGCTCGGCCTGCTGCCGGTCCGGGTGGTGTTCGGCGCCGAGAAGGTGCTGGCCCGGCCGGTCGGCGAGGCGTACGGGGAGCGGGTCGAGGGGTACGAGATCCACCACGGCGTGGTGGAGGTGGAGGGCGGCGAGGTGTTCATCGCGGACGGCACCGGGCGCCCGCTCGAGGGCTGCCGCCTGGGCGCGGTGTGGGGCACCACCTGGCACGGCGTGCTGGAGAACGACGCCTTCCGCCGGGCCCTGCTGCGCGAGGTGGCGGCGCTGGCCGGCCGGGCGTTCGTGCCCGCGCCGGACACCTCGTTCGCCGCCGCCCGCGAGGAGCGCCTGGACCGCCTGGGCGACCTGATCGAGGAGCACGCCGACACCGACGCGCTGTGGAAGCTGATCGAGGGCGGGGTGCCCGCCGCGGGCAGCCTGCCGTTCGTCCCGCCGGGGGCACCGTGACAAGTCTGGAGAGTGGCACGACTGATGAGTGACGTCCGATACCCGTTCACCGCGATCGTCGGCATGGCCGACCTGCGGCTCGGGCTGCTGCTCAACGCGGTCTCACCGGCGGTCGGCGGGGTGCTGGTGCGCGGTGAGAAGGGCACCGCCAAGTCGACCATGGTGCGCGCGCTGGCCGGGCTGCTGCCCTCGATCGCGACCGTGGAGGCCTGCCGGTTCGCCTGCGACCCGGCCGCGCCGGACCAGCAGTGCCCGGACGCCCCGCACGCCGCCGCCGGCACCGAGCGGCGCCCGGCCCACCTGGTGGAGCTGCCGGTCGGCGTCTCCGAGGACCGGATCGTCGGCTCTCTGGACCTGGAGCGGGCGCTCGCCGAGGGCGTCAAGGCGTACGAACCCGGGCTGCTGGCCAAGGCGCACCGCGGCGTGCTCTACATCGACGAGGTGAACCTGCTCCAGGACCACCTGGTCGACCTGCTGCTGGACGCCGCCGCGATGGGCCGCTCGTACGTGGAGCGCGAGGGCGTCTCCGTCCGGCACGCGGCGCGCTTCCTGCTGGTCGGCACGATGAACCCGGAGGAGGGGGAGCTGCGCCCGCAGCTGCTCGACCGGTTCGGGCTGACCGTGGAGATCGCGGCGACCCGGGACGCGGCCGAGCGGGCCGAGGTGGTCCGGCGCCGGCTGGCGTACGACGCCGACCCGGCCGCGTTCGCCGCCCGGTTCGCCGAGCCGGAGCGGGAGCTCGCCGAACGGATCACCGCCGCCCGGGAGTTGCTGCCCTCGGTCGAGCTGGGCGACGGGGCGCTGCGGCAGATCACCGCCGTCTGCGCCGCCTTCGAGGTGGACGGCCTGCGGGCGGACATCGTGATGGCGCGCACCGCCGTCGCGCTGGCCGCCTGGGCCGGCCGGACCGAGGTGCTGGAGGAGGACGTCCGGCAGGCCGCCCGGCTGGCGCTGCCGCACCGCCGGCGCCGCAACCCGTTCGACGCCCCGGGGCTGGACGAGGAGCAGCTGGAGCGGACCCTGGAGGAGCACGCCGAGCAGCCCGAGCCCCCGCAGGACCCGGAGGGCCGCGGCCCGGACGGCGGCCCGGACGGGGACGGCGACGGGGAGGGCCCGGACGGCGGTGGACCGGACGGCGGCGGCGCGCCCGAGCCGGCCGGCCCCCCGCAGGACGGCAGCGCGGCCGACGCTCCCCGCCCCGACGGACCGCAGCCCGACGGACCGCAGGAGCCGGCCGCCCCGGTGCCGCAGCCCGCGCCCGGTGGCGGGCGGGAGGCCACCCCGGTGGCCGCCGGCGAGCCGTACCGGACCCGGCTGTTCAGGGTGCCCGGCACCGGCAAGGGCGCCCAGGGCCGCCGCTCCCCCGCCGAGACCGACAGCGGGCACACCGTCCGGGCCCGCCGCCCGCAGGGCCGGCTCAGCCGGCTGCACCTGGCCGCCACCCTGCAGGCGGCCGCGCCGCACCAGGTGGCGCGCGGGCGGGCCGGCCGGGCGCTGGTGCTCCAGCGGGACGACTTCCGGGAGCAGGTGCGCCGGGGCCGGGAGGCCAACCTGGTGCTGTTCGTGGTGGACGCCTCCGGGTCGATGGCCGCCCGGCAGCGGATGACGGCCGTCAAGGGCGCCGTGCTCTCCCTGCTGATGGACGCCTACCAGCGGCGGGACAAGATCGGCATGATCACTTTCCGCGGCGCGGACGCCGAGCTGGTGCTGCCGCCGACCTCCTCGGTGGAGGTGGGCGCGGCCCGGCTGGAGCAGCTGCCGACCGGCGGCCGCACCCCGCTGGCCGCCGGTCTGCTGCGCGCCCACGAGGTGCTCCGGGTCGAGCGGATGCGCGACCCGAACCGCCGCCCGCTGCTGGTGCTGGTGACCGACGGCCGGGCCACCGGCGGCAAGGACGCGCTCGCCCGGGCGGGCCGGGCGGCGGACCTGCTGGCCGCCCAGGGCCTGGCCGCGGTGGTGCTGGACTGCGAGTCCGGCCCCGTCCGGCTCGGCCTCGCCCGCACCGTGGCCGCCCGGCTGGGCGCCCCCGCCGTCTCCCTGGACGAGCTGCGTGCCGAGGGCGTGGCCGCCCTGGTGCACGCGCACCGCACCGCCGACCACGACCGAAAGGCCGCGTGACCCCATGCCCAAGGGCGTACCCGAGACCGTCCCCGAAGACGGCCTGACCACCCGCCAGCGCCGCACCCTGCCGATCACCGCCGTGCACACCGGCCCCGGCAAGGGCAAGTCCACCGCCGCCTTCGGGATGGCGCTGCGGGCCTGGAACCAGGGCTGGCCGATCGGGGTGTTCCAGTTCGTCAAGTCCGCCAAGTGGAAGGTCGGCGAGGAGAACGCGCTGCGCGTGCTCGGCGCCTCCGGCCAGGGCGGCACGGTGGACTGGCACAAGATGGGCGAGGGCTGGTCGTGGGTCCAGCGCTCGTCCGAGATGGAGCAGTCCAGCGAGGAGGCGGCCAAGGAGGGCTGGGAGCAGGTCAAGCGCGACCTGGCGGCCGAGACCTACCGGTTCTACGTGCTGGACGAGTTCACCTACCCGATGCACTGGGGCTGGGTGGATGTCGAGGAGGTGGTGGCGGTGCTGCGCGAGCGCCCCGGCAGCCAGCACGTGGTCGTCACCGGCCGGTACGCCAAGCCGCCGCTGACCGAACTCGCCGACCTGGTCACCGAGATGACCAAGGTCAAGCACCCCATGGACGCCGGCCGCAAGGGCCAGCGCGGTATCGAGTGGTAGCCCGTTGAACATCCCCCGTCTCGTCGTCGCCGCGCCCTCCTCGGGCGCGGGCAAGACCACCGTCGCCACCGGCCTGATGGCCGCGCTGAGCGCGCGCGGCCTGGCCGTCTCCCCGCACAAGGTCGGCCCGGACTACATCGATCCCGGCTACCACGCGCTGGCCGCCGGCCGGCCGGGCCGCAACCTGGACGCCTACATGTGCGGCGCCGAGCGGATCGCCCCGCTGTTCCTGCACGGGGCGGCCGGGGCGGACGTCGCCGTGGTCGAAGGGGTGATGGGGCTGTACGACGGCGCCGCCGGGCAGGGCGAGCTGGCCTCGACAGCGCACGTGGCCAAGCTGCTGGCCGCCCCGGTGGTGCTGGTGGTGGACGCCTCCGCGCAGTCCCGCTCGGTGGCCGCCCTGGTGCACGGCTTCGCCTCCTGGGACCCGCAGGTGCGGCTGGCCGGGGTGATCCTCAACCGGGTCGCCTCCGACCGGCACGAGGACCTGCTGCGCGAGGCGCTGGAGGAGGGCTCCGGGGTGCCGGTGCTCGGCGCGGTGCGGCGGGCGGCCGCGGTCGCCACGCCCTCCCGGCACCTGGGGCTGATCCCGGCGGCGGAGCGGTCCGAGCAGGCGTTGGCCGCCGTCCGGGAGATGGGCGAGCTGGTGGCCCGCTCGGTCGACCTGGACGGGCTGCTGGCGCTGGCCGGCAGCGCGCCGCCGCTGGCGGCCGAGCCGTGGGACCCGGCGGCCGAGGTGACGGCGGTGCCGGGCCGCCCGCGGATCGCCGTCGCGGGCGGGGCGGCCTTCTCCTTCTCGTACGCGGAGAACTCCGAACTGCTCGCCGCCGCCGGCGCCGAGGTGGTGGGCTTCGACCCGCTGCACGACACCGAACTGCCCGAGGGCACCGCCGCGTTGGTGATCGGCGGCGGCTTCCCGGAGCTGTACGTCGGCGAGTTGAGCGGGAACACCCGGCTGCGCGCGGCCGTCGCCGCGCTCGCCGCCAAGGGCGCTCCGATCGCCACGGAGTGCGCCGGCCTGCTCTACCTGGGGCGGGAGTTGGACGGCCGGCCGATGTGCGGGCTGCTCGACACCACCGCCCGGATGACCGAGCGCCTCACCCTCGGCTACCGCGAGGCGGTCGCCCTCGGTGACAGCCCGCTGGCCGTGACCGGCACCCGGGTCCGCGGCCACGAGTTCCACCGGACGGTCTGCGAGCCGGGCAGCGGCGAGCAGAGCGCCTGGGCCTGGCGCACCCCGGCCGGTCCGCGCACCGAGGGCTTCGTCCAGGGCCCGGTGCACGCCTCCTACTTGCACCTGCACTGGGCCGGGGTGCCGCAGGCGGCCGAACGCCTGGTCCGGGCCGCCGCCGCAGGCCCGGCCGGGAGTTGACGGCCTGGAACTGACGGTCGGGAGCCGGCGGCGGGCCGGATCCGGCGCTACCCGCGGTAGCCGACCGGGGCGGCCGCGGCGCCCGGGGCGGTGCCGGGAGCCTCGGGGCCGTCGGAGTCCGAGCGGGTGGCCAGACCGAGCGCCGAGCGGGCGGCCATCGCCTTGGCCGACACCGCGCCGAGCCGGGCGGCGACCAGCTCGCGTTCGATGACGTCCGGGTCGGAGCTGCCGGCGGCGGCCCGCAGGTGGACGCCCTCGGCGCGGACGGCGGCGGTGAGGTCGGCCACCGGCTTCGCGGCCCCGGAGCCCCAGGTGCCGGCCGCCAGCGCGGACGCCTCGGCGTCGGCGGCCTCGGCGAGCCGCCCGGCCCAGGCCCGGAAGGCGGCCGGGTCGTCGGCCGGCTCGTCCAGGTCCGGGACGCTGTCCTCGGCCGTGTTGAACGGCCGGACGGCCTTCAGGTAGGCGATCTGCTCGGCCGTCAGGTTGCCGGCGTCGCGGCGCAGCGAGCCGGTCCGGTCGCCGTGGGAGGAGGTGTAGAGGCAGACCACCCCGCGGTCGTCGGCCAGGGTCCAGCCGGACTTCTGCGGGTAGTAGTAGTACACGTCGACGTCGTCCGGGACGGCGAGGATGTCCATCGTGTACTGCTCCCGGCTCGCGGTGCAGAGCTTCTCCGCCTCGTCGGCGACCTTCTGCTCCCCGGGGTAGTCACCGCCGGCCACGATCCTGGTGGTGGCGAACACCTCGCCGTAGTGGGCGGCCGAACAGGGGACCACGGCCAGCTCGGTGGCCCGGTCGAGGTTCTTCGGCCGGGTGAAGCAGTCGCCCGCGTGGACGTTGTCCACGCTCACCGTGCCGGGGGTGCCGGGTGCGGCGCTGCGGCTCCAGGCCGGTGCGGGCAGGCCGCTGGTGCTCGCCCTGTCCTCCTCGGCCCGGTGCAGGGCGGCGACGGTGGCCCCGGTGATCACTCCGACGCCCCACAGACAGCCCAGCACCAGGCCCGTGACGGCCATCCACCGGCCGCGCTCGTTGCGTTGCGGGATGGTGCGCAGCGCCGAGATCCCGAAGGCGATGGCACCGACCCACAGGCAGCAGGCGATGCCGAACACGCCGAGCACCAGCGAGGTGATCGCGTACCCGCTCCAGCCGCCGGGCGGCTGCGCGCCCCAGCCGGGCTGCCCCGGGTACGGGTAGGGGTAGGGCTGCGCATACGGGTACGGCTGCGCCGGGTAGGGCTGTTGCGAGGGTGGGGGCGGGGTCGCGCCGATGGTCTGCGCGGGTGGTGCGAACGCCTTCAGCACGGTGTCCTCGGCGGCCGGGGCCGCTGCGGATTCGGGGACGTTCGGCTGGGGCTGGTCGGACGGAATGGCTGGATCCCCCTCGGGCGCAGGACTGCCGTCGGGCGGGTACGTCCGGCGGCTGCGCGAATATAGCCGACCGGTCGTTCACGGAACCACTCCAATTGTGGGGTGCTTGAATGCCCCGAGCGGTGCGGCATCCCGCCGCCCGCCCCGCCGCGGGGACGGAGCAGTTCCATGAGCACGCTGCACAGCTACACCACCACGGTCACCTGGACCGGCAACTCCGGTACCGGGACGAGTGGTTACCGCTCCTACGGGCGCGCGCACGAGGTCTCCGCCGAGGGCCGGCCGGCGATCGCGGGCAGCTCCGACCCGGCCTTCCGGGGCGATCCGGCGCGGTGGAACCCGGAGCAGCTGCTGCTGGCCTCGGTGTCCCAGTGCCACATGCTCTGGTACCTGCACTTCTGCGCGGTGGAGGGCGTGGTGGTGACCTCCTACCAGGACCGCGCCGAGGGCACCATGGCGGAGACCGCGAGCGGCGGCCACTTCACCGGGGCGGTGCTGCGGCCGCGGATCGAGGTGGCGCGGGCGGAGATGGTCGAGCAGGCGATCGCGCTGCACGAGCGGGCGCACCGCGCCTGCTTCATCGCGAACTCGGTCAACTTCCCGGTCCGGCACGAGCCCGAGGTCTCGGTCGGGGCCTGACCGGGCGTCGCCCGCCGGGGGCTCACCCCAGGTAGGCCGGGGCGACCGCGGAGGTCATCAGGGTCCGCGGGGCGCCCGAGCCGTCGGCGGGGACGGTCCACAGGTCGGAGCCGTAGTCGCCGGGCAGCGCGTACACCAGGGTGGCGCCGTCCGCCCAGAGTGCCTGGTCGTCGATGTTGCGCTGCTCGGCGGTGGCGGTCTCGGTCATGGTGGCGAGGTCCAGCACGTACAGCCGCCAGGGCGCGTCGGGCGAGGCGCCGGCCACCCGCTTCTTGTACGCGATCCGGGTGCCGTCCGGCGACAGCGAGGGGCATTCGACGTTCTGGTGCAGGGTGGTGAGGGTGCGGGCGGTGACGTCGCCCTGCACCAGGTAGGTCTGGCCGCCGGTCGCCAGGGTGGCGTAGAAGCGGTCGTCGTCGGCGAAGGTGACGCCCCAGATGTTGACGTCCGAGGCGTGGTACGGCTTGCCGTCCCTGGTGACGGCGAAGGTCTCCAGGTTGTCGTCCACCGTCCAGTCGCGGGTGTCCACGATCGCCGTGCGGGTGGAGAAGTCGGTGCCCGCGTACGAGTCGCCGGACACGAAGACCGTCCAGGCCACCAGGTGGCCCGAGGGTGACACCCGGGCCCTGGTGGGGATGCCGGCGGCCGGGAAGTGCCGCACCTCGTGCAGCCGGTCGTCGAGCACCACCGCGCGGTAGGTGTCCTCCAGCACGCCCGGCTCGGCCTGGAGGCAGATCCCGGTGCCGGCGGCGGCGTGGAAGCGCAGGCACTTGACCCCGGAGACGGTGCGCGGGCCGTCCGGTCGGTCGGCCGGGACGGTGGCGAGTTCGTCGCGGTGCGGGCCCCAGGCCAGGTTGCGGACCACCAGCCGGTGGCCGTCCGGCCGCAGCGAGACGCTGCCGGTCCGGACGGCCGGGCCGCCGGCCTGCTCCTGGTCGCGCTTGCCGGACCGGTCGGCGGCGTACCGCACCGCGCCGGTGCCGGCCGCACCGAGCAGCACCACGGCGATCAGCAGGATCACCAGGCGGGAGCGGTTGCCGGTCATACGGGCACCTCGTTCGGGTCGTGCGCGGGCGGGCCGTCCGCGGGCGGGCCGTCCGCGGGCGGGCCTGCGTCCGCCTCGTCGGCGGTCCGCAGTACGAGGGCGGCCACCACCGCGGCGGCGGCCAGGCACCCGGCCGCGGCGGCGAGCGCGCCGCGGCCGCCCCACAGGCCCCAGGCGGCACCGAACGCGAGCGAGCAGGCGAACCGCGCCAGCGCCTGCCCGGTGCCCACCAGCGCCTGTCCGGCGCCCTGGTGCTCGGCCGGGACGGCCTCGGCGGTGGCCGCGGCGAGCACCCCGTCGGTGGCGGCGTAGAACGTGCCGTGCAGCAGCAGCACGGCGGGCAGCACCAGCGCCGCGGGCAGCGGCGAGAGCAGCAGGGCGTACCCGAGCAGCAGCAGGCCGTGCCCCGCGAGGAAGAGCCGGCGGCGGCCGACCCGGTCCGCCAGCGCGCCCAGCGGCACGGCGAGCAGCAGGAAGGCGGCGGCGGTGCCGAGCGGCAGCAGCGGGAACAGGTGGGCGGGCAGCCGCAGTTCGCGCTGGAGCAGCAGGTACAGGAAGGAGTCGCTGACGGTGGTCAGGCCGAGCAGCGCGGCGCACAGGGTGAGCCGGCGCAGCTGGGGGCGGCGCAGCAGGGCGAGCGAGTCGCGCAGCGTGGGTCGCGGCGTGCGGTCGGCGGCGCCCGCCGGGGCGCCGGCCGGGGTGATCCGCGGCGGCACGAAGAGCACCAGCACCAGGACGCCGAGCGCGGCCACGCACCCGCTGACCGCGAACACCGCGTGGTAGCCGCCGACCTCGCCGCCCTCACCGAGCAGCGGGCCGCCCGCGAACCGCAGCACCGCGAAGGCGGCCAGCGGACCGAGCAGCGCGCCGGTGGTGTCCATCGCCCGGTGCACGCCGAACGCCCGGCCGCGGTGCTCGGGCCGGGTGGCCAGCGAGATCATCGCGTCCCGGGGGGCCGTGCGCAGCCCCTTGCCGGTGCGGTCGAGGGCCAGCGCGCCGCTGATCGCGGGCAGGCCGTGGGCGAGCAGCAGCAGCGGCTTGCACAGGGCGGAGAGCCCGTAGCCGACGGCGGCCACCATCTTGTGCCGCCGCCCGCCCCGGTCGGCCAGGTGGCCGCCGGTCAGCCGGACCAGCGCGCCGACGCCGTTGTTGATGCCGTCCAGCAGGCCGAAGCCGAGCGGGGACAGGCCCAGCGTGGCCACCACGTACAGCGGCAGGACGGCGGTGACCATCTCGGAGGAGATGTCGGTGATCAGGCTGACCGCGCCGAGCGCGACCACCGTGCCGGGCACGGCGGCCGCCCGCCGCCCCGGGCTGGTGCCCGGGGCGACGGCCGGCTTGGTGCTGCGGGAGTCCGCGAGGTACACGGGTGTCAGTTCCAGATGCCGGTGATGTCGGAGGCAGAGGCGGCGTTGCCCGCGTGCGCGGACAGGCCGGCCAGGTCCTCCAGCGTGCGCAGCACGTTGTAGTGGTTGTACGTGGTGCTGGTGGAGGAGCCCGGGGTGACGTGCTGGCCGTACAGCACGGTCGGGATGCGGTTGCCGGACAGCTTGTTGTCCTCGTCGAAGGTGACGACCAGGATGCTGTTGTGGGTCTTGGCCCAGGTCGCGTACCCGCCCAGCTTGTTCTTCAGCCAGGTGTCGCCGGTGGACACCGAGCAGTCGTGCATGTCGTTGCACAGGTCCGGGACGACGAAGGAGACCTTCGGCAGCGTGGTGTAGTCGGTGGGGAACTGGGTCATGGTCTTCGCGGTGCTGGTCGGCACGTTGGAGAAGCCGAACCACGGGTTGTGCTTCTGCGCGTACTTGCCGCTGCTGCAGGTGGTCGAACCCTGGCTCGGCAGGCCCTCGTTGTAGCTGCCCCAGGTCTTGCCGGCCGCGATCAGCTCGGACGCCAGGTTGGCCGCGCCGATCGAGCCGACACCCACGCAACCGTCGTCGGTGCGGCCCTGGTTGGAGCCCGAGAAGATCATGTAGTAGTTGGGCTCGCTGGGGTGGGTCAGGCCGAAGGACTGGGTGAGGCTCGCCCCTCCGGCCTTGAGGGTGTTGTTGAGGTACGGCGCGCTGGAGCTCCCGATCACCTGGCTGTAGGCGTGGTTCTCCATCATGACGACGACCACGTGGTCGGGCGTCGGGAGCGCGGCGGCCTGCGCGGTGGAGCCGGTCGCGGCCCACAGACCGGCCGAGGTGGCGGCGAGGGCGACGGCCCCGGCCAGTGCGGTGAGGGAGCGGCGGTTGCGCCGGGGTGCCTGGACGGCGGTCATGACTGTCCTCCGGACAGAAGCGGGCGAGCGTTCGGTGGCGGAGCGCCGCCACCCTAGGAGCAGGCCGGTGGAGCGGGCCGCACCCCGGACATGAAGAGCAGGCGAACGATTGCCCCCGCACCCGGCCGACCCGTACGGATCCGGCCATCCGTCCGGCGGGTGGCCGGCGATTGACCGGTCCGAGGCGCCCGTGGTGGGATTCCGGGGCCGGTGAGCAGGTCGCTCACGTCGGGTCGAGAGAGGTGGGCCCGGTGCACGGACCCCTGTTGAGCGTCGGGGTCGGCGCCGGCCGCCTGGTGAGCGCCGAGGAGGTGCTGGCCCTGGTCGACGCCGCGCTGGCCGAGGCCGGCCGCAGCCGCGCCGAGATCGGCCGGCTGGCCACCCTGGACGCCCGGCTGGACGAGCCCGGCCTGCACGCGGCCGCCGCCGCGCTCGGCGTCCCGCTGACCGGGCACCCCGCCGAGGTGCTGGCCGCGGTCGCGGTGCCGAACCCCTCCGCCCGGGCGCTGGCCGTGGTCGGCACCCCGAGCGTCGCCGAGGCGGCGGCGCTGCTCGGCTCGGGCGGTGGCCTGCTGGTCCCGCGCCGCAGCTCGGCCCGGGCCACCGTGGCGATCGCCGTCGAACCCGACCTGCGGCACCACGGGGACGCCGAGGTGGGCGGGCCCGGACTGGTGGACCTGGCCGTCAACGTCCGCACCGGCACCCCGCCCCGGTGGCTGCGCGAGCGGCTCGCCGACGCGCTCACGGGCCTCGCCGCCTACCCCGAGCAGTCCGCCGCCCGCGCCGCGGTGGCCGCCCGGCACCGCCGCCCGCCCGCGGAGGTGCTGCTCACCGCCGGGGCCGCCGAGGCCTTCGTGCTGCTCGCCCGGGTCCTGGCGGCCCGGCACGTGGTCGTGGTCCACCCGCAGTTCACCGAGCCCGAGGCGGCGCTGCGGGACGCCGGGCACACCGTGCACCGGGTGCTGCTGACGGCCGGGGACGGCTTCCGGCTGCGGCCGCAGGCCGTACCCGAGCAGGCCGACCTGGTGGTGGTCGGCAACCCGACCAACCCGACCTCGGTGCTGCACCCCGCCGCCGTGCTGACCGCGCTGGCCCGGCCGGGCCGGACCCTGGTGGTCGACGAGGCCTTCATGGACACCGACCCCGGCGAGCCCGAGTCACTGGCCGCGCTGCGCGACCTGCCCGGCCAGGTGGTGGTGCTGCGCAGCCTGACCAAGACCTGGGGGCTGGCCGGCCTGCGGATCGGCTACGTCCTCGGCCCGGCCGCGCTGATCGCCCGGCTGGCCGCCGCGCAGCCGCTCTGGCCGGTCTCCACGCCGGCCCTGGTGGCGGCCGAACTGTGCAGCGGGCCGCAGGCGCTGGCCGAGGCCGAGGCCGCCGCGGTCGGCACCGCGGCCGACCGGGCGCACCTGCTGGCCGGCCTGGCGGCGGTGCCCGGGGTGCGGGTGCACGGCGAGCCGGCCGCCTCGTTCGTGCTGATCGAGCTGGCCGGTGCGGCCGGGGTCCGCGAGCGGCTGCGGTCCGCCGGGTTCGCCGTCCGGCGCGGCGACACCTTCCCCGGTCTGGGGCCCGACTGGCTGCGGATCGCCGTCCGGGACCGGCCGACCACCGACCGCTTCCTGGCGGAGCTGGTGCGCGCCGTGGCCGACCCCGCGGGCTGAGCGCGGCGGCCCGCGCTCAGCCCTGCCAGGCGCGGGCGGCGGCGATCCGGCGCGCGGTGCTGGGGTGGGTGGCGAACAGCAGCTCCAGCAGCCGGGGCGGGTCGACCTCGGCGACGTTGGTGACCGCGAGACGGCGCTGCATCGCGATGAAGTGCTCCGGGTCCGCGGTGAGTTCGAGCGCGTGCCGGTCGGCCCGGGTCTCGATGCGGCGGCTCACCGCGCACTGCGGCGGGCCGCCCAGGGCGCCCACCACGGCCGCGCAGGCCGCCAGCAGCGGCAGCGAGCGCGGGTCGGCCGGGCCGCTCGCCCCGGCGGCCGACAGCAGGGCCGGCAACCCGGCGAGCAGGCCGATCAGGACCACCGCGACTCCCGCCCCGACCGCACCCAGAAGCGTCCCGGTGAGCAGGTCGCGGTGCTTGACGTGGCCGAGCTCGTGCGCCACCACCAGCTCCACCTCACGGGGTTCGGCGGTGGTCAGCAGGGTGTCGTAGGCGACGATCCGGCGGGTGGCGCCGAGCCCGGAGACGTACGCGTTGAGCGCAGTGGTGCGGCGCGAGGCGTCCGCAACCAGCACCTCGCGCACGGGGATGCCGTCCTGCCGGGCCAGGCCGAGCAGCGAGTCCCGCAGCGGGCCGGGCTCCATCGGGGTGAAGCGGTTGAACAGCGGCTCGAACAGCAGCGGGTGGAGGAAGGACAGCGCCACCGTGAGCAGCGCCGCCGCCCCGGCGGCCGGCAGCCACCAGCGCGCGGGCGACCACGCGGTCAGCGCGTACAGCCCGTACGCCGTCGGCAGCAGGAGCGCCAGGGTCAGGCCGAGGCCGCGCAGCAGGTCCACGGCCCAGCCGCCCCAGCCCTGGGTGACCAGCCCGTACCGGGCGCGCACCACCCGCACCCGGGCGCCGGGCGGCAGCGCGACCACCCGGCCGAGCAGCACCAGGACGGCTGCGCCGGCGAGCACCTGCGCCGTCCGCGAACCGCCGAACAGGCCGCCGGCCCAGGTCACCACGGCGGCGCCGGCCGGGGTCAGGCCGAGCACCAGGGTGAGCAGCAGCCCCGCCGCCCGGCCGCCGAGCAGCCAGGGCAGTTGGGCGCGCCTCAGCTCCCGGCCGCGGGCCAGCTGGTGCGGCGTGAAGTCGTCCATGCGCCCAGCCTAGGGCGCGGGGCCCGGGACACGGCCGCGCCCGCCGGCCCTTCCCCACGGGCGGGGAGGGGCGGCGGGCGCGGCGGCGTCGGGCGCCGGGGATCAGACCTGGCCGGCCTTCTCCAGGGCGGAGCAGCAGGTGTTGACCAGCAGGCGGGTCACCACGTACGGGTCGACGTTGGCGTTCGGGCGGCGGTCCTCGATGTAGCCCTTCTGCTCCACCTCGACCTGCCACGGGATGCGGACCGAGGCGCCGCGGTCGGACACGCCGTAGGAGTAGACGTTCCACGGGGCGGTCTCGTGCAGGCCGGTCAGGCGGGACTCGATGCCGAAGCCGTACTGCTTGACGTGCTCCAGGACCTTCTCCTGGGAGGCGCCGAGCGACTCGCAGGCGGTGATGATGGCGTCGTAGCCCTCACGCATGGCCTTGGTGGAGAAGTTGGTGTGGGCGCCGGCGCCGTTCCAGTCGCCGCGCACGGGCTTGGCGTCCAGGGTGGCGTCGATGCCGAACTCCTCGGCGGTGCGGTAGAGCAGGTAGCGGGCGACCCACAGGTGGTCGGAGGCGGTCAGCGCGTCGACCGGGCCGATCTGGAACTCCCACTGGCCGGGCATGACCTCGGCGTTGATGCCGCAGATGGCCAGGCCGGCCTCGATGCAGCGGTCGAGGTGCAGCTCGACGATCTCGCGGCCGAAGACCTCCTCGGCGCCGATGCCGCAGTAGTAGCCGCCCTGCGGGGCCGGGAAGCCGCCCTCGGGGAAGCCGAGCGGGCGGGAGCCCTTGAAGAAGGTGTACTCCTGCTCGATGCCGAAGATCGACTCCTGCGCGGCGAACTGCTCGGCGATCGGGCGCAGCAGGGCGCGGGTGTTGGACACGTGCGGGGTGCCGTCGGTCTCGTTGACCTCGCACAGCACCAGCAGGTGGTCACCGCCGCGGATCGGGTCCGGGAAGGAGGCGACCGGCTCGAGCACCCGGTCCGAGGCGTGGCCCTCGGCCTGGTTGGTCGAGGAGCCGTCGAAGCCCCAGGTGGGCAGCTTGTCCGCGTTGGCGAGGATACGAGTCTTGGAACGGAGCTTGGCGGTCGGCTGCGTGCCGTCGATCCAGATGTACTCGGCCTTGATTGCCATTGCGGTGAACCTCACTGCTTGGGTGGTGGGTGCCCGCGTAGCGTCGCAAGCCGCCGTTTCCCGGTTGTTCCTCCTATGTAACGCCCATGTGAACCAACGGTCCGCAGCGGCACGCTCACGTACCGGGAGTGCCGGTCCCGGAATGTGGGCGCACCGCGGGCCGCGGCGGTCAGTGGCGGCGGGCGTGGCCGCGCCGGCGGCGGGTCAGCCAGAGCGCGGCGGAGCCGGTGACCAGCAGCGTCCCGGCGCCGGCCAGTACCGGCAGGGTGGCGCCGCCGCCCCCGGTGGAGGCGAGTGCCGCCTGGGGGGTCGGCACGGCGCGGGCCGCCGTGGTGGTGGGCGGGGCGGAGGTGGCGGGCGCGGTGGAGGTCGCGGGCGCCGGGACGGGCTTCTCGCAGCTGACCGAGGCGATGGTGATCCGGCCGCTGACGCGGGCGACGTTCAGGTTCAGCGGGTTGAGGTCGACGGTGGCCTCCAGGGCGGAGGCGGCGGCCGTCGAGGAGGTGGTGGTGCGCCGGGAGAACTGGACGTCCACGGTGCCGACGCCGGGCACCACCACGTGGCTCGGCCCGTTCAGCCCGGCGGTGACGGACCTGCCGAGCACGGTCACCTTGGCCGGCGCGACCACGTTCGCGGTGGGCGGCCCGTCGACCGGGCAGGTCACCTCGGCGCTCAGCGCCTCCAGTCCGAGCAGGGCGGTGCCGGGCAGGCCGGGGGCGTGCAGATCGGCGTCGACCAGCTTCACGGAGGCGGCGGCGCCGTGCTCGTCGGCGCTGGTGGTGGACCGGCCGACCTCGGCCGCGAGCAGGGTGACCGGGCGGCCCTGGTCGACGCCGTCGACCTTGGCGGTGAGCATCGCGCCGTCCATCCGGGCCGGGCTCTGCACCTTGTTGAGCGCGACGTCGACCGGCACCGAGACCTGGGAGAGCAGCCGGACGTCGAGGGCGAGTTCGGCGGTCACCGCGCTCGCCCGGCCGGGGCTGCCGGCCGGGCCGGCCGCGTGCGCGGTGCCCGGCGGCAGGGTGACGGCGAGCGCCGAGGCGGCCAGCGCCGCGGCGGCGGCGGTGCGCAGCGCGGTGCGCGGGACGGTCTGGGTTGAGGACATGGCGGTACCCCCACGGGTGGCGGATGTGGCAGAGCACGCTCCGGACTCACCCCGCGCGGGATCAGACCGCGGCGGACCGGGGGCAGGGCTGGTGCTCTCGACTGCCCGACAGTCTCTTCGAACGATCAGTCACACGAGTCACACAGAAAGCCCTTTCACTCGTACGAGTGAGGTTGACCCGCGGTCGCCCCCGCCGCGCCGGGTCGGAGCCTCGGAACCCGGAACTCCGCAAGCTGTCGCAGTCCTGTGACGTTCCCGGGGCACCGGTCGGGCCCGGCTCTCATCTCGTCTGCCTACGCTCGGTCCATGCCCTCGTCACGTTCTCGCTCCCCGATACGCCGGGCCGGCCGGGCCGCCGGACTGGCCGGCCGGCTGGTCGGCGCCAGCGCCGTCGCCGGCGTGCTCACCGCCGGACTCGCGCTGCCCGCGCTCGGCAGCGTCGGCCTCGCGGCCAAGGGAGCCGTCTCCGATTTCGACAGCCTGCCCGGCGACTTCACCGCTCCGCCGCTGTCCCAGGCGTCCACCGTGTACGACGCGGACGGCGGCGTGATCGCCACCGTCTACGAACGGGACCGCACGGTGGTGCCGAGCGAGCAGATCGCGCCGCTGATGAAGGCCGCGCTGGTCGACATCGAGGACAACCGCTTCTACCAGCACGGCGCGGTGGACCTGAAGGGCGTGCTGCGCGCGATCGACAAGAACGCGGCGAGCGGCGAGATCTCCGAGGGCGCCTCCACCCTCACCCAGCAGTACGTGAAGAACGTCTTCGTGGACGAGGCCGGCGACGACCCGAAGGCCGTCCAGGCCGCGCAGGCGCAGACCCTCGGCCGCAAGGTCAAGGAGATGAAGTACGCGATCAAACTGGAGCAGACCCTCACCAAGGACCAGATCCTCACCGACTACCTCAACATCACCTTCTTCGGCGAGCAGGCGTACGGCGTGGAGGCGGCCGCCCAGCGGTACTTCAGCACGCACGCCAAGGACCTCACGCTGCCCCAGGCCGCGCTGCTGGCCGGGCTGGTGCAGTCGCCGACCGGCTACGACCCGGTGGTCAACCCGCGGGCGGCCAAGGACCGCCGCGACACCGTGCTCGGCAAGATGGCCGAGTACGGCTCGATCACCCGGGCCCAGGCGGACGAGGCGATCGCGACCCCGGTCACGCTGAAGGTCAGCCGCCCGCGGCAGGGGTGCATCACCGCCCAGGACGGCGAGGGCTTCTTCTGCGACTACGTGCACCGGGTGATCACCACCGACCCGGCCTTCGGCGCCACCTCCGCCGAGCGGCAGGCGCTGTGGGCGCGCGGCGGCCTGCAGATCCGCACCACGCTCGACCCCGCGACGCAGCGGGCGGTGCAGAAGTCCGTCACCGAGCACGTGTACGCGGGCGACAAGGCGGCGGGCGCGATGACCGTGGTGCAGCCGGGGACCGGCCGGATCCTGGCGATGGGCCAGAGCCGCCCGTACGGACCGGCCGCCGGACAGACCCTGATCAACCTGAACGCCGGCACCTCGATGGGCGGCGGGCAGGGCTTCCCGACCGGGTCGACCTTCAAGCCGATCGTGGCGGCCGCCGCGCTGGAGAACGGCCTGACCCCGGCGCAGAGCTACCCCTCGCCGTACAGCACGCCCTGGCCGGCGATGAAGAACTGCGCGGGCGACCGGTACCCGCAGGGCGGCGAGGTGCACAACGACGAGAGCGACATGGTCGGGCCGTTCACCATGGCGCCGGCGATGGCCGAGTCGGTGAACACCTACTTCGCCGCACTGGAGGGCGAGACCGGCCTGTGCACGGTCGAGCAGACCGCTGCCGAGCTGGGGATCACCCAGCAGGGCGGCGGCGCGAAGCTGGACGCGGTGCCGTCGATGGCCCTCGGCAGCAACAGCCTCACCCCGCTGGACATGGCGGCCGCGTACGCCGCCTTCGCCGCGCACGGCACCTACTGCCGGCCGGTCGCGATCACCTCGGTGAGCACGGCCGACGGCAAGGCCCTGAAGGCGCCGGCCGCCGACTGCCGGCAGGCGGTGTCGGCGGACACCGCGGACGCCCTGACCACCATGCTCAAGGGCGTGGTGCAGGACGGCACCGGCACCAAGGCGGGCCTGGACGACCGCGACAGCGCCGGCAAGACCGGCACCACCAACGGCTCCAAGCAGGTCTGGTTCGTCGGCTACACCGCCGAGCTGGCGGCCGCGACCGTGGTCGGCGACACCGACAACCAGGCCTCGCTGAACAACCGGAGGATCGGCGGCCGGCAGATCGGCTCCGCGTCGGGCGGCACGGTGGCCGGCCCGATCTGGCGGGACGCGATCGCCGCGGCGCTCCAGGGCAGCCCCCCGCGGCCGCTGGCCCAGGTGCCGCTGCCCTGACCCCGGTGAGGCCGAACCGCCTTACGGCAGGCGCCAGTCCACGGGCTGCGCGCCCTGCCGGGCGAGCAGGTCGTTGGCGCGGCTGAACGGGCGGGAGCCGAAGAAGCCGCGGTCGGCCGACATCGGGCTGGGGTGCGCGGACTCCACCGAGGGCACCTGACCGAGCAGGGGGCGCAGGTTGCGGGCGTCACGCCCCCAGAGGATCGCCACCAGCGGGCCGCCGCGCGCCACCAGCGCCCGGATCGCCTGCTCGGTGACCTCCTCCCAGCCCTTGCCCCGGTGCGCGGCCGGCTTGCCCGGCGCGGTGGTCAGCGCACGGTTCAGCAGCAGCACGCCCTGCTCGGTCCACGGCGTCAGATCGCCGTTCGCGGGCGGCGGGAAGCCCAGGTCGCGGCCGTACTCCTGGAAGATGTTCACCAGGCTGCCCGGGACCGGCCGCACCTGCGGCGCCACCGAGAAGCTCAGCCCCACCGCGTGACCCGGCGTCGGGTACGGATCCTGACCCATGATCAGCACCCGGACCTGGTCGAACGGCTGCTGGAAGGCGCGCAGCACGTTCGGCCCGGACGGCAGGTAGGTGCGGCCGGCCGCCAGCTCGGCGCGCAGGAAGTCGCCCATGGCGGCCACCTGCCCGGAGACGGGCTCCAGGGCCTTGGCCCAGCCGGGTTCGACGATCTCGTGGAGGGGACGCGGTGCCATGCCCGCCACCCTATCGGCCCAACGTCAGCGGACGATCCGCCCGCGCAGCACCACCAGCCGGGGATCGGCCAGCACCCGGATGTCCGCACGCGGGTCCTGGTCGTAGACCACCAGGTCGGCCGGGGCCCCCTCGGTCAGGCCCTCCCGGCCCAGCCATGCGCGGGCCCGCCAACTGGCCGCCGCCAGCGCCTCGGTGGTCGACAGACCGGCCTTGACCAGCTCGGCCGTCTCCTCGGCGACCAGGCCGTGCGCGAGCGAGCCGCCGGCGTCCGTGCCGACGAAGATCGGGATCCCCGCGTCGCGGGCCGCGCCGACCGTCTCGTACCGGCGCTCGTGCAGCCGCCGCATGTGCGCCGACCAGGCCGGGAACTTGCTCTCGCCGCCCGCCGCGAGGCCCGGGAAGGTGGCGATGTTGACCAGCGTCGGGACGATCGCGACCTGCCGCTCGGCGAACTGCGGGATCAACTCCTCGGTCAGGCCGGTGGCGTGCTCGACGCAGTCGATCCCGGCCGCCAGCAGGTCCGGCAGCGACTCGGCGGCGAAGCAGTGCGCGGTCACCCGGGCGCCCTCGGCGTGCGCCGCCGCGATCGCCTCCTTCAGCGCGTCGCCCGGCCAGCACGCCGCCAGGTCGCCGCGCTCCCGGTCGATCCAGTCGCCGACCAGCTTCACCCAGCCGTCGCCGCGCCGGGCCTCCTGGCGGACGTACGCCGCGAGGTCGCCGGGCTCGATCTCGTGCGCGTAGTTGCGGATGTAGCGCCGGGTGCGGGCGATGTGCCGGCCGGCCCGGATGATCCGCGGCAGGTCCTCGCGGTCGTCGACCCAGCGGGTGTCGGCGGCGGAGCCCGCGTCCCGGATCAGCAGGGTGCCGGCGTCCCGGTCGGTGATCGCCTGCTTCTCGCTGGTCGCCGCGTCCACCGCGCCGTGCGCGTCCAGGCCGACGTGGCAGTGCGCGTCCACCAGGCCCGGCAGCACCCAGCCGGTGACCGTCCGGACCTCCGCCGCGGACACCGGCCGGTCGAAGGTCACCCGGCCGTCGACCACCCACAGCTCGTCCCGGACCTCCTCGGGCCCGACCAGCACCCGGCCCTTGATGTGCAGCACCGCACCGTCGCTCATGCGCCGCACTCTACCGAGACCGCTCCACCCGGCGGCAGAGTGCGATGCGGCAGACTGGCCCGGTGTCCGTCCGCACCCGAAAGGCCGTCGCCATGAGCCAGTTCCTGGATCTCCCGCCGCTGAGCGCGGCACGGTTCGCCGCGATCGAGGACCGGGTGGCCGCCCTGCTGCACACCTCCTCGGACGTGATCATCACCCAGGGCGAGGCCCTGCTGCCGCTGGAGGCCGCGATCCGCGGCGCCGCGCACCCCGGCTCCACCGCGCTGAACATCGTCACCGGCCCCTACGGCCGGACCTTCGGCGACTGGCTGCGCGACTGCGGCGCCGAGGTGGTCGACCTGGCGGTGCCGTACGACACCGCGGTCGGCGCCGAACAGGTCGCCGAGGCGCTGCGCGCGCACCCCGGCACCGGCCTGGTCTCGCTGGTGCACGCCGAGGCCGCCACCGGGAACACCAACCCGGTCGCCGAGATCGCGGCCGTGGTCCGTGCGCACGGCGCCCTGCTGATGCTGGACGCGGTCGCCTCGGTGGCGGCCGAACCGGTGCTCACCGACGCGTGGGGCGTCGACCTGTGCGTGATCGGCGGGCAGAAGGCGATGGGCGGCCCGGCCGGCGTCTCGGCGGTCGCGGTCAGCCCGCGCGCCTGGGAGCGGATCACCGCCAACCCGGCCGCGCCGCGCCGCTCGTACCTCTCGCTGCTGGACTGGAAGGAGCGCTGGACGGACGCCGGCCGCACCGCCCTGCCGCACGCCCCGGCCCAGTTGGAGATGCTCGCGCTGGAGGCCTGCCTGGACCGGATCGACGCCGAAGGGCTGCCCGCCACCCTCGCCCGGCACCGCGCCGCGGCCGCCGCCACCCGGGCCGGCGCCCGCGCCCTCGCGCCGCTCGCCCCCTACGTGCCGCGCGAGGCGGACGCCGCCCCGGTGGCCACCACGCTGCGCACCCCGCCGGAGCTGGACGCGGCCGAGCTGACCGCCACGGCCCTCGCCACCGACCCGGCCGTCCCGCTCCAGGCCGGCGGCGGCCCGCTCGCCGCCACCATGCTCCGGGTCAACCACTACGGCCCGGCGGCCGCCCTGGACACCGTCCTGGCCACCCTCACCGCCCTGGCCACCGCCCTCGGCGCCGACCCGGCCCCGGCCCACGAGCGGGCGCGGGCCGCCTGGGCGCAAGCCGTCCGGTGACCGCACTGCCGGGAGCCGGATCAGCCCGGCTTCTCGGCGAGTTCGCGCAGGCTGCGGGCGTGCTCCTCCAGGGTTCGCAGGTCGGGAGCGCGGCGGTGCACGCTCTCGCCGTAGGTCACCGTCATCCCGGCGTCGTACCAGATGCACAGGCCGTACTGCGGGGCCCCGACTGCGCTCGGGTTGTACGCGCCGCAGCTCATGGCGCCGCCGAACGGGCCCGGGTCCACCCGGCGCAGGTCGGAGTAGGCCCAGGGGCTCCCTTCGACCTGGGCGTCCAGCCGCGCCGAGGGGTCGGCGAAGGGCTGGGCGTGTCCCATGACCAGCACGATCCGGTCGGGCGCCTCCTCGTCCGTGTACAGCACCGTGAAGTCACCGGGACCGGCAGCCATCACGAGACCGGTCCCGGGCGTGCGGTCCTCGGGGGCTCGGGTGAGGCCCTGGAAGTGGTCCGGCGCCTCGAAGCGGTAGCCGGAGGGCCCTTGCGCGCCACCGCCGTACGCGTACGCGAGGGCGCCCGCGGCCACCGCCGCCGCGGCCCCCACGGCCAGCCAACCCCGCCGGCCCCATCGCCGCGGCTGCGGCAAGGCCTCCATCGGGTACGGCAGTTCCTTGAGCGCGTTGTTCATCCATCCCCCTCGTACCGGACCGTTCGCAGGCCATCCCAGCAGCGCGCGGCGGCGGGGGCCCGGCCGTTGTCCGGTATCGCCGACGGGATCCGCATTGTCGCGGCCGGATCGTTACCGATCCCAGCGGCCGCTGTTGTTCGCCTGCCGGCCATCTGGCGGACCCGTCGGCATCACCGGGCTTCGGCAGGGTCGAGGTGACGGAAAGTTGTATGTACAACTGACCCCATCTGAGGAGTCGAGAGACGATGACCCTGTCCCCGTACTGGCTGCGCGACAACTGCCCGTGCACCGGGTGCCGCGACCCGCGCAACGGGCAGAAGCTGTTCCAGATCAGCGAGTTGCCCGACGACCTGGCCGCCGTGGAGGAGACCGAGGAGGCCGGGGCGCTGCACGTGGTGTGGTCGGACGGCCACCGCTCCTCGTACCCGCTCGGCTGGCTGGCGGAGGAGGGCGAGGGGGACGGGCGGACCGAGCAGGACAAGCGGCTGTGGGCGGCGGCGGAGTTCGAGCGCGGCCTCCCGGAGGCGGACTGGGCGACCTACCTGGCGGACCCGGCCGAGCGGGCGGCCGTCCTCGGGGCGGTGCGGCACCTGGGCTTCGCGGTGCTGCGCGGGGTCCCGGCGCAGGAGGACCAGGTGCTGGCGGTGGCCGCCAGCTTCGGCTACGTGCGGGAGACCAACTACGGCCCGCTGTTCGACGTCCGGGTCGAGCCGGACCCCAACAACCTGGCCTTCACCAGCGCCGCGATCGCCCCGCACACGGACAACCCGTACCGCGACCCGGTGCCCACCCTCCAGCTGCTGCACTGCCTGCGCAACGACGCCACCGGCGGCGACTCCGGTCTGGTGGACGGCTTCCGCGCGGCCGACCTGCTGCGCACCGAGCACCCCGAGGACTTCGCCCGGCTGACCGCCACCCCGGTCCCGTTCGTGTTCCGCGACCGCCGGACCGAACTGCGCGCCGAGCGGCCGCTGATCGAGACCGACGCGCGCGGGCGGATCCGCGAAGTACGGTTCAACAACCGCTCGATCGGCACCCTGCGGCTGCCCGCCACCGAGCTGGACGCCTTCTACACGGCCTACCGGCGGTTCGCCGCGATCACCCTGCGGCCCGAGCTCCAGCTGACCTTCCGGCTCGGCCCCGGTGACTGCCTGGTCTTCGACAACACCCGCCTGCTGCACGCCCGGACGGCCTTCGAGCAGGACGGCCACCGCCACCTGCAGGGCTGCTACGCGGACCTGGACTCGCTGGCGAGCACCCTCGCCGTGCTGCACCGCCGCGCCGCCGCGCTGGACACCCTCGAGCAACTGTTCGAGGGTGAGGGCGGCGCCGAGTACCTGGGCGAGGAGGTCACGATGGCCCAGCACATGCTGCAGGCCGGGGCGCTGGCCCAGGCCGCCGGGGCGCCGCCGCACCTGGTCGCGGCCGCGCTGCTGCACGACGTCGGCCACTTCAACGGCTCGGGCCTGGAGCTGATGCAGGGCCGGGACAACCGGCACAGCCACACCGGCGCCGACTGGCTGGGCCAGTGGTTCGGCCCGGCGGTCACCGAGCCGGTCCGGCTGCATGTGGCGGCCAAGCGCTACCTGTGTGCCGTGGAGCCGGGCTACCGGGAGCGGCTGTCGGAGGCCTCCGAGTACACCCTGCAGGTGCAGGGCGGCCCGATGGACGAGCAGGAGGCGGCCCGGTTCGCGGCCGGCTCCGGGGCGCTGGACGCGGTCGCGGTCCGCCGCTGGGACGAGCAGGCCAAGGACGCGGACGCCGCGATCCCGTCGTTCGCCCACTTCCGGCCGCTGCTGGCCGCGTTGATGCGCTGAGCCGGTACCGACCGGGGTGCCCCGCCCGTCCGGCGGGGCACCCCGGTGGTGCGGCGGCTACTTCTTGCGGGCGACCGCGCCCCAGTAGTACGCGGCGGTCGGATCGGTCGGCGGCTCGCCCTCCGGGCGCCAGGCCATCACCGGGGAGACGCCCGGCTCCAGCAGCTCCCAGCCGTCGAAGAACCGCGTGACCTCCTCGCGGGTGCGCGGCACCAGCGTCATCCCGCCCTGCCGGGCCGCGGCGGCAACCGTGGCCACCGTCTCCGGGTCGAAGTCCTGGGTCGGGTGGGTGAGCGCGATGCAGCTGCCGGAGGGGAGCGCGTCGCGCAGCTCGGCGACCTTGCCCCAGGGGTCGTCCTCGTCCGCGACCAGCATCAGCACGGCGATCAGCAGCAGGCCGACCGGCTGGTCCAGGTCGAGGGTGGAGGTCAGCTCCGGGTCGGCCAGCAGCTCGGCCGGCTTGCGCAGGTCGGCGTGGATGTAGGTGGTGCGGCTGGCCTCGGTGCTGACCATCAGCGCCCGGGCGTGGGCCAGCACGATCGGGTCGTTGTCCACATACACCACGCGGGTCCCGGGGCTGACCGCCTCGGCGATGTCGTGGGTGTTGGGCGAGGTGGGGATGCCGGTGCCGAGGTCGAGGAACTGGCGGATGCCCAGCTCCTGGGCCAGGTAGCGGACGGCGCGGCCCTGGAAGGCGCGGTTCTCCTTGGCCATCGCGCGGATGCTCGGGATGGCCTCCTCGAAGGCCTGCCCCATCGCCCGGTCCGGCGCGAAGTTGGTCTTGCCGCCCAGCCAGTAGTCGTACACCCGGGCCGAGTGGGGCGCGCCGGTGTCGACACCGAGGCGGGCCCACTCGCCCGGGTCGTCGGCGTGCTGGTCGGACTCATCCTGACGTGACGTCATGGCCGCTTCCCCTAAAGGCAGATCATCGGACGAATCGTCAGCCTAACGCCGAATCGCCGGAACGCCGCCCGAACCGCCCGGCCCGTACGCCTTCGTACCGGCCCGCCCGGGCCCGGGGGTCAGTCGCTCTCGCGGGTGTGCCGGGACAGCGCCGAGGCCGCCAGCGAGTTGTGCACGCTGAAGGCGACCGTGCCGGGCAGGTAGCGGTCCTGGGACCACTCCACCGGGGTGCCGGTCGGGTCGGTGGTCCGGCGGCGCTCGCGCAGCAGCGGGCTGCCGCGGCGGCAGCCGAGCAGCCGGGCGTCGTCGGCGTTGGCGGCGACCACGTCGATGGTGTGGTCGGCGTCGGTGAACAGGATGCCGTGCTCGCGCAGCGGCTCGGTGTGCGAGACCACGTCCGCGGGCAGCTCGGCCACCAACTCGCCGACCCGGGGCGGGTAGACGGTGCGCTCGACCATCACCGGGGTGCCGGACAGGGTGCGCAGCCGGAGCGTCACGTAGACCTCGGTGCCCGGCTCCAGCCGCAGGTGCTCGCGCTCGGCGGCGTCGGCCGGGCGGCGGACCAGCGACTCCAGCCGGCCGCCGGGCTCCTCGCCCATCGAGCGGGCCCAGTGCGTGAAGCTCAGCAGCTCCGAGAAGCTCTGCACCCGGGCGGTGCCGAGCACCACCCGGCGGGTGCCGCGACGCGAGGTGACCAGGCCGTCGGCCCGGAGCATCGCCAGGGCCTGCCGGACGGTGCCCCGGGAGACGCCGTACTGCTCGGCCAGCGCGCCTTCGGCGGGCAGCCGGCCGGCCTCCCCGAAGCTGCCCGAGGTGATCGCTTCGCGCAGGTCGGCGGCCACCTTGCGGTACAGCGAGCCGGCGGCGCGGTCCTGGTCGAGTGCCACGTCAGTCAAGGTCCCTCCTGGGGCGGCGGCCCGGGCAGTGGTGTCGCGCGGGACGCCACCGACTGTAGCCGCTGCGGATCTCCGTGGACGGACGGGATTCGACCGTTCCAGCAGCCGCCCCCTGTTCTGGGGCGTCCGTTCACCTTCCCGTCACCGGGCTGGGGCGTACTTACCCCCGTCAGCACAAGTTGGCCAGCCAACTTGGCTCAGCGTCAGCTGACCCCACCTTCGCGAACTCTCCCCGCCTGTTCACCTCATTCAGGAGAACCACCCGTGACCGTGTACCGCCCTCGTGCCGCCGCCCTCGCGGCCGTGCTGACCGCCGCCGCCCTCTCGCTGACCGCCTGCGGCTCGGCCGGGACCTCCGCCAAGTCCGGTGACGCCGCCGCCGGCGCGAAGAAGGAGGCCAAGGACGCCACCTCGGCCGCGGACCTCGGCGGCATGGACGCCCTGGTCGCCGCCGCCAAGAAGGAGGGCAAGCTGCACGTCATCACGCTGCCCAAGGACTGGGCGAACTACGGCAAGATCATGGACTCGTTCAAGGCCAAGTACGGCATCGAGATCGAGGACGAGAACCCGGACGGCTCCAGCCAGGACGAGATCAACGCGATCACCTCCCGCAAGGGCCAGGACCGCGCCCCCGACGTGGTCGACCTGGGCAGCGCCTTCGCCGTCTCCGCGGCCAAGGACGGCCTGCTCGCCCCCTACAAGGTGGCCTCGTTCGACAAGATCACGGACACCATGAAGGAGGCCACCGGCCTCGCCGTCAACGACTACGGCGGCTACATCTCGATCGGCTGCGACGCCAAGGCGATCCCGGTCTGCCCGAAGACCTTCGCCGACCTGCTCAAGCCCGAGTACAAGGGCAAGGTCGCGCTGAACGGCAACCCGACCAAGTCCGGCTCCGCCTTCGGCGGCGTCTACGCGGCGGCCCTGGCCAACGGCGGTTCGCTGGACAACATCCAGCCCGGCATCGACTTCTTCGCGAAGCTGAAGCAGAGCGGCAACTTCGTGCCGGTCGAGTCCACCCCGGCCACCGTCGAGAAGGGCGAGACCCCGATCTCGATCGACTGGTCGTACCTGAACGCCGGCTACACCGACGAGTTCAAGGGCAAGGGCATCGACTGGCAGGTCGCCGTCCCCTCCGACGGCTCCTACGCCCAGTACTACAACCAGGCCATCAACAAGTGGGCCCCGCACCCGGCGGCCGCCCGCCTGTGGCAGGAGTACCTCTTCAGCGCCGAGGGCCAGAACCTCTTCCTGGGCGGCTACGCCACCCCGGCCCTGTTCGACCCGATGAAGAAGGACGGCACCCTCGACGCCGCGGCCGCCGCCAAGCTGCCGGCCGTCGAGAAGCCCTTCACCACCTTCCCGACCCAGGACCAGATCACGGCCGCCAAGAAGGTCGTGACGGAGAACTGGGCCAAGGCGATCGCGGGCTGATCACAGACATGACCACGGCTCCCACCCCGGTGCCGACCCCGGCCGCCACTGACGAGTTCAGTGGCGGCCCCGGGGTGTCCGGCACCGCCTCCCCCGCCCCCGCCCGTTCGCACGCCAAGCGCCGCGCCCCGCGCGGCGGCTCCTGGCTGGCCACGCTCCCGCTGTTCGTGTTCTTCGTGATCGCCTTCGGCCTGCCGGCCGTCGCGATCGTGATCGGCGCCTTCACGGTCTCCAGCGACGCCGAGACCGGCGCCGGCAGCTTCACCACCGCCAACCTGAGCGACTCGGTCTCCGGCGCGTACTGGACCGCCCTGCTGAGCAGCCTCAAGCTCTCCGCGCTCACCGCCCTGATCGGGACCCTGGTGGGCCTGCCGATCGCCCAGGCGGTCGTCACCTCCCGGTTCCGGATGCTGCGCGAGGCGGTGCTGACCGCCTCCGGCGTGCTCGCCAACTTCGGCGGCCTGCCGCTGGCCTTCGCCTTCGTGGCGACCCTCGGCAACGCCGGCGAGCTGACCAAGCTGTTCCACCTGACCGACCACGGCTGGACGCTCTACAGCTTCAGCGGCCTGACCGTCGCCTACCTGTACTTCCTGATCCCGCTGATGGTCCTCACCATCACCCCGGCCCTGGACGGCCTGCGGGCGCAGTGGCGGGAGGCGGCCCAGAACAACCGGGCCACCGGCCTGCAGTACTGGCGCTTCGTCGCCCTGCCGATCCTGCTGCCCTCGCTGCTGGGCGGCTTCGTCCTGCTGTTCGGCAGCGCCTTCGCGGCGTACGCGACGGCCGCCGCGATGGTCGGCGCGACCGTGCCCCTGATCAGCCGCCAGATCGCCGACGCGCTGTCCGGCAACGTGCTGGTCGGCCAGGGCAACCTCGCGCTCGCCCTCAGCCTCGACATGATCATCGTCGCCGTCCTGGTGATGGCGATCTACCTGCCCCTCCAGCGCCGGAGCGCCCGATGGCTCAGCTGACCTCCCGCACCCCGATGCGCCGGCCGCAGCTCGGCCGCGGCCTCGTGCTGCTGGTGGCCGCGTTGTACTTCCTGATCCCGATGGGCGCCTCGGTCTGGTTCTCCATCAGCGACAAGAACGGGATCGGCTTCCAGGCCTACACCGGCCTGCTCGGCGCCGAGGGCTTCACCGACAGCCTCTGGCTGACCGTGAAGCTGGCGCTGGCCACCGTCGTCCTGCTCCTGCTGCTGCTGGTGCCCGCGATGATCGCCGCCCGGCTGGGCTCGCCCCGGCTGCGCACCATCCTCGAGGTGCTCTGCACCCTGCCGCTGGTGGTGCCCCCGGTGGCGCTCACCGCCGGCATGATCGGCGTGCTGCGCTGGGGCCCGGACTACCTGATGGACACGCCGTTCTTCCAGACCTTCGTGTTCGTCCAGCAGCCCGAGTTCCCGCTCGTGCTGGTGCTCGCGTACGTGCTGATGGCCCTGCCGCTGGCGTACCGCGCGATCGACGCCGGGCTGCGCTCGGTGGACGTCCGCACGCTGGTCGAGGCCGCCCGCAACTGCGGTGCCAGCTGGCCGCGTTCGGTCTTCACGGTGATCCTGCCCAACCTGCGCGGCGCGCTGCTGAACGCCTCCTTCCTGACCCTGGCGCTGGTGCTCGGCGAGTTCACCTCCGCCTCGATCCTCGGATACCAGCCCTTCCCGGTCTGGATCTACGCGGTCGGCAACAGCCAGGGCCAGATGTCCGTCGCGGTCTCGGTGCTCAGCCTGCTGATCACCTGGGTGCTGCTGCTCCTGCTGGCCGCGGCCGGCCGCGAGCGCCGCCACAAGCCTGCCCACTCCTGAACCACCAGCGGAGAAACCCCCATGACCACGGTTACCGCCCCCGTTGCCGGCGTGCCGACCGCACCCGACAGCGCGACCGTCGAATTCCGTTCGCTGCGCCGCTCGTTCGGTGCGACCACCGCGCTGGACGGCCTGGACCTGACGGTCCGCCCCGGTGAGCTGCTGGCCCTGCTCGGCCCCTCCGGCTGCGGCAAGACCACCGCGCTGCGGATCCTGGCCGGCTTCGAGCAGCACGACTCCGGCCAGGTCCTGGTCGACGGCGAGGACATCACCCGGATCCCGGCCCACCGCCGCGACGCCGGCATGGTCTTCCAGTCCTACAGCCTCTTCCCGCACCTCACCGCGGCCGACAACGTCGCCTTCGGCCTGCGGATGCGCGGCACCGGCAAGGCCGATCGGCGCAAGCGCGCCAAGGAGCTGCTGGAGCTGGTCGGCCTGCCGCAGCACGCCGACCGCTACCCGCACCAGATGTCCGGCGGGCAGCAGCAGCGCATCGCGCTGGCCCGCGCGCTGGCCCTGCAGCCCCGGGTGCTGCTGCTGGACGAGCCGCTGTCGGCGCTGGACGCCAAGGTCCGGCTCAACCTCCGCGAGGAGATCCGCCGCCTCCAGCAGGAGCTGGGCATCACCACCCTGTTCGTGACCCACGACCAGGAGGAGGCGCTGTCGATGGCCGACCGGGTCGCCGTGCTGCGCGCGGGCCGCCTGGAGCAGTGCGCCGCCCCGGCCGAGCTGTACGCCCGCCCGACCACCGCGTTCGTCGCCGAGTTCGTCGGCACCATGAGCCGGATCCCGGCCGTCCGCTCGCTCGACGGCGTCGAGGTGCTCGGCCGCCGCCACCAGGTCGACGGCACACTGCCCGCCGACGGCCAGCTGGACGTGCTGGTGCGCCCGGAGAACGTCACCCTGCTGCCGGCCCCGCACGGCCGTGCGCAGGTCGTCGGCGCGTCCTTCCTCGGCGCGGTCACCCGGCTCACCGTCCGCCTCGCCGACGGGACCGAGGTCAAGGCGGACCTGGCGACCGAGCTCGCCGCCGGCCTGCCGATAGGCTCCACCGCCGACATCGCCCTGCCGGACCGTCCGGTGCTGGTCGACCGCCGCGCGTCCTGACTCCTCCGATCTCCACCGAAGGTACCGCCATGCCTGCCCGCCCCACCCCCGGCCCAGCGGCCGTCCTGTTCGACATGGACGGCACCCTGGTCGACACCGAACACCTCTGGTGGCAGTGCGCCGCCGAACTCGCCACCGAACTCGGCCTCGTCCTCACCGACCGTGACCTGCCGGAGGTGCTCGGCCGCGCCGTCGAGCACACCGCCGCCCACCTGCACCGCGCCAGCGGCACCGACCGGGCCGAGCGGGAACTCGTCGAGCTGCTCGACGAGTCCTTCACCGGCAAGGTCGCCGCCGAGGTGGTGCCGCGGCCCGGCGCGCTCGCGCTGCTGGCCGCGCTGCGGGACGCCGAGGTGCCCACCGCGCTGGTCTCCGCCTCCCCCCGCCGGGTGGTCGACCTGGTGCTGGACACGATCGGCCGCCAGTGGTTCACCGTGACCCTGGCCGCCGAGGACACCGAGCGCACCAAGCCCGACCCCGCGCCGTACCTGGCCGCCGCCGAGCGGCTCGGCCTGGAGCCGGCCGCCTGCGTGGCGGTCGAGGACACCCCGACCGGTGTCGCCTCCGCGCAGGCGGCCGGCTGCGCGGTGCTGGCGGTGCCCTCCACCGTCCCGATCCCGGCGGCCGAGCGGGTCACCCCGCTGGAGAGCCTGGAGCAGGCCGACCTGGCCCTGCTCGGACGGCTGACCGCCGCCGCGGCCTGATGCCGTACCTGTTGCTCGCGCTGGCCATCGCCAGCGAGGTGTGCGCCACCAGCTGCCTGAAGCTGACCGAGGGCTTCAGCCGGCTGTGGCCGAGCCTCGGCGTCGGCGTCGGCTACGCGCTGTCCTTCCTGCTGCTCGGCCGGGCGCTGAAGCACATCCCGGTCTCGGTGGCGTACGCGGTCTGGTCCGGCGCCGGCACCGCGGCGGTCGCCGGCATCGGCGTGGTCGCGTTCGGTGAGGTGCTGGGCCGGGCCCAGTGGGCGGGCGTCGCCCTGATCATCGCCGGCGTGGTCGTCCTCAACCTGCGCGGCGGCCACTGACCTCCGCTCCGGGCGGGGTGCCCTTCGGGGTGCCCCGCCCGGCCGCATGTTACCGGCCGTTAGTTCCGGGAGCGCCCGACGCGGCGTCACGTCCCGTTCATCCGCCGTCCGCCACGTCCCGACTGAATTGGCCCAGTTGTACAGCCAACTCGACTCAGCCGCGCGACCCCGCCGCGGCGGACAGGACCCCCGCGTGGCGACAGGATCCTCCCTCGTCCTCTCCACACCCCCGAACCCCACCGAAGGCGACAAGCTCACCTTCCACTGGACCACCGACGCCCCGGACGCCAAGAACTGGGTCGGCATCTACGACGGCACCAGGCTCCCCGGCACCGGCTCCTCGCTGCTGTGGAAGTACACCCCCGACGCCTCCGGCGACCTGCAGCTGGACACCTCCGCGCTGACCGGCGGCCCGTACACCGCGTACCTGCTCGCCAAGGACGGCTACGGCATCCTGGCGCAGAGCGCGCCGTTCAGCTTCAAGCCGCGCCCGGCCGCGCCCCGCCCGCACGCCGCGGTGGACGCGCTCACCGCCACCACCGTTGCGCCGTCCGCCGCCTTCCGGATCAAGCTCGGCGGCCTGTGGACGCGCGGCACCGGCGCCCCGGTGTTCCGCAAGATCAGCGGGGACTCCTGGCTGTCCGTCGCCGCCGACGGCACCGTGACCGGCACCGCCCCGAACTCCGCCCTCGCCCGGCCGGCCGTGCTGACCGTGGGGGTCAAGGACCCGGCCGGCGCCACCGACACGATCACCGTGCAGGTGCCGGTCAACACCCGCAAGCCGCAGCTGAAGACCGCCACCCTGAACCTCTGGAAGGCCGGCGCCAACGTCGAGGACGCGTTGGAGAAGCAGCTACGGGTGGTGCTCACCCAGGGCTTCGACCTGGTCGCCCTCCAGGAGACCGCGGGCACCGGCGCGCAGGCGCTGGCCGACGCGCTCGGCTGGTTCGCCTACCAGAGCGCCGGCAGCGTCGGCATCCTCAGCCGCTACCCGCTCACCGAGGTCACCGCGGCCACCGCCGACCTGCCGGCCGCCGGCGTCACCGTGCAGCTGCCCGGCAACCACACCGTGCGATTCTGGGCGGCCCACCTGGACGAGGCCGACTACGGCCCGTACGCCGTCCAGGACGGCCGCAGCGCCGACGCCACCGTGGCGAGCGAGAACGCCTCCGCCCGTGGCAAGCAGGCCCTCGCGCTGGCCGCGCTGGTCAAGGCCGACCTCGCCGCCCGCAAGCCGGTCGTGCTCGCCGCCGGCCTGGCCTCCCCCTCGCACCTGGACTGGACGCCCGCCACCGCCGCCGCGCACAGCGGCGTGAGCGCGCTCAACTGGCCCGTCACGGTGGCCCTGCAGAACGCCGGGCTGGTCGACGCCTTCCGGCTGGCCCACCCCGATCCGGTCGCCGCCCCCGGCACCACCTGGTCGGTCACCCGCAAGGCGCGCGGCAGCAAGGCCGAGCCCCAGGACCGGATCGACCAGGTGCACTTCGCCGGGAAGCTCACCCTGGTCGAGGCGCACACCCTGGTCACCGGCTGGCCGCAGCCGGAGCCCGGCGCCGCCACCAACGGCTGGCCCTCGGACACCGCCGCCGCCGTCGCCACCTTCACGATCTGAGAGGCCGACCGATGACTCCCCAGCTCTCCCGCCGCACCTTCGTCTCGGCCACCGCCGCCGCCGGCGCGGCCACCGTGGTCGGCCTGGCCGGTGCCCCCGAGGCCGAGGCCAAGACCAAGCCCAAGCCGGGCTCGGTGGCGGATGTGAAGCACGTGGTGATCCTCATGCAGGAGAACCGCTCCTTCGACCACTACTTCGGCACCCTCAACGGCGTCCGCGGCTTCGGCGACAAGCAAGCCCTGCAATTCCCCGACGGCACCGACGTCTTCCGCCAACCCGACCCCGCCCGCACCGACGGCGGCGCCATGCTCCCCTACCGCATGGACACCACCAAATA
>NZ_JBEOUL010000027.1:0-108425 GCF_040304075.1 Kitasatospora sp. NPDC094015
TTCGGGGCGGCGGCGAAGTGTTTCGCGTCGGACGTGGCGATGGAGGTGACCACGGACGCGGTGCAGTTGCTGGGTGGGTACGGGTACACGCGGGATTATCCGGTGGAGCGGATGATGCGGGACGCGAAGATCACCCAGATCTACGAGGGCACCAACCAGGTCCAGCGGATCGTGATGGCCCGCAACCTCCCGTAGGTCGGGCATCGGGGGCCGTCCGCCACGGGTGGGCCGGCCCCCGTCAGTCGCCGCGCAGCAACTCCTCGTCGTACCAGACGTCCTGATGGCCCGGGCCGAGGCGGAAGCGCCAGCCGGGCGGGAGCGCGAGGTAGGGCCGCACCGAGGGGCAGACCGTCACCAGGTGGCCGACGGGCGTGGGCAGGAAGTACTCGGGGTCGTCCGGCAGTTCGTCCGAGGACCAGACGAACCAGCCGCAGTCGCCGTCCTCGGCGGGCTGGCGCAGTCCGTTGACCGGGAAGACGACGCTGGAGAAGTCCCGGGCGAGGCCCAGGATCTCGGCCGGGCCGACGGGCGCCGGCTCGGCGCCGACCCGGGAGCAGACCGCGTCGTTCTCGTGTGGCATGGCAGATCCAGACCGTTCGTCACCCCACCCCGCACCGGGCATCCTACCGCCGCCGCCGGCGGCGGCAGGTTTGGACTCCTCGCGGCCATGCCAGGTATGGAGGATGACCACTCCCGCGCCCGCGCCCGCCCTCCGGCTCTCCGACGAGGTCCAGCACGCCCTGGAGCGGGGCGTGCCCGTGGTCGCGCTGGAATCCACGATCATCGCGCACGGGCTGCCCAGACCGCGCAACCTCCAGGTGGCGCAGGAGCTGGAGGCGCTGGTCCGGGCCGGCGGCGCGGTGCCGGCCACTGTCGCCGTGCTGGACGGTGCGGCGCGGATCGGGCTCGGCAAGGCCGAACTGGAGCGGGTGGCCGGCGACGACACCCTGCGCAAGCTCGGCGCCCGTGACCTCGCCCCGGCGGTGGCGACGGGCGCGAGCGGCGCCACCACCGTCTCGGGGACGGCCTTCCTGGCCGCCCACGCCGGCATCCGGGTCTTCGCCACCGGCGGCCTCGGCGGCGTCCACCGGGGCTGGACGCAGACCCAGGACGAGTCCAACGACCTCGCCCTGCTGGCCAGGACCAGGATCACCGTGGTCTGTGCCGGGGTGAAGTCGATCCTGGACGTGCCCGCCACGCTGGAGCGGCTGGAGACCCTCGGGGTGACCGTGCTCGGCCACCGGACCTCGCTGTTCCCCGGCTTCTACCTGGCGAGTTCGGGCTGCCCGGTGGACTGGACGGTGGACGGCCCGGACGAGGTGGCCGCCGTGATGCGGGCCCAGGACGACCTGGGCGGCCCCGGATCGGCGCTGATCGTCGCCAACCCGGTGCCGCAGGACGAGCAGTTGGACCCGCAGCTGCACGACCGGGTGCTCGCCGAGGCGCTCGCCGCCGCCGACCGGGCCGGTGTCACCGGGCAGGCCACCACGCCCTTCCTGCTCGCCCACCTCACCGAGCACACCGCGGGCGCCTCGCTGGAGGCCAACCTGGCGGCCGTCCGGGGCAACGTCCGGCTGGCGGCCCGGATCGCCGGGCACTGGGCGGCGGGCCCGGCGGCGCGCGGGTGACCGGCGCCACCGGCGGGCTGCTGGTGGTCGGGGACGTGGTCACCGACGTGCTCGCCCTGCACGAGGGACCGCTCGCCCCGGACACCGACACCGCCGCGCGGATCTCGGTGCGGCCCGGCGGCGCGGGCGCCAACGTCGCGGCCTGGGCCGCCCGCGGCGGCGCCCGGACGGCGCTGCTGGCCCGGGTCGGCGCCGACTCGGCCGACTGGCACCGCGCCGAGCTGCGGGCCGCCGGCGTCGAACCCCGGCTGGTGGTGGACGACCGCACCCCGACGGCGGTGGTGATCTGCCTGGTGGACGGCGGGGCCGAGCGCACCCTGGTCACCGACGGCGGCGCCTCCGTCCGGCTCGGGCCCGAGGACTGGCGGGCCGACCTGCTGAACGACGTGGCCCTGGTCCACCTCTCCGGGTACCTGTTCTTCTCGGACCCGGGCCGCCGGCTGGCCGCCCGGGTGTTCGCCGACGCCGAGCGCCGCGCCCTGCCGGTCAGCGTCGACCCGGCCTCCACCGGCTTCGTCGCACGGCTCGGGGTCGGCGCCTTCCGGGCCGCGGTCACCGGCGCGGGCCTGCTGGTGCCCAACCTGGCGGAGGCACGGCTGCTCTCCGGCCGGGACGATCCGGCGCTCGCCGCCGCCGAGTTGAGCACCGCGTACGGCACGGTGGCGGTGACGCTGGGCGCGCGCGGCGCCCTGGTGGCCCGGGACGGGCGGCTGGTGGCCGAGGTCCCGGCCGTCCCGTCGGCCGCGCTGGACAGCACGGGTGCGGGGGACGCGTTCACCGGCGGCTTCCTGGCCGCCCGGCTGGCCGGCGCCGACCTCGCGCAGGCGGCGGCGGCCGGCTGCCGGGCCGGCGCGCAGGCCGTCCGCACCGTGGGCGGGCGCCCGCCGGCCGGACCGGACGCCGGCTCACCGGCCCCCGCGCGCCGCGCCGGACGGGGCGGGGCTACGCTCGGCAGCTGTGAGTGACGAGTGGCAGTCCGAACGGTCCGAGCTCTCCGGTGAGCAGTTCGAGCGGGGCACCGACGGCCCCAAGGTGATCGTGGTCGGGGTGGACGGTTCGGCCGCCTCCGGCCGCGCCGCCGCCTACGCGGCCGGCCTGGCCCGCCGTCAGAACGCCCTGCTGGTGGTGGTCTACGTGCAGCCGGTGCTCGGGGCGGCGGTGGCGATGGGCGCCTCGGTCGCCGAGCTGACCGAGGAGGTCGCCGAGCAGCTGCTCCAGGAGATCCGCAGCTGGGCGGAGCGGATGCACGGCGTCTTCGAGGTCCGGTGGAAGTTCGTGACCTTCCGCGGCGATCCGTACGGCGGCCTGGTGGAGACCGCCGACCGGCTCAAGGCGGACGCCGTGGTGGTCGGTGCCTCGGAGCAGGCCGGGCACCGGATCGTCGGCTCGGTGGCGGTCCGGCTGGTGAAGGCCGGGCGCTGGCCGGTCACCGTCGTGCCCTGAGCCTGCGGCCCGCCCGAACGGCGGCCGGCGCCCGAACGGCGTACGGGTTCCCGCGTTCCACTGCGATAGCTCTTACTGAGAGCTAAAATTGCCGGCATGGCGACCAAGGGACTCGGCGACGAGCTGGCCGATCTGCTCGTCGGCATCCAGCGGCTGCTGCGCCGCCGGCTGCGCAGCGGCCTGACCGTGCCGCGGCTGCGCGGCGCCCAGGTGGAGCTGCTGCGGCTGGTCGCGGCCCGGCCGGGGATCCGGGTGTCCGCCGCCGCCAAGGAGCTGTTCCTGGCCGGCAACTCGGTCTCCACCCTGGTCAACCAGCTGGTCGGGGACGGCCTGCTGATCCGCGCCCCCGACCCGGCGGACGGCCGGGCCGCCCTGCTGCACCCCACCCCCGAGGCGGCGGCCCGGCTGGCCGCCTGGGACGCCCGCCGCAGCGAGCTGGTCCGCTCGCAGGTCGCCCGGCTGCCGGAGGCCGACCGGGCGGCGCTCACCGCCGCACTCCCGGCCCTGCGGCGCCTGGCCGAGGGCCTCCACGAGGAAGGGGACGGGGCATGACCGTGACACCCACCGCCGGGGCGCCGCAGGGCGCCGCGCCGCCGGAGGCCCTCGCCGTGCGCTGCACCGGGCTGGTCTACGCCTTCGGAGCCACCCGGGCGGTGGACGGTCTCGACCTGGAGGTCCGGGCCGGCGAGGTGTTCGGCCTGCTCGGCCCGAACGGCGCCGGCAAGACCACGGCGATCCGGGCCGTCACCACGCTGTTGCGGATCCCGCCCGGCATGGTCCAGGTCTTCGGGCACGACAGCGCCCGCGAACGGATGGCGGTGCGCCGGCTGCTGGGCTACGTGCCGCAGCAGCTCTCCGCCGACGGCGGCCTGACCGGCCGGGAGAACGTCGCGCTCTTCGCCCGGGTGTTCGACGTACCCCGGCGGGAGCGGGCCGCCCGGGTCGCCGAGGCGCTGGCCGCGGTCGACCTGACCGAACCCGCCGACCGGCTGGCCGGCACCTACTCCGGCGGCATGGTGCGGCGGCTGGAGCTGGCCCAGGCCCTGGTCAGCGCGCCGCGGCTGCTGATCCTCGACGAGCCCACGATCGGGCTCGACCCGATCGCGCGCACCGGCGTGTGGGACCGGATCAACCAGGTCCGGGCGGCCACCGGGATGACGGTGCTGGTCACCACCCACTACATGGACGAGGCGGACCAGTACTGCGACCGGGTCGCGCTGATGCACCGCGGCCGGGTGCGCGCGGTCGGCACGCCCGAGGAGCTGAGGTCCTCGCTGGCCGCGCGGCCGGACGCCGCGCCCAGCCTGGAGGACGTGTTCCGCCACTACGCCGGCAGCGGTCTGAGCGGCCGGGACACCGAGGAAGGAGGGGATCTGAGCGATGTCCGTCGCACCCGCAGGACAGCTTCCCGCGTCGGCTGACACCCCGCAGCAGCCGCAGCCCGAGCTGAGACTGCTGCTGACCCCGCCGCCGGCCCGTGAGGGGTGGCGGCTGGTCCCGGCCCGGGTGGCCGCGCTGTGCGCGATCGAGCTGCAGAAGCTGCGTCACGACCGGGTCGAGCTGTACACCCGGGCGGTGCAGCCGGCGCTCTGGCTGCTGATCTTCGGGGAGACCTTCACCCGGATCAAGGCCATCCCGACCGGTGGCATCCCCTACCTGGACTACCTGGCTCCCGGGATCATCGCCCAGTCGGCGATGTTCATCGCGATCTTCTACGGCATCATGATCATCTGGGAGCGGGACTCCGGGGTGCTCACCAAACTGCTGGTCACCCCGACCCCGCGGGCCGTGCTGGTGACCGGCAAGGCCTTCGCGGCCGGCGTCAAGTCGGTGATCCAGGCGCTGGTGGTGGTGGTGATCGCCGCGGTGCTCGGGGTGGCGATGACCTGGAACCCGCTCCGGCTGCTGGCGGTCGCCCTGGTCGTGGTGCTGGGCTCGGCCTTCTTCGCCTGCCTGTCCATGTCGATCGCCGGGATCGTGCTCACCCGGGAGCGGCTGATGGGCATCGGGCAGGCCATCACGATGCCGCTGTTCTTCGGTTCGAACGCGCTCTACCCGGTCGACGTGATGCCGGGCTGGCTCCAGGCGGTCAGCAAGGTCAACCCGCTGAGCTACGAGGTCGACGCGCTGCGCGGGCTCCTGCTGGGCACCCCGGCGCACCTGTGGCTCGACCTCGGGGTGCTGGCCCTGGCGGCCGCGCTCGGGGTCGGCGCGGCGTCCGCGTTGATGGGCCGGCTGGCCCGCTGAGCCTGCTGGGGCCGGGACCGTACCCGGCGGACGGCCCACCCGGTGCGGGTGGGCCGTCCGCCGTGCGGTGCGCCCCTCAGGGCAGCAGGACCGCGTGGATCGGTGTCTGGGCGGTCTGCCCGCCCCCGGAGGCCAGCATCCGTACCTCGCCGCGGTCGCTGATCTCCGCCCGGACGATCCCGGACGCGTCCGCGTAGACCGGGTGACCGCCGGGGCCGGTGCCCCCGGTCGCCTCGACCACCACCACGTCCTGCGGCGCGTGCGCCCCCGGGGCTCCGGGGAACGTCAACGCATAGCGCTTGCCCTGACTCATACGCGGCCCTCCTGTCCGGCCCCCGGCTTCATCGTAGACACGGCCCGCGCGCCCGGCCCTCCGGTCGGCCCCGGGTGCGGTGCCACAGGTCGCTCCGCCGGGCGGTTGATCTGACGGACAGTCCGGTGACCGGGCGTCATGAGCAGCCGTGGGCTGCGTAGTTAGCTGCGTCACATCCGTCACCGATCTTTCTCGAAGATCGCCCGAAGCGTTCGATTCCGTGCCACTCTGCATTCAGGTCCGATGTGAAATATCACATTGCAGATGCCGCCCCGCAGTTCCGCGGGCGGCCCACCCTCATGAGGAGAAGTTCGATGAGTCGTCTCGCCCTGCTCGCGGCCGGTGTCGCCGGTCTGACCGCCTTCGGTGTCGCCCCCGCCGTCGCCGCCCCGGCTCCGCAGGCCGCCACCGCGCTCACCACCGTCACCACCTGCGGCAGCCTCGGCTACCAGGCCGGTCTCGCCACCAAGGTCTGCGCCGAGGTCACCGGCACCAGCGTGGCGCTGTACGGCCAGGTCGGCCTGGCCGGCCCGCCGTCCCCGGGCAGCCCGGCCCCGCAGCCCAAGCAGCTGATCACCACCCTGTCCGGCGAGGTGGTCGGCGGCGCCTCGCTCGGCACGCTGAACCAGAACGTGGTCTTCACCGCCTCGACGATCCAGGTCCGCGGCGTCGGCGGCACCGTGCCGTGCGGCTCCACCGTCCACGCGAGCTTCGCCGTGGCGTCGTTCCCGTGGTCGCCCAACCCGGTCACCCTGGACCTCCCGGTCACCTGCTGACCCGTCCGACCCGACGGGCCCGGGCGGGTGCGACGCCCGGGCCCCCGGCGGCCGGCCGCGGCACCGCGCGCGGCATGCGGTTCGGCGGCACCTCTCGTAGCGTCGGACAGGAGTGGGCACGCCCCTGCCCCGAGAGGAGCCCTCCGCCCGTGGACGCCGAGCCGGAGCTGGTGCCCGAGGTCTTCGACCAGGCGATCGTCGCCGTGTCGCTGTTCAGCGGCCCGGACCACCGTCTGGTCTACCGCAACGAGGCCTTCGGCAAGCTGTTCGGCGCCCGGCCGCTCGACCTGCCGGCCGCCGAGGCCTTCGCGGACGAACGCGCCGGGGCCTTCCTCCACCTGATGGACCAGGTCTACGCGGACGGCCTGGCCCGCCAGGTCACCGCGCCCCGGGCCACCGCCGGCACCGGCCCGGGCGCGCCGGGGCCGCGGCACTTCGTCTACAGCTGCACCCGGGTCCGCTCCCGGCACGGCGTCGGCGTGCTGGCGCTCGGCATCGACACCACTCGCGAGGTGGCCGCCGCCGAACGCGCCGAGCAGCTCTCCCGGCAGCGGCAGCAGACCCTGGAGCGCTACGAGGCGCTGATCTCCGCGGTCTCCCAGATGGTGTGGCTGCTGCGCCCCGACGGCTCGATGACCGAGCTGGTCGAAGGCTGGGAGGACCTCACCGGCTCCCCCTGGCGCCCGGCGCTGGACCCGGGCTGGTTGGAGCTGATCCACCCGCGGGACGCGCCGGAACTGCTCCGGGTCTGGACCCGGGCGCTCACCGGCACCCCCACCATGTTCGAGTCCACCTTCCGGGTGCTCACCGTCTCCGGCGAGTACCGCCACGTCAAGGCCCGCGCGGTGCCGGTGCTCGGCACCGGGGCGAACGGCGAGACGGTTGCCGAATGGGTCGGCGCGACCGCCGACATCGAGGACCAGTGGCGGGCCCGGCTGCGCGAGCGGCTGCTCGCCCGGGTGTCCGCCGTGCCCGGCCACCACCTGCAGGGCGCCTTCGCGGCGATGGCCGAGGCGGTGGTGCCCGAACTCACCGACGCCTGCGCGGTGTTCCGCCTGCCCGAGGGCGAGGGCGGGCCCTCCTCGGGCGCCATGATCGCCACCCGGGTGGCCTCGGCGGCCCGGGTCGGCCTGCCCGGCCTGCCCGCCCTGCGCAGCCAGACCTACCAGGTCGGGCCGGTGGCCCGGCAGGTGATCGAGAGCGGCCGGCCCCGGCTGCTGACCTTCGCCGCCGGCCATCCCCCCGACGGCATCCTGCCGGACGTCTCGCTGCGCTGGCTGGCCGAGGCCCGGGCGACCAGCCTGGTCCTGGTGCCGATCCTGGTGGACTCCGCCGTGGTCGCCTTCGCCGCCGCGGCCGGCTGCGGCGACAGCCCCCCGCCGAGCGCTGCCGACATCGCCCTGCTGAGCGAGGTGCTCCAGCAGGCCCAGCGGCCGCTGCGCAACGCCCTGGAGCACCAGCACACCCGGCGCACCGCGCTGATCCTGCAACGCGCCCAGCTGACGCCGACGCCCGAGGTGCCCGGCGCCGACCTGGCCGCCCGCTACCAGCCGGCCAGCACCACCGCCGAGATCGGCGGCGACTGGTACGACGCGTTCTTCCTGCCGGACGGCACCCTGGCGCTGGCCATCGGCGACATCGCCGGCCACGACCTGACCGCGGCCACCGCGATGGGCCAGCTGCGCAGCATGCTGCGCGCGCTCGCCTTCAACAGCAACCGCCCGGCCACCCCGGCGGACATCCTGGCCCAGCTGGACCGGGTCGCCGAAGGCCTGCGGGTGGCGCCGTTCGTCACCATCGTGCACGTGCACCTGGCGCTGCGGGCCGACGGCTGGCACGCCGTGTGGGCGAGCGCCGGCCATCCGCCGCCGCTGCTGATCCCCGCCGACGGCCCGGCCCGCTTCCTCACCGGCCGCCGGGTCGACCTGCCGCTGTGCGTCGACCCGGACGTCGCCCGCAGCACGCACCGCCGGATCCTGGGCGCCGGCGACACCCTGCTGCTCTACACCGATGGCCTGGTGGAGAGCCCGGAGGCCGGTCTGACCGAAGGGATGAACCGGTTGGCCGCCGCCGCCACCGCCGCCCGCCACCTGCCGGTGGAGGAGCTCTGCGACGAGCTGCGCCGGGTCGGCGACCGCCGGGACGACGTGGCGCTGCTGGTCTTCCGGCCCCGCCTGTGAACACCGCCCGCCCCGCCCGCGCCGCTGCTCCCGCGCCCGCCGCCCGGCCGTCCGGGCCGAGGGGACGCGCGGCACCGGCATCCGTTGCAGGATGAGGAGGAGTGGACCGGCCCGCCCGCCGACCGCGTGAGGTGCGCACACCATGGACAACAACCATCACCCGTTCATCGGCGCCATGGCCGCGGCCGTCGTCGATGCCGAGGGCGTGGTCGTGGGCTGGACGCGCGCCGCGGAGGACCTCCTCGGCCGGCCGGCCGACGAGGTCTGCGGGTCCCCGATGAGCCGGCTGCTCGCCGAGCCGGAGCTCTGGGACGCCCTCGCGGCCGGCCGGGCCGGCAGCGCCGTGCTGCTGGACGGACGCGGCGAGGCGACCGACCTCGCCTTCCGGGTGCTGCCGTTGGTCGCCGACGGTCCGCCGCGCTACCTGGTGATCGGCGCGCCGGCCGCCACGGTGGCCCGCTGGCGCGAGGAGCACGCCTTCACCCGGGAGCTGTTCCTCCAGGACCGGGTCGGGCTGGCGGTCTTCGACGCGGAACTGCGGCTGATCCGCACCAACACCCACCTGCTGCCCTACAGCGGCGTCCCGACCGACCTGAAGGGCCGGCGGCTGGCCGACTTCCTGCGCGCCGAGGACGCCGAGAACATCGAGGGCCTGCTGCGGGACGTACTGGACAGCGGGCGACCCCTGGTGCTGCCCGAGGCCCAGGTGCGCACCGTGCTGGACCCGCAGGGCGGGCGGCTGATGGGGATCTCCGCCTTCCGGCTGCAGGCGGACGGCGAGGAGCCGCTCGGGGTGACCGCCCTGTTCACCGACACCACCGAACTCGGCCGCTCGCGCCGCCGGCTGGAGCTGCTGCACCGGGCGACCGCGGCGGTCGGCGGCTCGCTGTCCGTCAACGGCACCTGCGTCGACCTGGCCGCCGTCCTCGTCCCCGGCCTGTGCGAGGCCGCGGTGATCGAGGTCGCCGAGGCGGTCTTCCAGGGCGACGAGCCCACCCCCGACCACGCCGGGATGCTCACCCTGCGCCGGGCCGCCGAGGCCGGTGAGGGCGCCGGCCAGGTGCCGATCGGCACCGCCGTGGCGGTGGAGGCGGCCGGCTCCTCGGTGCCCGCCCTGTCCGAGTCCGCCGGCCGGCCGCTCATGATCGCCCCGCTCCGGGCCCGCGGCATCGTGCTCGGCCGGATCTGCGCGTACCGGGAGGTCGGCGGCGAACGCTTCGAGAGCCCCGACCTGGAGCTGCTCCAGGAGATCGGCTCCCGGGCCGCCCTGGCGCTCGACAACGCCCGCCGCTACGCCCGCGAGCACCGGGCCGCCGTGAGCCTCCAGCGCAGCCTGCTGCCGCCGGCCGCCAGCGACACCCCGGCGGCCGTCACCGCCAGCGTCTACCTGCCCACCAACACCGACGGCGGGGTCGGCGGCGACTGGTTCGACGTGATCCCGCTGTCCTCGGCCAGGATCGCCCTGGTGGTCGGCGACGTGGTCGGCCACGGCCTCCAGGCCAGCGCCACCATGGGACGGCTGCGCACGGCGGTGCGCACCCTCGCCGACCTCGACCTCGGGCCGGACGAGCTGCTGGTGCACCTCGACGACCTGGTCTCCCAGCTCGCGGTGGAGGCCGACGACCAGGGCGGCGGCGTCCGCGGGGAGCCCGCGCCGTCCGGGGCGACCTGCCTCTACGCGGTCTACGACCCGGTCTCCGGGCGGTGCGTGATGGCCAGCGCCGGGCACCCGCCGCCGGCGGTGGTCGGCCCGGACGGCGCGATCTCCTACGTGGAGGTCAGCCCCGGGCCCCCGCTGGGCGTCGGCGGCTTCCCGTTCGAGGTGGCGGAGGTCGAGCTCGCCGCCGGCAGCGTCCTGGTGCTCTACACCGACGGCCTGATCGGCGGCGGCGAGGGCGACCTGGACGAGGGCATGACCGAGCTGCGCGGCCGGCTCGCACGGGCCGCGGTGACCACCCGCCCGCTCGCCGAGGCCGGCAAGGAGATCACCGAGAGCCTGCCCGCGCACCGGCTGCCCGACGACGTCACCCTGCTGCTCGCCCGCACCCGGCTGCTGCCCACCGGTGACACCGCCGCCTGGGACGTGGACCCGGAGCCGGCCTCAGTCTCCCGGGTCCGGGACGCGGTGACCGCGCAGCTGGAGCGCTGGGGGCTGGAGGACCTGGCCTTCACCACCGAGCTGGTGGTGAGCGAGCTGGTCACCAACGCCATCCGGTACGGCGGCGGCGCGGTCGGGGTCCGGCTGATCCGGGCGCAGCGGCTGATCTGCGAGGTGTCCGACCCGAGCAGCACCCAGCCGAGGATGCGCCGGGCCCGGCTCACCGACGAAGGCGGCCGCGGCCTGTACCTGGTGGCGCAGCTGACCAGCCGGTGGGGCAGCCGCTACACCGACCGGGGCAAGGCGATCTGGACCGAGCAGGAGATCCCGGGCGGCTGAGGCCGCAACGGGAGCCGGCTCAGGCCTCCTTGCGCCGGCGCCAGCCCTCGCCGCGGACCAGGCCGCGGATCCGGCCGAGCCCGGTGAACCGCTCCCGGTTGGCGACCGAGGCCCGGTCGAGTTCCTCCATCAGCCGCCGGCTGCGGTGCTCGAGGTCGAGCTCGTCCAGGATCCGGTCGATCTCGGCCAGCAGCGAGCCGTGCAGCTGCCAGGCCTTGGGGTGGGCCTGGACCCGCAGCAGCAGCATCTGGGCCACCCGCTCCCGGCTGGCCAGCGCGGCCGAGAGCTCCGCGGTCAGCCGGCCCTCGGCCTCCTCGGCGTTGCGGCTCACCTGCGTGGTCACCAGCACCGAGAAGCTCACCAGCGCGCCGCCCACGTGGGTCAGCAGCTCCTCCAGCGCCAGCGCGACGTCCGACGGCAGGAGCTCCTCGCCCTCCTCCCGGTGCTTGGCCAGGTCGGTGAGCGAGCGGGCCAGCACCCGGATCACCACCACGCAGATCTCCAGCGTGTCCAGGCCGGTGCGCAGCACCAACCGGGACAGCAGGCCCTCGCTGATCCGCGGGTTCAGCCGCAGGCTGTCCTCGGCCTGCCGCAGCGCGCCGTCCACGTCGGCGATGGCCTGGTCCAGGGCGCGGGCCTCGTGCAGCCGCGCGGCGGCCCGCTCGACCGGGGTGTGGCCGCCGAGCTCCTCGGCGATCCGCAGCAGCAGGTGGCGGGCCTGCCGGGCGAGGTCCTCGATCGACTCCCCGGCGGTGTCCACCCAGACCGGCGGGGCGAACACCAGGTTGAACAGCAGCCCCACCACGGCGCCGATCAGGGTCTCCAGCACCCGGTCCCAGGCCTGGGTGGCGAGCCGGGTGACCCCGAGCACGAGCATCGCGCTGATCGCCACCTCGTTGACGAACTCGTCGACCCGCACGAACTGCCCGATGGTCAGCGAGGCCAGGATGATCAGCCCGAGGCTCCACCAGGACAGGCCCATCACCGAGCTGAACCCGATCGCGATCACCACCCCGACCACCACCGAGTTGACCCGGCGGATGCTGGTGGTCAGCGTCGAGTAGAGGGTGACCTGGACGACCAGCAGCGCGGTCAGCGGGGCGGTCAGCGGGGCCGGCTCGGCGCTGAGCTGGAGCGCCACCGCGTAGGCGAGGGTCGCCGCGACGGTGGCGCGGATCGTCAGCACGACGGTGGGATCCTTCAGCCACCGCCGGAACCTGGCGCTCACTGCTTCGCTCATGGCTGGCATTCCTCCCTTCTTCCCCCGCCGGCGCCCGAGCACCGGTGCGAACGCGATCTCACCCCCGGATGGCCACCGCCGCCCCCGCCGGCGCAGCCGTTCCGGGCCCCGCCGCCCGGCCGGGCGGCCGCCGCGCCGCCGAAATACCATGGCTGGTGCGGCCCGCGGGGGAGCAGGCACCGGCCGCAGCCGACACCCCGGAGGGTCAGTGGCCCGACGCCGTACCAGCCGTCCCGCGAGCGCCGACGACCTGCTGACCGAGCTGGGCCGGCTGACCGCGCAGGCGCTGGAGCGCGCGGAGCTCCAGCAGGCCCGGGTGGAGCTGGCCGAGGCCCTGCAGCGCGAACTCCTGCCGGCCGTGCTGCCCTCCTGCCCCGGGCTGCGCACGGCGGCCCGCTACGCCCCCGCCCGCGACGGGCTGGCCGTCGGCGGCGACTGGTACGACGGCTTCCGGCTGCCCGACGGCACGCTCGCCTTCTCGATCGGCGACGTCCAGGGTCACGACGTGGAGGCGGCGGCCTTCATGGGGCAGCTGCGGGTCGGACTGCGCGCCGTGGCCTCGTTCACCGACGCCCCGGGCGAGGTGCTGCACCGCGCCAACGACCTGCTGATCTCGCTCGACGCCGAACTCTTCGCGACCTGCACCTTCCTGCGCTTCGAACCCGGCAGCAGGACGCTCACTGTGGCCCGGGCCGGGCACGTCCCGGCGGTCTGGGCCACCGCCGACGGCCGCAGCGGGATCGCCTGGGAGGGGGAGGGCGGGCTCCCGCTGGGCATCCTGCCCGGCGAGGACTACCCGGCGGCCGCCCGGCGGCTGCCCGAGGACGGGGCGTACGTGCTGGTCACCGACGGGGTGGTGGAGGGCCCGACGTTCTCGGTCGAGGACGGGCTGGCCGAGGTCGAGCGGGTGGTGCGCGCCCTGGTCCCGGCCGGCCCGGAGCAGCTGGCCGCCGAGGTGATCAAGGTGGCCGAGCTGACCGGGCACACCGACGACGCCGCGGTGCTGGTGCTCTGCGACGACCACGGGCACGCGCAGAGGTGACCGCGGCCGGGGCTGAGCGTGTCAGCACCGCGCCCCGGGCCCGGACGCGTTCTGATGTCTGCAATGGTGAGAAACGAGGAGCTCCGGCGGCCGGCCGTGGCCGCCCTGGCCGCGGCAGGCGTGGCGGTCGGCTACTTCGTGGCCGGCCGGCTCGGCCTGCTGGAACAGGTGGTGGTGGCCGGCGCGCGGGTCACCCCGCTGTGGCCGCCCACCGGCATCGCGCTGACCGCGCTGCTCCTGCTCGGCCTGCGGATCTGGCCGGCGATCGCCGCCGGGGCGCTGCTCGTCATCGCGAGCATCGGCAGTGTGGACGCCGCGGCGGTGGCGATCACCGCGGGGAACACCCTCGCCCCGGTCTGTGCGTACCTGATGCTGCGCCGGGTGGGGTTCCGCCCGGAGCTGGACCGGCTGCGGGACGGGCTGGCGCTGGTCTTCCTGGGCGCGCTCGCCGGGATGCTGGTCAGCGCGACCATCGGCAGCGGCGCGCTGCTGGTGAGCGGGGCGCTGCCCGCCAGCGGGTTCTGGGCGACCTGGTCGGCCTGGTGGGTGGGGGACGCGATGGGCGTCCTGGTGGTCGCGCCCGTGCTGCTGGTGGCCCGGACCATCAGCCGGCCGGGCCAGGGGGCGCGCCGGATCGAACCGGTGCTGGTGCTGGCGGCGACCGCGGCCGCGGCGTACGTGGCCGCCCGGAGCCCGCTCAACCTGCTCTTCCTGGTCTTCCCGCTGATCATCTGGGCGGCGCTGCGGTTCGAGCTGGCCGGTGCCGCGCCCTGCGTGCTGGCGGTGTCCGTGCTGACCGTCACCGCCGCCACCGACGGGGTCGGGCCGTTCGCCGACCGCAGCGTGCTCGACACGATGGTGATCCTGCAGGCCCTGAACGGCTCGGCGGCGCTGACCGGGCTGCTGCTCGCCGCGATCGTCTCCGAGCAGCGCAGCACCCAGCGGCGGATCCAGCAGGCCTGCGACGAGCTCGGCGAGGTGGTCGCCCGGCTGGCGCCCGGCCGGGACCCGCGCCCCGGGCCACCGGACCGGGACGGGTCCTGACCCGTCCGGACCACCCTCCCTCCGACCTGCGAGCGCCTTCCGGCGCGCCGCCCAGCAGCTGCGATCGCCGTAGCCCGGGGCGCCGCGGCCGTGGCTACGGTGGGCGGGAGACGGCCGCAACCGCACCCGTCGCCCCTCTCCCGCGAGGTCCTCCCATGAGCCTGAGCATCCGCAACCAGATCCCCGGCACCGTCACCTCCGTCACCACCGGCGAGGCGATGGCGACCGTGAAGACCCGGCTGGCCGGCGGGCAGCTGGTCACCTCGGCGGTCACCCTCGACGCGGTGAAGGACCTGGGCCTGGCCGAGGGCAGCGCCGTCCGGGCCATGGTCAAGTCCACCGACGTCGCGCTGGCCACCGGCCCGGTCACCGGGCTGAGCATCCGCAACCAGCTGCCGGGCACCGTCACGGACGTGGCCGCCGGCGCCGCCATGGCGACGGTGAAGGTGGCCGTCGAGGGCGGCGAGCTGACCGCGGCCATCACCAAGGACGCCGTCACCGACCTCGGCCTGGTCACCGGGACCGCCGTGGTGGCACTGATCAAGTCCACCGAGCTGTCGCTCGCCACCGTCTGACCCCGCGGCAGGGGCCGCCCGCGGCCGGGACCAGGACGTGGTCCCGGCCGTCGTGCTGTCCGCCCGCGGCCGCCGTGCGCCGCCTGAGGTGACACGGTCGGTCCGAGGGCTGCCCAGGACGGGGCGGGGCCGGTTAGCTTGGGCCGGTGGCACGGCGGGCCGCTCACACGCGGGCGGCGGCGGCTGTGCGGCCGCGTTAACCGCCGGTGCGTGACCGGTGTGATGTCGCGGTAATCCCGGACACCTACGGTGCTGAGGGCGGGGGTTCCCCGCGCTCACCACCCGACCGCTACCCGAGGGGGGCCGCTGTGACGGCGTCGGGCCCGAAGACCGCCGGCAGTACCGTGCGGACCGTCTGCTCCTACTGCGGTGTCGGCTGCGGGATGCTGTTCGAGCTCACCACCGACCCCGCCTCGGGCCGGCGCACGGTGGCCAGGGCATCCGGCGACAAGGCCCACCCGGCCAACTTCGGCCGGCTCTGCACCAAGGGCGCCACCAGCGCCGACCTGCTCGCCGCCCCCGGGCGGCTGGGCACCGCGCTGGTCCGGCCGGAGCGCGGCGCGCAGCCGGTCGCCACCGACGTGGACGAGGCGATCGCCGAGACCGGCCGGCGGCTGCGCCGGATCCTGGACGAGCACGGCCCGGACGCGCTGTCCTTCTACGTCTCCGGCCAGCTCAGCCTGGAGGCCCAGTACCTGGCGAACAAGCTGGCCAAGGGATTCGTGCGGACCAACCAGATCGAGTCCAACTCCCGGCTGTGCATGGCCAGTGCGGGCTCCGGCTACAAGCTGTCGCTGGGCGCGGACGGGCCGCCCGGCTCGTACCGGGACTTCGAGCAGGCGGACGTCTTCCTGGTGATCGGCGCCAACATGGCGGACTGCCACCCGATCCTGTTCCTGCGGATGATGGAGCGGGTGAAGGCGGGCGCCAAGCTGATCGTGGTCGACCCCCGGCGCACCGCCACCGCGGACAAGGCGCAGCTCTTCCTCCAGGTCCGGCCGGGCACCGACCTCGCGCTGCTGAACGGGCTGCTGCACCTGCTGGTCGAGGGCGGGCACACCGATCCGGCCTTCATCGAGGAGTTCACCGAGGGCTGGGAGGCGATGCCGGACTTCCTGCGGGACTACCCGCCCGGCCGGGTCAGCGAGGTGACCGGGGTGGCCGAGGAGGACCTGCGGGAGGCGGCCCGGCTGATCGGCGCGGCGGGGGAGTGGATGAGCTGCTGGACGATGGGGCTCAACCAGTCCACCCACGGCACCTGGAACACCAACGCGCTGGTCAACCTGCACCTGGCGACCGGCGCCATCTGCCGGCCGGGCAGCGGGCCGTTCTCGCTGACCGGCCAGCCGAACGCGATGGGCGGGCGCGAGATGGGGTACATGGGCCCCGGGCTGCCCGGCCAGCGCTCCGTCCTGGTCCCCGCCGACCGGGAGTTCACCGAGCGGCTGTGGGGGCTGGTCCCCGGCACCATCCGGACCGAGGTCGGCCGCGGCACGGTCGAGATGTTCTCCCGGATGGCCGAGGGGGAGATCAAGGCCTGCTGGATCATCTGCACCAACCCGGTGGCCAGCGTGGGCAACCGCAAGACCGTCATCGCCGGCCTGGAGGCCGCCGAACTGGTCATCACCCAGGACGTGTTCGGCGACACCGAGACCAACGCCTACGCCGACGTGGTGCTGCCGGCGGCGATGTGGTCCGAGGCCGAGGGCGTGATGATCAACTCGGAGCGCAACCTGACCCTGGTGCGGCCTGCCGCCGACCCGGTCGGCCAGTCGCTGCCGGACTGGCAGCTGATCGCCCGGGTGGCCCGGGCGATGGGCTTCACCGAGGGGTTCGAGCACGCCAGCGCCGAGGAGGTCTTCGAGGAGATCAGACGGGCCTGGAACCCGGCGACCGGCTACGACCTGCGCGGGGTCAGCTACCGCCGGCTGCGCGAGAGCCCGGTGCAGTGGCCGAGCGCGAGCGAGGACGGGCCGGACCGCAACCCGATCCGCTACCTCAACGACGGGGTCAGCGCCCACCTGCTGGAGCGGCCCGACGGCAGCCGCCCCCGGCTGGCCTTCCCGACCGCGAGCGGGCGGGCGGTGTTCTTCCCCCGCCCGCACCTGGAGGCGGCCGAACTGCCGGACGACGACTTCCCGTTCGTACTGAACACCGGCCGCCTCCAGCACCAGTGGCACACCCTGACCAAGACCGGCCGGGTGGCCAAACTGAACCGGCTCGCCCCCGGCCCGTTCGTGGAGGTGCACCCGCAGGACGCCGAGGCGCTCGGGGCCGCCGAGGGCGACCACCTGGAGATCGTCTCGCGCCGCGGCCGGGCGGTGCTGCCCGCCGTGGTCACCGACCGGGTCCGGCCCGGCAACTGCTTCGCGCCGTTCCACTGGAACGACCTGTTCGGCGAGTACCTGAGCATCAACGCGGTGACCAACGACGCGGTCGACCCGATCTCCTTCCAGCCCGAGCTGAAGGCCTGCGCGGTGGCGCTCAGTGTGGTGACCGCGGCGGAGCGCCCGCCGGCCGTCCCCGCCTCCGCCCCCGGCCGCCTGCCGGCCCCGACCCCGACCCTGGTCGGGGCTTTCCCGACGCCGGCCCTGGTCGGCGCCGGGCCGGACGCGGCCGTGGAGGCACTGCGCGGGCTGCTGGGCGTCCCGGACCTCGCCCCGCCCTCCTTCGCCCCCGCCGAACGGCAGTTCCTGGCGGGCTTCCTCGCCGGCCTCGGCAGCGCGCCGCCGGCCGCCGTACCGGTCCTGCCCGAACGGGCGCCGCTCGACCCGGAGCGCGCGCTGTGGGTGGACGGCCTGCTGGCCGGGCTCTACTCCCGCCGCCCGGCACAGGCCGCCCCGGCAGCCGACGCCCCGGCAGCCGACGCCCCGGCCGGCTCCCTGGCCGGCTCCCCGGCCGTCGACGCCCCGGGGCGCGAGATCACCGTGCTGTGGGCCTCGCAGACCGGCACCGCGCAGGAGGTGGCGGCCCGGGCGGCCGCCCGGCTCGCCGAGGCCGGGTGGCGGCCGGCGGTGCGCAGCATGGACGACTGCGCCCCGGACACCCTGCCGGACGGCGTGCCGGTGCTGTTCGTCACCAGCACCTTCGGCGACGGCGAAGCACCCGACAACGGCGCCGGTTTCTGGACCGCGCTGGCCGCCCGTGAGCAGGCCGCCGGCCTGCGCTACGCCGTGCTGGCCCTCGGCGACTCCAGCTACGACGACTTCTGCGGCCACGGGCGCCGGCTGGACCAGCGGCTCGGCGAACTCGGCGGCACCCGGCTGGTGCCGCGCGCCGACTGCGAACCGGACCACGAGGAGACCGTCGGGCGGTGGCTGGAGCAGCTGGTGTCGGCGCTGGCCGAGCAGGCCGCCGCGGGCGCCCGGGCCACCGGCACCGGGCCGGCCCCCGCCGGCGCCCGGGCCACAGTTGTCGGGCCGGCACCCGTCGTGGTCGCCGCGCGCCGGGGCGAGGAGCCGTACTCCAAGGCTTCGCCGTTCGCCACCCTGCTGATCGGCAACCGGCTGCTCAGCCTCCCCGGATCGGCCAAGGAGGTCCGGCAGTTCACCTTCGACACCCGTGGCGGGGACCGCGGCGACCTCGGCCACCAGGCCGGGGACGCGCTCGGCGTCTGGCCCGCCAACGACGCCGGGCTGGTCGAGGAGTGGCTCGCCGTCACCGGTCTCGACCCGGCCGAGCGGGTGTCCGTCCCGGACAGCGGCGAGCTGCCGCTCGGCGAGGCGCTGCGCACCCGCCTGGAGATCGCCCGGATCACCCCCGGCCTGCTGCGCTTCGTCGCCGACCGCAGCGGCGACCGGGGCCTGCGGCGGCTGCTGCGCTCCGACAACAAGGACGAGCTGGCGCGGTGGAGTTGGGGCCGCCAGGCGGTCGACGTGATCGGCGGCCACCCGGTCCGGGCGGGCGCCCAGGAGTGGGCCGACGTGCTGCGGCGGCTGCAGCCCCGGCTGTACTCGATATCGTCCAGCCCGCTGGCCCGGCCCGGCGAGGTGCGGCTCACGGTGTCGGTGGTCCGCTACACCAACGAGTACGGCCGGCCCCGCACCGGCGTCTGCTCCAGCTACCTGGCGGACTCGGCCGACGACGGCCCGGTGCCGGTCTTCGTGCAGCGCGCGCCGCACTTCCGGCCGCCCGCCGACCCGGCCACCCCGATGATCATGGTCGGTCCGGGGACCGGGATCGCCCCGTTCATCGGCTTCCTCGAGGAGCGGCAGGCCCGCGGGCACACCGGCCCGAACTGGCTGTTCTTCGGCGAGCAGCGCGCGGCCACCGACTTCTACTACCGCGAGGAGCTCACCGCCTTCCGGGCCTCCGGTCACCTCGACCGCCTCGACCTGGCCTTCTCCCGCGACCAGCGCTCCAAGGTCTACGTCCAGGACCGGATGCGCGAGCACGGTGCCCGGCTGTGGGACCGGCTGCGCGACGGCGCCCACTTCTACGTCTGCGGGGACGCCGGCCGGATGGCCCGGGACGTCGACCGGGCGCTGCGCGACATCGTCCGGGTCCACGGTGGTCTGGCCGAGGAGGAGGCCGACGCCTACGTCAAGCAGCTGGCCGCCGACCGGCGTTACGTCCGCGACGTGTACTGACCGGGCGTCGCCGCGGTGGCGCCCGCCGGGCGCCCGGGTGTGTAGGCTCGACCGGTGCCGAAAGTGACACGGGATCAGGTGGCCGCGCTGGCCGGGACGTCGACGGCGGTCGTCAGCTACGTCATCAACAACGGGCCGCGGCCGGTGGCGCCGGCCACCAGACAGCGCGTGCAGGCCGCGATCGAGCAGCTCGGCTACCGGCCCGACAGCATGGCGCAGGCGATGGCCCGGCGCCGCACCGACCTGCTCGGCATGGTCCTGCCCGACGCCCGGCAGCCGTTCTTCGCGGAACTCGCCCACGCGGTGGAGCGGGTCGCCTTCGAGCGCGGCAAGCTGGTGCTGATCGGCAACTCCGACTACGGCGGCGCCCGCGAGGAGCACTACACCCACGCCTTCCTCGGCATGCGCGTCGCCGGGCTGATCCTGATCAGCCAGCACGGCGGCCGGCGGCCCGCCGCGGACCTCGGCCAGGACGACGGGACCAGGGTCGCGCTGCTGCACCGGCGGCCCGACGACCCCGCCAACGCGGCCGTGGTGACCGACGACGTCGGCGGCGCCCGGCTCGCCGTACGGCACCTGCTGGACCACGGGCACCGCAGCGTCGCCTGCCTCGGCCGGACCGCCTCCACACTGGCGCCGGGCGACCCGGTGGTGGACCGGGTGGAGGGCTGGTCGCAGGCGATGGCGCAGGCCAGCCTGGCGACCGGCGGCCTGCTGGTCGAGGCCCCGTTCGACCGCTTCCGCAGTTTCGACCTGGCCCTCGGGCTGCTGACGGCGCCCGACCGGCCCTCGGCGGTCTTCTGCACCACCGACGACCAGGCGATGGGCGTCCTGCGGGCCGCCCGGGAGCTCGGCCTTCGGGTGCCGCAGGACCTCGCGGTGGCCGGCTTCGACGACATATCGGAGGCCGCGTTCTGCGACCCGCCGCTGACCACGGTGGCCTCCGACACCGAGGCGATGGCCCAGGCGGCGGTCGCCATGGTGCTCGACCCGCCGGCCGCGCAGGCCGGCCCCGGCGGGCTGGTCCGGCGCTTTCCGGCGACCCTGGTGGTACGCCGCTCCTGCGGCTGCGACCCGCAGCTGCGGGCGCCCACCGCCCGGCGCTGAGCGCCCGTACCGCTGGACCGCCTGTACCGCTGGACCGCCCGTACCGCTGGACCAGGAGGGCCCGTGCGCCTGCTGCTCACCTCGGACACCCACGTGCCCGCCCGGGCCCGCCGGCTGCCCGCGACGCTGCTGGCCGCGGTCGACGAGGCCGACGTGGTGGTGCACGCCGGCGACTGGGTCGACGAGCCGACCCTGGACCTGCTGGCGGCCCGGGCCCGGCGGCTGATCGCCGTGCACGGCAACAACGACGGCCCGGCCCTGCGGGCCCGGCTGCCCGAGGTGGCCGAGGCCGAGCTGGCCGGCCTGCGCCTGGCCGTGGTCCACGAGACCGGCCCGGCACGGGGCCGGGAGCACCGCTGCGAGCTCCGGTTCCCCGGGGTCGACGTGCTGGTCTTCGGACACAGCCACATCCCCTGGGACTCGGTCGGCCCCGGCGGGATGCGGCTGCTCAACCCGGGCTCGCCCACCGACCGGCGCCGCCGCCCGGAGTGCACCTACCTGACCGCCGTGGTCGAGGACGGCCGGCTCGGACAGGTCCGGCTGCACGCGCTGCCGCCCCGCCCGGGCGCTCCGGCTCCGGCCGCCCCGGCACGTCCGGACGGGGGCGGGGAGGCTTGAGCGCCGACCGTTCGGGTACCTGCCGGTCATGAGCACCACGCTGCGCGAATCCGCCGCACGCCCCGGGCCCGGCGACGAGCCCCTCACCCTCGGTGTCGAGGAGGAGTACCTGCTGCTGGACCCGGACACCGGGCTCCCGCTGCCCAGGGTCGAGCAGGTCCGGGCCGCCGCCGACCTGCACCCCGCACTGGACGACGCCGAGGTGCAGCACGAGCTGCTCCAGGCCCAGGTGGAGATCGCCACCCCGGTCTGCCAGGGGCTCTCCGAGGTCGGCGGCCACCTGCTGCGGTTGCGCCACGCGGTGGCCGCCGCCGCCGAGGCCTCCGGCTGCCACCTCGCCGCCTGCGGCACCGCCCCGTACGCCGACGACCTCCCGCCGGCGATCACCGACGCGCCGCGCTACCGCTCGATCCACCAGGACTTCTCCCGGCTCGCCGACGAGAACCTGATCAACGGGATGCACGTGCACGTCGGGATCCCCGACCGGGAGACCGGGGTCGCGGTGCTCAACCGGCTGCGGCCGTGGCTGCCGCTGCTGGTCGCGCTGGCCGCCAACTCCCCGCTCTGGTACGGCACCGACAGCGGCTTCTCCAGCTGGCGCACGGTGGTCTTCAACCGCTGGCCGATCAGCGGCGTGCCGCCCCGGTTCGCCGACGCCGAGGACTACGACCGGCGGATCACCGCGCTGCAGGACGCCCGGATGATCCGCGACCGCGGGCAGCTGTACTGGCAGGCCCGGCTGTCCGAGCGCTACCCGACGCTCGAGGTCCGGGCGATGGACGTGCAGCTGCGCGCCGACGAGGCGGTGATGCTCGCCGGGCTGGTCCGGGCCCTGGCCACCACCGTGATGAGCGAGTACCGGCAGGGCGTCCCGGGCCCCGAGCGGACCCCGGAGAGCCTGGCCGGCGCCAGCTGGAACGCCGCCCGGTACGGCATGACCGAAGCCCTGCACGATCCGGTCACCGGACTGCCCCGCCGGGTCGGCGACCTGGTCAGCGACCTGGTCGAGTACCTCACCCCGGCCCTGGTCCGGGCGGGTGACGAGCGCCAGGTCACCTCGCTGCTGCACCGGCTGCTGCGGGAGGGCAACGGCGCCGACCGGCAGCGCCGGGCGCTGGAGCTGGGCGGGCGCCGCGGTCTGGTCGCCATGATCGCGGAGGAGAGCGCGGCCCACTGAGCCCGCGCCGCCGGCCGCCCCGTCGCGGTCGCCCGGCCCTGACGGCGGGCGTAGCGTCACGGGTATGGGCGTCGTCGCGACCCAGCTGCGGGCAGCGCCGCCGGACCACCGGCCGGGGCCGCGGCGCCGTGCGGGAGAATCCCGTGCCGCCCGCGGGTGACCCGGCCGGGTGGCACGCGCGGTTGGACGAGGAGCTGACCGCGATCCTGGCGCGGGCCGGCGCCTCCTCCGGCGGGGTCTACCTGCTGCCGCCCGAGAAGGACGTGCTGCACCTCGCCGTGGTCCGCAGCCTGCCCGCCGAGTTCATCGCACCCTGGACCAGGATCGCGCTCACCGCCCCGTCCCCCGTCGGCGACGCGCTGCGTGACTTCCGGCTGGTGTGGTCCGGCAGCCAGCAGGAATTCGCCCGCCTCTACCCGCGGATCGCGCTCACCATGCCGTACCACTTCGCGATGGCCGCCGCCCCGATCGGCGCCGGCGGGCGCCGGCTCGGCTCGCTGCTGATGATGTGGCCCGGCACCCGCCCGCCGGAGCTCGCCACCGAGGAGCGCCGGCACATCCTGGACGAGTGCGGCCGGCTCGCCGAGCTGCTCGCCGCCGCCGAGTCGGCCGGCCGGCCGATCACCCCGCCCGGCCGCCCGCGGGTGCTCCCGCTCCAGCTGGACGCCGCCAAGCTGCCCGAGGCCGCGGCCGGCGCCTTCGCGGAACGGCTCCCGGGCGGCAGCTGCGGGCTCGACCTCAACGGCCGGATCACCTTCATCACGCAGAGCGCCTGCGCGCTGCTCGGCGTCGAGCACGACAAGGTGCTCGGCGCGATCCCCTGGCAGGCCGTGCCCTGGCTGGACGACCCGGTGTACGAGGACCGGTACCGGGCGGCCATCATCAGCCGGCGGCCGATGGCCTTCACCGCGAAACGCCCGCCGGACAGCTGGCTGAACTTCCGGCTGTACCCGGCCGGCGACGGCATCAGCGTCCGGATCACCCCGACCAGCGACGGACCCGAGACCACCGCGCTGCCCGACCGCCCCCGCCCCACCCCGGTCTCCCGGGCCGGCCAGCTCTACCAGATCATGCACCTGGCGGCCGCCCTCACCGAGGCCGTCACCGTCGACGACGTCATCGCGCTGGTCGCCGAGCAGATCATGCCCGCCTTCGACGCCCAGGCGCTCGCCCTGATGTCCACCGAGGACGGGCGGCTCAACGTCACCGGCTACCGCGGCTACACCGCCGAGGAGATGGCCCGCTTCAGCAAGATCCCGCTGGACGAGCGCACCGCCCCGATGACCTATGCCCTGAGCACCGGCGCCCCCGGCTTCTACGGCTCGCCCGAGGAGCTGGCCGACGCCTACCCGCAGGTCCCGCAGGTCACCGGCAAGCAGGCCTGGGCGGTGCTCCCGCTGATCACCTCCGGCCGCCCGGTCGGCTGCTGCCTGCTCTCCTACGGCCGCCCGCACCGGTTCGCCGCCGACGAGCGCACCGTGCTGACCTCGCTGGCCGGGCTGATCGCCCAGGCACTCGACCGCGCGCAGCTGTACGACACCAAGAGCCGCCTCGCGCACGGCCTCCAGCAGGCGCTGCTGCCGCACGCCCTGCCGACCGTGGCCGGGCTGCGGGTGGCCGCCCGCTACCTGCCCGCCACCCGGGGCATGGACATCGGCGGCGACTTCTACGACCTGATCCGGCTCGGCCCGAGCACCGCCGCCGCCGTGATCGGCGACGTCCAGGGCCACAACGTCCCGGCCGCCGCGCTGATGGGGCAGGTCCGCACCGCCGTCCACGCCACCGCCGGCGCCGCCCCCGACCAGGTGCTGGTCCTGGCCAACCGGCTGCTCTGCGACCTGGACCCGGACCTCTTCACCACCTGCCTGTACGCCCACCTGGACCTGGCCGCGCACCGCGCCCACCTGGTCAGCGCCGGCCACCCGCCGCCGCTGCTGCGCCCGCCCGGCGGCCCGGCGCGCACCCTGGAGGTGCCGCCCGGCCTGCCGCTGGGCGTGGACCCCGACTCGCGCTACCCGATCACCGAGGTGCCGTTCGAGTTCGGTGCGCTGCTGCTGCTCTACACCGACGGCCTGGTGGAGGCCCCCGGCACCGACCTCGACCAGGCCGTCGCCGACCTCGCCGCCCAGCTCGACCGGGCCGGCCCCGACGTGGAGGCCGTGGCGGCCGAGGTGGTCGCCCGGGCCCGGCTGTCCGGCCCGCGCGCCGACGACATCGCCACGCTGCTGCTGCGTGCGATGCCGCCGCCGCTGTGAGCCGGCGTCCCGGCCGCGACCCGGGGGTGTCGCCGTCAGCCGGCCGCCGACGGCCGGATGTTCTGGTTGAGCCGGAACAGGTTGGTCGGGTCGTACGCGTCCTTCACCCGCACCAGCCGGTCGCGGACCTCCTGCGGGTACGAGGCCAGCGCCTTGTCCCGCTCCCCGTCCCCGGTGAAGTTGACGTACATCGAACCGTTGCCGTGCCGGGCGATGGCCTCCCGCGTGGCCCGGGCCCAGTCGGCGTGCCCGTCGAAGCCGTCCGCCTCGGGGGAGCGGGCGATCACGTTGCACAGCACCCCCGCGTCCCGCTGGCTGAAGGCCGTCGCACCGGCCGGGACCCGGGCGAAGGCACCGCCCAGCTGGTGCAGGTGGATCTCGCTCTGCGGGGTCGGCGTGGTCAGGTGCGCCGCCGTCACGGCGTCCAGCGCCGCGTCCGAGGGCTCGACGAACGCCGAGGTGAAGTAGTTGTGGGCGCCCCTGGTCCAGAGCGGGTCCAGCAGCGTCTGCATCCCGAGGTAGGGCATCGGGCCGAGCACGTCCGCGATCGGCGTGCCGAGCGAGCGCAGCGGCCGCACCGCTTCCTCGCCGGCCTCGGCCGGGCCCGCGTACATGGCCGCCAGCACCACGATCCGGGTGCCGTGCACCGCCTCCGGCAGGAACGGCAGCGGGGGCGCCGTGGTCAGGTTGACCAGCGTGGTCAGCTCGTCCGGCAGGTCGGGGCACAGGTCGCGCCAGCGGCGGACCACCTGCGCCGCCTCGGCCGCCGGGTAGATCACCAGCCCCGCCAGCACCTGCGGGCCCACCGGGTGCAGCTCGAACTCCAGCGAGGTGACCACCCCGAAGTTGCCGCCGCCGCCGCGCAGCGCCCAGAACAGCTCGGGATGCTCCTCGGCGTCCGCGTGCACCAGGCGGCCGTCCGCGGTGACCAGGTCGGCGCCGACCAGGTTGTCGCAGGCCAGGCCGTGGCGCCGGAGCAGCCAGCCGACCCCGCCGCCCAGCGTGAAGCCGGAGACCCCGGTCGAGGAGACCAGCCCGCCGGTCACCGCGAGGCCGAACGCCTGCGTCTCGTGGTCGAGCTCGCCCCAGGTCAGACCGGCCTCGGCGATCACCCGGCGGCGCCCCGGGTCGACCCGCACGCCCTTCATCCCGGACAGGTCGATCACGATCCCGCCGTCGCAGGTGGAGAACCCGGCGATGCTGTGCGCCCCGCCGCGGACCGCGACCAGCAGGTCCTGGCTGCGGGCGAACTCCACCGCGCGGATCACGTCCGCGACCCCGGCGCAGCGCACCACCAGCGCCGGACGCTTGTCGTGGGCGGCGTTCCAGACCGCCCTGGCCTCCTCGTACGCGGCGTCGCCGGGGCGCACCACGCTGCCCCGCACCGCCGCTTCCAGCTCACCGATGGTGGCGTCGCCCAGCACCCCACGTGCCGTCTCGACTGACATGGTCGGCCTCCCTGTTCGGTTCCGTTGCCGATGCCCCCGACGGTAGGAGGCGCCGCTTTGCACCCGGTTAGCGCGCGCTTTGCAGACCGCTCAGCCGCAGCCGGGCCAGCCCCTCGGCATCGCCCAGCCGGGTGAACAGGGCGCGCGCCCGGTCGGCGGCCCGCACCGCCCCCGCCCGGTCGCCGGCGCCGTCGACCAGCTCGGCGAGGATCACCGCTACCCAGCCGGCCGCACAGGTCGACCCGGCCACCGACTCCAGCCCGAGCGCGCGGCCGAGCAGCTCGCCGGCGGTCGCGGCGTCACCCGCGGCCCGGGCCACCAGCCCCAGGTGGAGCAGGCTGTTGGTGACCCCCGGCAGGTCGTCGGTCTCCTCGAACCCCGCCCTGGCCCGGCCGAACAGCCCACGGGCACCGTCCAGGTCGCCGTCGGCCAGCGCCAGCAGGCCCAGCCCGCCGAGCGCGATCCCCACCTCGCGGCGGTCGCCCAGCCGGCGCCGGATCCGCAGGCAGGCCTCCAGGTGCGCGCCGGCCTCCCGGTACCCGCCGTGGGCGCGGCACAGGCCGCCGAGCACGTTCAGCGCCAGCGCCTCCCCGCGCGGGTCGTCCAGCGAACGGAAGCACTCGACGGCGCGCTCGGCCGACTCCCGGGCCCGCCCGGGCGACCCGCTCCGGCGCCCGGCCCAGGCGAGCGCGGCCAGCGCGTAGCCGCGCGCCTGCTCCGCGCCCACCAGCCGCCCGATCAGCACCGTCTCCTCGAAGAACACCGAGACCCGGCCCCCGGCGTCCAGCTCCCGCGCGTACCCGGGGGTCAGCACCGGGAAGAACGGCCGGCTGCCGCGGTCGACCTCGGCCAGCAGCCGCAGGCACTCGGCGAAGGCCGCCCCGGCCTCCTCGTCCCGGCCCCCGCAGACCGCGGCCACACCCCGCTGGTGCGCCGCCGCCGCCAGCACCGAGGGCTCGCCGCCGGCCAGCTCCCGAGCGCGCTCCAGCGCGGCGGCCGCCTCCGCCCAACTGCCGTGCATCCACAGCAGCAGCGCCTGGCGGCAGTACGCGCCGGCCAGGGCCGCGCCGCCCGGGCCGGCCCGGTGGATCGCCACCACCTCCGCGCCGATCGCGGGCAGCCGGGAGCCGTCGCCGAGCCGGATCGCCAGCACGCCCCGCCCGAGCAGCGCCCGGGCCCGCAGCGGGGTCGGCGCGGGGGCTGCGGCCAGCGCGTCGTCCAGCCGCTGCCGGCCTTCGGCCAGGTAGCCGCGTTCGGCCCAGAACAGCCGCAGCGCGACCGCCAGCCGCAGGGCAGTCTCCGGGTCCTCGGCCAGCGCCGAGCGCAGCGCGGCCCGCAGGTTGTCGCGGTCGGCCTCCAGTTCGAGCGGGGTGGTGGCCGGGCCCAGCGCGGTGACCTCCGGGTCGGAGGACTCGGCCAGGTCGAGGTAGCAGGCGCGGTGCCGGGCCTCGATCCGGGCCGCCTCGCCGGCCTCCCGCAGCCGCTCGCGCGCGTACTGCCGGATGGTCTCCAGCAGGCGGTAGCGCACCTCGGCCTCGCCGTGCCGTTCGACCAGCACCAGCGATTTGTCGACCAGCCGGCCGAGCAGGTCGAGCGGGTCGAGCGGGTTGGGCAGGTTGAGCGGGTCTTCCGGGTCGGGCACCTGGTCGGGCCGGTCGTGCTCGGTGGCGGTGCTCGGGTCGCTCGGGTCGTCCGGCCGGTGCGCGCCGGGGTCGTCGCCGCACACCCGTTCCACGGCCGCCAGCGAGAAGCTGCCGGCGAAGACGGACAGCCGCCGCAGCAGCACCCGTTCCTCGGGCCCGAGCAGCTGGTGGCTCCAGGTCAGCGTGGCCAGCAGGGTCTGATGCCTGGTCACCGCATGCCGGCTGCCGTGCCCGAGCAGGGTGAGCGCGTCGTCCAGCCGCTCGGCGATCTGCTGCGGCGCCAGCATCCGCACCCGGGCGGCCGCGAGTTCCAGCGCCAGCGGGATCCCGTCCAGCCGGAAGCAGATCTGGGCGACCGCCGCCGCGTTCCGCCCGTCCAGCCGGAAGTCCGGGACCACCTCCGCCGCCCGCTCGGTGAACAGCCGCACCGAGGCGTACCGGGCCAGCTCGGCGGGCGGCGCCGGCCGGGCCGGGTCCGGTACGCCCAGCGAGGGCACCCGCCAGGTGCGCTCGCCGTACGCCTGCAACGGCTCCCGGCCGGTGGCCAGCACCACCACGCCGGGGCAGTGCGCCAGCAGGTCCGCGACCAGCGCGGCGCAGGCCTCCACCAGGTGCTCGCAGTTGTCCAGCACCAGCAGCAGTTCCCGGGCCGCGAGTTGGGCGAGCAGCGCGGCCCGCGTCCCCGCGCCGGCGGAGAGCTGGAGGCCGAGTGCGGTGGCGACCACGTCCGGCAGGAACCGGGGGTCGGCCAGCGCCGCGAGGTCGACGAACCACACCCCGTCGCGGACGGCCTCGACCCGCCGCTCGGCCACGGCCAGCGCCAGCCGGGTCTTGCCGCAGCCGCCCGGGCCGGTCAGGGTCAGCAGCCGGCCGCGCGCCAACAGGTCCTGCACCTCGGCGAGTTCGCGTTCGCGGCCGATGAAGCTGGTCAGCTGGGCCGGCAGGTTGTGCCGGCGCTCCGGCCCACTCCGTGCCGGGTCCTCCACCGAACCGGCCAGCAGGGTGCGGTAGAGCGCCCGGGTCTGCGGATCCGGGTCGGAGCCCGAGCCGTCGCGCAGCGCGTCGCGCAGCCGCTCGTAGACGGCCAAGGCCTCCCGGCGCTGCCCGGCGGCGGCGAGCGCCCGCATCAGCGCCCGGTGGCCCGGCTCGTCCTGCGGGTCGGCGGCGACCTGGGCGGCCAGCACCTCGGCCGCCTCGCGCGGGCGCTCCTCCCGTTCGAGTGCCTCGGCCAGCGCCAGTCGCAGCCCGGCGCGCCGGGTGGCCAGGGCGGCGCGTTCCGGCTCGGTCCACGGCTCGAAGGTGTCCTCGGGCAGCAGCTCGCGCTCGGCCAGCGCGAGCGCGGCCCGGTGGTCGGCCGCGCTGCCGCCGGCCCCGGCCCGCCGGGCCAGCCGGTCCAGCTCGTCGAGGTCGACAGTGACGCCGCCCTCCGGCCCGAGCACCAGGACGTCGTCGCGCAGCGCCACCACCTCGCCGGGCGCGCCGGCGGTCGCGAGCGCACGCCGGACGGCGTGCAGCACCTGGTGCAGGTTGTTGGCGGCGGCCACCGGATCGAGATCGGGCCAGAGCCGGTCGTACACCTGGTCGCGGTGCAGCCGGTGGCCCGGTGCCAGCGCCAGCAGCTTGAGCGCGCTGCGCGCCTTGCGCAGCCGCCAGGCCCCGGGGGCGACCGGGCGATCGGCGACGGTGACCTCGAACCCGCCGAGCAGCCGGATCCGTACCTCGTCGGCCATGCGGCGCTCCCAGCTCTGGGCGGCGTCCCCGGACTCCTGGCCGGGGGTCCCGTGCGGGGCTTCGGCCCGGGGCTTCGGTTCGGGCTCCGGCTCCAGTTCGGCGGGTGACCGGGGGAGTGCGGACGGGCGGCGGGGCGGCCCGTCGGGGACGGCTCGGTCCATCGGCCAGTTTACCGGCGGGTGTGCTCCGGCCGCCCGGGGCGGAGGTCCGGGGAGGCGCTGGGGGAGGGGGTGGGCGCGCGGGGCGGGGTGGGGCTGGACGGGCGGCGCGCGGGTGGGGCGGCGCGCCGGTCATCGGTCCGGGCGCTTGTCCGGCCGACCGCGGGGTGGGCGGCCCTGGTCCCGGCCCGGGCCGGAGGTGCGGGCGGCCGGTACCCGGGCGGCGACCAGGCCGGGCGCGGCGCCGGAGCCGTGGGTGGGTGCGGCGGTCGGGGTCAGGCCCCGGACCGGCACGGTGGTGCCGGGGAGGGTCAGGCCCCGGGCCTTCCAGCGGTCGAGGAGTTCGTGGTAGATCGGCTCGCTGGTGCAGGTGGCCGCGCCCGGGCAGCCGGGGACGGGGTCGCTGGTGTCCATCTCGCTCCTCTGAGCTCGGGTCCGTCCGCGGGACGGGGCTCGTTGGTGGTCGACCGGTGCGGTGGAGCCGTGCAGGATCGTTTCTTCACCCCTCCCGGCGGGGGCCGTCGCCCGGACGGGTGCCGTCGCCCGGGCGGGTGCCGGTACGCGGCGGGGGCAGCCGGGGATCCGCCTCCGGTCGCCCGGCCATCACCTCGCTGACCAGGCCGTTCCAGTCCGCCGCGAGGTCGGTGAACTCGGCCGAGAGCTCCGCGATGACCAGATGGGCCTGGGACAGGTCGCTGCGGGTCTGCGACAGCAGCCCGAGCAGGGAGTCCACCCGCAGTTCGAGCGCCTCCTGCTCCCGTACGCGCCGGTCCAGTACGGCCAGGCGCCCCTCCAGGGCCCGGCGCTGGAGGGTCACCTCCTGCTGCTCGGCCGCCACCACGGCGAGGTGCCCGAAGAGCCGGTCGCTGGTGGTGCCGATCCAGCGGTTGATCCGGAAGAGGGCGATCTCGGTGACCACCAGGCCGGCGAGCAGGCAGCCGGCCAGGGACGGGACCCAGGGCGCTCCCCAGCCGCCGACGGTGCAGAGCGCCAGGCCGACGACGGGAACGAAGAGTCGTGTGATCGGAGCTGCGAACCTTGCCACGCTGACCTTTCACCTCCAGAACGGCACGCTGTCATCCCGCCGCCTCTTTCCGGTTCTCCTGCTTCTCCTGCTGCAGATCGATCGCCTGCGCGATGGTGGCGAGGAGGAAACGGCGGATCACCGGGTCGGTGACACCCCAGGCGTCGGCCGCTTCCTCGGGACTGATGGGGTGTGAGCGTACTCGCACGGGAAGATTGTTGGCGGAATCTGCGGAGATAACGCCTCCGCGTACCAGAAGGTCGCGCAGTTCGATCCGGACGGCATCGGCAATTCGTTCGAACTGCCCGGGGTGGGGGAGCGTTTCGCCCCTGAGCATGCGGCCGACCGCGGACGCGCTCATGCCCACGTCGTCGGCCAGTGCCTTTCGGCCGCCGGCCCCGGGCCGCAGGTCGTAACCGGCCCGTTCGGCCGCCGCGTGCACCGCCGCGCCGAACCGGCGGGCCGTTCCGGCGTGTTCCGCGCCCTTGTCCATGGATGCCATGGCGGAAGGTTACCGCGCTGCATGTCCTGGACATGCAGGCATGCACGCTCGGGCATTGAGCATTCTGCCTATTTCGGACCATATTTGACGGGTTATTGGCCCACGTTTTGCCTTGCACGCATGCAAGTCACCCTGTTAGCGTCTCCGATCACCCTGACGAGGGCGTCGCGCCGTACTGCCGTACTAGGGAGGCCGTCCTGACATCCTGTGACGTCGACGATCTGATGTCGACATTGATCGATCACGCCCGAGCCGGTGACCCGGTGGCCTGGAGCGAGTTCTACCTCCGCTACCGCGCCCCGCTGGTGAGTTACCTGCTCCGGCGCACCAACGGCGACCGCGCGCTCGCCGAGGATCTCACCCAGGAGACGTTCGTCCGCGCGATGCGGGCGATCCGCGGTTACCGGTGGACCGGGACCGATTTTTCCGCCTGGCTGATGACCATTGCCAGGAACCTGCTCAACGATCACTCCAGGAGGGCGATGAACACGGAAATCCCGGTGCTGGAAGTGCCGGAGCGGGATTCCGGGGTGAGCGTCGAAGGGCTGGTCATCTCCGCCTTCGAATCGGCGGAGAGCACCGCCCGATTGGAATTCGCCATGACAAAACTCACCCGCGCCCAGCGCGAAGCGCTCCGGATGCGCTACTGGGACGGCCTCACCGCACAGCAGATCTCGCAGCGCACCGGGAAGGGGGTCGGCGCGATCAAGACCCTCGGCTACCGCGCCCGGGTACGGCTGCGCCAGGAGCTCGCCCAGTGCCCGTGACCCTCCGTGCCTGCCGTGCCCGCAGTGCTGGAGCCTCGGCGGTCGGTGCGGCGGTCACCGGCAGGCGACCGGGACCAGCTGGACCGCGTTGTTGCCGAAGCCGCCCCGGGTCCACCGCTGCCGGACCGGCTGGGTGCGCCCCTCGGCGTCGGTCGCGCGGGCGGCGAGCAGGTGCTCGCCCGGTGCGGCCGTCCAGGGGCAGCGCCAGTGCCGCCAGGCCCACGGATGCGGGCCGGGCGGGTCCAGCTCGGCGTCCTGCCAGCTGAGGCCGGCGTCGGCGCTGACCTCGACCCGGCTCACCGGCGCGTGGCCTGACCACGCGCGCCCCTCCAGCAGCAGCGGGCCGGGGCGCACGACCCGGGTGCGCGACATGAAGTCGGGGAAACCGGGCGGGATCAGCAGCGCCCGGGGCGCGATCCTGGTGACCGGCTCGCCCGGATCGTCGGCCGACTGCCGGTAGCGGTACGCCACCGCCTGCTGGAAACCGGTGAACGGGGTGTCGGTCAGCACGATCTCGCGCAGCCACTTCACCCCGGCCATGCCGTACCAGCCGGGCACCACCAGCCGCAGCGGGCTGCCGTGCTGCGGCGGGATCGGGCCGCCGTTCATCCCGTACGCGACCAGGACGGTGCGGTCCGGGTCGAGCGCGACCTGCAGCGGCAGGCTGCGGCGGTAGTCCTGCTCGACCCCGCGCTCCACGCCGTGGTCGGCGCCGGTGAACACGGCCTCCACGGTGCCCGGCGCCAGCTCCGCGGCGGCCAGCAGGGTGCGCAGCGGTACGCCGGTCCAGTCCGCGGTGCCCACCGCGCCGTCCAGCCACGGCTGGCTGACCGGGCGGGGCGACAGCCGGGCGCGGCCGTTGCCGGCGCACTCCATGGTCACCCGCACGGTGACCGCGGCGAGCGAACGGAGCGCGGCCAGGCCGAGGTTGAGCGGCGTGCCGACCCGGCCGTGCACGGTCAGCCGCCAGCGCGCGGCGTCGGTGGCCGGGATGTCGTAGTGGGTGAGCACGTAGTGCAGCCCGATCGAGGTGACCTCGTGGCGCAGCGCCTCCAGCGGCAGCGCGTGGTTGCGGGCGGCGAGCGCCAGCTCCTGCGCGCCGATCCCCTCGCCCGCCCCGGCGACCCGGGCCGGGGCGCTCACGGCCGCCATCCGCGGCGCAGGGTGCCCGGCGTTCATCTGCCCATTGTCGCCCCACCCCGCCCCCCGGGCACCCGGGGGCGGCAGCGGGCTCGCGCTCGACCGGCAGCCGCTGCCGGAGATCGCCGTCACCTCGTATCAACTAGCGAAGGTACGTGCGCTGCCAGTCGGCCAACTTCATCGTCTGAGCTGCGTCGGCGAGAGTGATTGCCGAGGGCAGTTTCAGCTTGGCCCGGGTGCTGTCCACCCACTCTTGAGCTGCGGCATAGCCCTGCTGGAGGTACTCAAGTCCTTGGATCATGCACTCCAGCTTGTCTGCGTCGTGGGCGACTTGGACCTCCAACGATTCCCCGTTCTCGTAGTCGTGGACGATGGCGCTGATCCCATCGGCTACCGCCGGGTGTGCATCCGCCACCTGGTCAGCAGTCACGGTCTCGTTCGACTTGGTCTGGATGTATCGTCGGCCGACCCAGGGGATGTCGCCGATGCGTGTCTCTTGGGTGTCATGGAAGGTGCAGAGGAGCGCCACCCGTGCGGGGTCGGCGCCTTCCATCATCGCGAGCACCGCGCCGATGACGGCCGTCCTCCACGAGTGCTCGGCAATGGTCTCGGGATCCTTGATGCCGGCGATCCACCAGCCGCTGCGCTTCGCGCGCTTCAGGGCACCAGCTTCAAGGAGATAGCTGACAGTGCCTTCGGCTTCCTGGCGGTCGTTCACTGTGGTGGTCCTTCCTGAAGATCAGGTGGTCAGTCTCAGACCGTAGTGCAGGGAAACGAGCTCTTGTCGTGCTTGTGCGGAGATTCCGCCGGAGTCGAGTAGCGCCACCACACGCTCCTGAAGGCTCCGGCTGAGGTTGGGATCTGCGGTGAGAAGACCTCGACGAAGGCCGAGCAGCGCCCACACCGAGTGGACGTTGAGATCGATTGCGCCGACGCCGGGCTTCAGTCTGTCGGTGAGTCCGCGCAAGAGAGCAAGGGCATCCCAGGACTGTGCTGGAGTCGCGATCATGAAGTGATCATCAGCCTTGGGCAAGGAGTCGACCCCGAGCCAGTAGGCCCAGTAGTTCAGGTTGGCGGCCTCTCCGACCTCGTCGCCCATGCCGGTGGCCATGAAGGCGGCCAACGCGGCGTGATCGCCATGTCGGGTAAGTGATGTTGCGACGGACCGAGCGTCCGCCCAGTCCGGTGTCCAGCCGCGTGCCCGCGCCTTCGGTGGCCTGCGGCGTATTTCCGCAAGCCAGCCGGCGGTGTCGGGTGAGTCGTCGTACGAGCAGAGATACAGGGCCTGGCGACGGAGAAGCGCAGCCTCGTCGCCGGACCAGTGCGCGAGTTCGGCGGCCCTGCGCATCTGGCTGAAGAAGGCGTTCAGCTCGTCACGCGGAAGCTGTGGGCTGCTGGGGGTCGGTCCCCGACGCGGAGGCTTCTCCCTGACGGGCAGTGAGGCAGGGGAGGCGCCTGTAAGTGCCCAGGCCAGCATGTGAGTTGTGTCTCGGGTCAGCACCCAGCTGGCGAGAGGGTGTTCGTCGGCGTGTTGGATCGCCTGGTCGTTCACGACGAAGTTGATGAGGCTGTCCGCATCCAGAGCTTGGTCGAGCTGTGTGAGGAGGGTGGGGTCTCCCCCCAGGCGGAGCAGATTGCGCTTGATGACGCGAAGTGAGCCCGCTCGTGAGGAGTTGAGCGATCGGCGTCCTGACTCCCAGCCTTGGACTGTGCTCTTGTCAACCTGGAGAATCTCAGCTAAATGATCTTGAGATGCGCCGATCCGCTCCCTGATCTCCTTGAGCAGGTGGCCCGCGACCGCGCCGAGGCGCTGGCCGGGCCGGGGGCTGCTGGCAGTCAGTGCTTCGAGGCCCCGCGCCTCACGGTGAGCTGTCACTTCGCCACCAACCTCGCGTGGACAGGCGGATTACCCGTACTGGCAGTCAGTCCTCTTGAGCCCGTGCGAAGCGTAGCGTTTCTGTCACGAGACGCACAGTGATCGCGGCCCTGCGCTGGGGGCTGTCGCACGGTGCACGGTGACAGTACTTCACACGGTTCCGATGTCTGGCCCGATCGGAGTGATCCTGGGTGGTGAGCATGCGAGTCGCGCATCAACTGCACGTATGGGAGCAGGCATTCGACGCCCACCCGGCATCGGTGGCCGCGGCTCGATGTGAACTGCGCCAGACCCTGGCCGCGTGGGGCTGGACGGACTCCGGCCAGTACGAGGACTTGGTGCTGATCAGTTCGGAGTTGATCAGCAACGCAATCACTCACGCGAGTCGACCGGGTGACCGGGTGCACGTGCGCCTCCAAGAGATCGGTGGCGATTGCCGACTCGAAGTACAAGATCGACGGCCCGATTTGTTGCCACCGAGGACGCCACGTCCGCAGGGGGAGCACGGGCGCGGCCTTCTGCTCGTCCGAGGCCTCGCGAAAGACATGGATGTCGTAACCACGAGAGGGAGCAAGATCGTGTGGGCAAGAGTGCTGCTCGGGACTTTACCGGAGCGAGCCGCATGAAGGGCGGGCTACGCCGGGCGATTGGACTCGGCGCTGGCCGCCGACGCGCAACCGTAACCCGCCCTCCCTCGCGGCCCGCACAGTCTGCCGGCAGCCAGGCGACCTACGTCTTGCCGCGCAGTTCAGCACGGGCACGGAGCCGACCCCACGTTGTACGCCAAGCTGCACCTGCCGCCGCCCGGCGGCGACCCACCACAAGGAGACGCGATGACGATGACTACCGTTCCGTCCCCCGGCAGCACTGCCGAGGAGCTGCGCCGCGCGATGGTCGACCACCTGCGGGCCGAGGGGACGATCCGGAAGGAGCGTGTGGCCAACGCCTTCCTGGCGGTCCCGCGACACGCCTTCGCCCCGGAGGTGTCGTTGGCCGAGGCGTACGAGCCGGTCCAGGCTCTGGTGACCAAGCGGGACGAGAACGGTCTCGCGCTCAGCTCGGTGTCGGCCGCGCAGATCCAGGCGCTGATGCTGGAGCAGGCCGACGTGCGTCCGGGCATGCGGGTGGAGGAGATCGGCTCGGGCGGTTACAACGCCGCGCTGATCGCCGAACTTGTCGGCTCCGAGGGCGACGTGGTGACGGTCGACATCGATCCGTTCGTCACCGACCGCGCTGCCAAGTTCCTCGACGGTGCCGGGTACAGCCGGGTGACGGTGGTGCTGGCGGACGGCTCTGAACCCGTGGACGGTGGCCTGTTCGACCGGATCATCGTCACGGTCGGGGCCTGGGACCTGCCGTCGGCGTGGACCGACCGGCTGGCCGAGGGCGGGACGATCACCGTGCCGCTGCGGATGCGTGGCCTGACCCGGTCGATCACTTTCCGCCGTGACGGTGACCGGCTGGTGAGTGTCAGCGCGGAGGTGTGCGGCTTCGTGAAAATGCAGGGCGCTGCCGCGCACGACGAGTTCTTGGTGCTGCCGCGTGGCACGGCGGAGGTCGGGCTGCGCTTCGACGAGCTCGACCGCCCGGACACCGGCGCGCTCACTGGCGTGCTGGAGACGCCCCGGGTCGAGCGGTGGACCGATGTGACGGTCGGCAATCGGGAGCCGTTCGACTCGCTGTACCTCTGGCTGGCCGGCGTGCTGCCCGGCTTCGGCCTGATGTCCGTCGACCAGGAGCTGGACACCAAGACCGTCGCTCCGGCGAACAAGATGGCGTGCCCCGTCATCGTGGAGGGCGACAGCCTCGCCTACCTGGCGCTGCGGAAGATCAGCGAGGATCCGCTGAGGTTCGAGTTCGGGGCGCACGGCTTCGGCCCCGGCGCAGACCGCCTGGCCGACCTGATCGCCGAGCAGGTCGGTGTGTGGACGCGCGAGCACCGCGCCGGCGACGGCCCGACCTTCACCGCCTACCCGGCCGGCACGGCCGATGACCAGCTCCCGGATGGGCAGGTCATCGACAAGAAGGACGTCCGGATCCTGATCTCCTGGCCGTGACCCGCGGCCGGGCAATCGTGCACCACCCACATGGAGGGCAAGCACCATGACCAAGACCATTCTGGACACCACGACCGCGGCCGACGACTTCGAGTTGGACCTGCGGATCGTTGAGGGTGCCGACCCGGTGGCCGCGCTGCTGCGGTCCACCGACGACAACTGCGGCAGCACCTGCGCGGGCTCGGCCTGCGCCAGCGGCGGCGGCAACGTCTGACCCTTCCCCGTCCTGAGTGCCCCGAGGCCCGGTGTGCGGCCGACGCGCAGTAGTGCCGCACCCGGGCCTCGGCCTTGCCTGAATCGGAGGTGAACCACGTGTACCGCGTTGTGGGACCTGCTCTGATCCGCGCGGCCGCCCGCCCTCGCGATGCGGACCGCTCCTGGCCCGACCTCGCCGACCGTTCTGCCGCCGCCACTGCCGGATGGCGATCCTGGCTCCAGGATGCTCTTGCCGATCGGCAGCTGGAGGCCGCCATCGAGGTGGCCGCCGGCCAGCAGCTGAGCGCGCGGTTGCGTGCGGTGGTCGAGGGCGGGGACATCGGCGCGGCGCGGCTGCGCCGGCTGACGGCCACGGTGATGCGCTACGCGCTGCGCGGCCAGGGCCGGGCCACGCCGTTCGGCCTGTTCGCCGGCGTGACCACATGCCCTGTCGGTCCGCTCCCGGTCGCGCCGTGGTGGGGGCGGGGCCGGGCGGTGGCGCGGGTGGACGCGGGGTGGCTGGCGCACGCCGTGGGCCGGTTGGAGGAGCTGTTGGCCGACCGGATCCCGGTGGTGGCCAACCAGCTGCATGTGGTGCGCGGTGATCGGGTCGTGCTGCCGGTCACGCAGCACTCGGCCGGCGGATCGCCGGTCGAGGTGTCCGTCCGCGCCACCGGTCCGGTGCTCGCAGCCCTGGCCGGCGCCGAGGCGTCGGTGCCGGTGAGCGTGCTCGCCAACCGGCTCGCCGAGAAGTTCCCCCGCGCCCGGCCCGGCCAGGTGCGGGCGATGCTGGGCGAACTGGTCCGGCAACGGCTGCTGTTGAGTGCATTACGGCCGCCGATGGCCACCACGGATCCGCTCGCTCACCTCCTTACCGCCCTGGAAGCGGCGGGGGTGGGGGAGGTGCCGCATGCGGCCCGGATCGCGACCACACTCGGGTCCGTTCGGGCGGAGCTGGAGCGCCACAATCGGCTCGACGACCCTGCCAGGCAACGGGCGGTGCGGGCATCTCTCGCGGCGACGACGGCGGACCTGGACGGCGGGCAGCCGCTGATGGTCGATCTCCGGCTGGACGGCGGGCCGATGGTGCTGCCGGAGCCGGTCGCGGCCGAGGCGGCGCGGGCTGCCGAGCTGCTGACCCGGCTGAGCCCTCACCCGGGAGGAAACCCGGCCTGGCTCGACTACCACGCCCGGTTCCTCGAACGGTACGGGCCCGGCGCGGTGGTGCCGGTCGCAGACCTGGTGAACCCCGATACGGGCCTGGGCCTTCCCGCCCGCTACCGGGACTCGCAGCTCGCGCAGCCCGTGGCGCGCCTCGGGCGGCGCGATGCCCGGCTGCTCGCCCTCGCGCAGAAGGCCGCCGTCGAGGGCATGGTCGAAGTCGTCCTGGACGACCAGGCGGTGGAGTGCCTGGCCCCGGGACCGGTCCCGCAGGTGGTCCAGCCGCACGCCGAAGTGACCGTCCACCTCGCGGCCGCCGACACCCGGGCGCTGGCCGCCGGGGCGTTCACGGTGACGTTGGTGGCCGCGCCCCGCGCCGCCGGAACGACGGCCGGCAGGTTCCTGTACCTGCTGGACTCCGAGGCCCGGGTGGGACTGGCGACGGCGATCGGCGGGGCACCGACGCTCCGCGCAGATGCGCAGCCAGTACAGGTCTTGGTGCCGCCGCTGTTCACCCGGGTCGAGAACGTCGCCCGCGCCGAGGCGCTGCTGCCGGTGCTGTCGCTCGGCGAGCACCCGCCCGCCGGCTCGCGACCGCTGCGGCTGGACGACCTGGGGGTGTGCGCGGACGTGCAACGGCTGTGGCTGGTGTCGCTCACCGACCGCCGACCGGTGGAACCGCGTGTGCTCAACGCCGTCGAGTTCCGGGCGCACACACAGCCCGTCGCCCGGTTCGTGTGCGAGATCACCGGCGCCTTCACCCCCGTGTTCACCGGCTTCGACTGGGGCGCGGCCGGGAAGCTGCCGTTCCTGCCCCGCCTGCGGTACGGCCGGATCGTGCTCAGCCCGGCACGATGGAACCTCTCCGCAGCCGACCTGCCGTCTTCGAACGCGCCATGGGGCGACTGGGAGAAAGCCGCCCGCGGGTGGCTGACGCTGTACCGCGTGCCGAGCCGGGTACAGCTCACCCAGCACGACCTGAAGCTCCCGCTCGACCTTGACCGGTCGGAGCACCTGGTGCTGCTGCGTGACCACCTCGACCAGGAGAAGACCGCGGCTCTCACCGAGGCACCCACCGCGACGGCCAACGGCTGGTGCGGCGGCCGGGCGCACGAGATCACCTTCCAGCTGCACTCCACCCGCAAGCCGCTGCCTGTGACCCGCCGCCGCCCCGCCCGTGCCGTCGGCCACGGCGCCGGCCACCTGCCGTGGGCGTCGCGGTGGCTGTACGCCCGCCTGTACGGCAACCCCCACCGGGCCGACGAGATCCTGGCCCAACTGCCCGCACAGTTCGACCGGTGGGGGAACGAGCTCCTGTGGTGGTTCCTGCGCCACATCGATCCCGAACCACACCTACGGCTGCGCCTGGAGCTGCCGGAGGCACTGCCGTTCAACGTCGCCGGGGAACGGATCGGCGCCTGGGCCGCAGAGCTACGCGCGGCCGGACTGCTGACCCGGCTCCAGCTCGACACCTACCAGCCCGAGACCGGCCGATACGGCCACGATTCGGTGATGCATCAGGCCGAGGCCGTGTTCGCCGCCGACTCCCGGGCCGTTGTTGCCCAACTCGCCTTTCTCACACCCGAGCGGGCGCGCCGGCAGGCGGTGACGGCGGCGAGCATGGCTGCCATCGCCGCCGGACTGCTCGGCATCGACGCCGGAACACGGTGGCTGCTGGATCACGTCCCCCGCCACACCGACCAGACCCTGCCCCAGGCGATCCGCCGCCAGGCCCTCACCCTGGCCGACCAGCCGGGAAGGTGGCCGGCGCTGGAAACCAGCGCCCCGGGCCAGGCCCTGCTCCGGGCTTGGCAGGCGCGTGCCGTCGCCCTCGCCGAGTACCGCCGCCACCTCGACCAGCAGGGAGAGCTGGAGCCCGCCGACGTGGTCGCTTCCCTGCTGCACATGCACCACGTACGGGCGATCGGGATCGACCCTGACAGCGAACGCTTCTGCCACAGGCTCGCCCGAGCCGTCGCCCTCACCCGCACCGCCCGCACTCCCGAAGGAGCGGCACGATGACCACCACCACCGAGCACGCCGAGCTCGCCGGACTCCTCGCCCCGCCCGACAGCAACTCCGCCAAGTGGGGCCAGTCCCTGGCCAAGGGCGCGCCCGGCATCACCCTGCTCCACACCGTCCGCGCCGCCACCGGGCACGGTGGCTGGGACACGGTGCACGCCTGGATCGCGGCGTGCCTGCGCCGGCCCGTCCTGTCCACACCCGGGACCGGCCTGTACTTCGGCGCCCCCGCTCTCGCCTACGCCATGCGCACCGCCGCCCGTCTCGGCCCCCGCGACTACGAGGCACAGATCAGCGCACTGGACGCGACGATCGACCGCATGACCGAACGGCGCCTGGCCGCCGCCCACGAGCGGATCACCCGACTCGACCGGCCGATCTTCGCCGAGTACGACCTCCTCTACGGCATGACCGGCCTCGGCACCCACCTGCGCTCCCGCGGCGACGGCCACCTGCTGCGCGACATCCTCACCTACCTGGTCCGCCTCACCGAACCACTACGCGACCGACCCGGCTGGTGGACCGACATCGCCCCCTCCGGCGAATCCTCCCCCCACTACCCCGGCGGCCACGGAAACTTGGGCCTCGCCCACGGCATCACCGGCCCGCTCGCCCTCCTCGCCCTCACCTGGTCCGACGGCATCCACGTCCCCGGCCACCACACGGCCATGCACCGGATCACCACCTGGCTCGACTCCTGGCGCCAGAACACCGCCATCGGCCCGTGGTGGCCCGAAGCCGTCACACCCGCCGAATCCGCCGCCGGCCGCACCCGCCAGAAGAGCCCGCTGCGTCCCTCCTGGTGCTACGGCACCCCGGGCATCGCCCACGCCCAGCATCTGGCCGCCCTCGCCACCGGCGACCACGACCGCGCCCGCACCGCCGAACATGCCCTGCTCACCTGCCTCACCGACCCCCGACAGCGCGAGCAGCTCACCGACAACAGCCTGTGCCACGGCACCGCCGGAGTCCGCCTCCTCACCCACCGCTTCGCCGCCCGCACCACCGACAGCACCACCGCGGAACAGCTACGTACCGCCGCCGACCTGCTTCCCGTCCCACGCGCCACGCCCACCGAGCCGGGACTGCTGGAGGGCGCGGCCGGCATCGCGCTGGCCCTGCACGCCCTCGCCACCGACCAGCCCGTCACGGGCTGGGACACCTGCCTCCTGCTCACCTGATCCGGGAGAACACCGTGACCGAAACCCCCGAACCACAATGGCTCCAGGTCCACCTGCACCTCGCCGACCGCACCAGCGGCGAGCGACTCGCCGTCCGCGACCTCGCCCCCGCCCTGGCCATCCTCGAAGCAAACGGGACCGTCGCCTCCTGGCACTACCTGCGCAAGGGCGACCGTTGGCGCCTGCGGTACCTCCCGCCGCACAAGGACGACACCGACGCCACGATCACCGCGATGGACGCCGCGCTGGAGCGATGCCGCACCACCGGGATGATCACCGGCTGGACCGTGGTGATCTACGAGCCCGAGACCCACGCCTTCGGCGGAGCCGAGGGGATGGAGGCCGCGCACCGGCTGTTCCACCAGGACAGCCAGCAGGTCATGTCCTACCTGCACGCCATCGAAGCGGGCGAACTCGACGACCAACGGTCCGAACTGTCCGTCCTGCTCGCGGCCGCGATGATGCGCGGCGCCGGCCTGGACTGGTACGAGATCGGCGACACCTGGGCCAAGATCGGCACGAACCGGCCCACCGACCGGGACACCCGCGCCAGCACGACGCTGCGTAACGCCGCCGGCATCCTCCTCACGTCGGACACCAACCCCACCTCCGGCCTGATCGACGGTGGCCCGCTCGCCTTCGCCGAGCAATGGCTCTTCTACTTCACCGACCTGGGCCGAACCCTGCGCACCCTCACCGACGACGGCCGGCTACAGCGCGGCCTGCGATCGGTCCTCGCCCACCACTACCTCTTCCACGCCAACCGGCTCGGACTGAGCCACCAGCAGCAGGCACTGCTGGCCGCAGCCGCCGCCGACACCGTCCTCGAACTGCTCCCGGACCAGAAGGCAGCCGCCTCATGACGACCGTCATCCCGTCCGGCCCGCTCGCCGACGCCCTCGCCCGCCTCCCGCTGGTCCCCCGCAAACGAGCACTCGCCCTCCCCATGAACGACCGGATCAAGAGGCTCACCACCCTCGCCGCCTCGGCCGAGAAGACCGGCAACCTGATCGACGCGTCCGGCGTCCACAACCTCACCGCACTGCTCGCCGCCGACCGCGGCCTGCCCGACCTCGCACGAACCCTGTGCCACAACCACGCCGCCCTCTACCTCGCCCGCCGGCCACTCACAGCGGAACAGGCCTGCCTGGCCCTGGAACCGCTGGTCAACCTCGCACACCTGCTCACCCGCTCCGGTGACGGAGAAGCCGCCCTCGACCTGCTCGAACAGCTCGCCCACGCCGTCGCCACCGACCGTGACGCAACGTTGGACGGCATCCCGGTCCCACTCGCCGGCCTGACCGCCACCAATAAGGCCAGGGGACACGTCGCCGAGTGGCTCGACAACATCGTCCTGTACGACGGCGCCCGCGCCCTCGTACGAGCTAGGCGATGGGTGGACGCCTACCTGCACCTGAAGGCGGCGGACGGCGCACGAAGGATGTTCGACAGTCGCCAGATCGGCGCCGTCGCCATGGCCACTCAGGGCCATGTCGATCTTGCGCTCGAAGTGCTCTCCGGAGCGCCGACGGAGAAACCGTGGGAGGAGGTGGTGGCTTCCACGCTCGCGGTGGCGTGCATGCTCATCGCGAACCGCCCCTGTGCCGAGCAGGCGGACGGGATGCTCACCGGCCATCGGGCACTTGCCCTCCATGGCGAGATGCCGATCTTCGACGTTCGCCTGGCACTCTCGGTCGCCGACCTGGCCACAGCGGCCGGCTACGCAGACCAAGGCCGCCGGATCTTCTCCGACACCGCCGCGAGAATCCTCGAAATCCCCGAGGGCTACAGCGCCCACGACCTACTCGCCCATCCGCGCGCGCAGGACCTGGCGCACGCCGAACGCGATCAGCTCGCCGCGGTCGTCGCTGCGGCCGGTCTTGGGATAGGCCGTTTGTCCATCGACTTGGAAGACCGCATCTCCGCCGCGAACATGCTGGCTACGCAGGTCATCAGTCGCACACTCCGCCGCGGTGAGGTTGCATGACGGTGGGCCTGGGCAGCTAGGTTTCTCACCTTTTGATCTTGCCAGATACGCGATGCCGGTACTTGCGCATCTCGGCTGCAACTCCTTCGTCCGACTGATCGTCACCAGGTCTGCCGCCGGTCAAGTCTGGGACGATCATCTTGATGCTGACGGAACACTGCACTCCGGACCTGATGTCAACCTCTGGTGCGGATCGTGGCTGAAGTCCAGGCATGAACGATGAGTAGTCGCGGCGCCCCGCCCCGGGACGACCCGGGGCTACCGTTCGCCGGTCGGCCCGGGGCCGGGGGTCGCGGTCAGGCCGGTGACGTGGTCGGTGATCAGGTCGAGGATCTCGGTGATGCCGTCCTCGCCCAGGACCAGGAGGTTGAGGGTCAGGCCGTCGGTGGTCGCGGCGAGGTAGCGGGCCAGGACCTGGGTGGGGACGCGGAGTTGGATGTCCGCCTGGCGGCAGAGCCGGTCGAGGAGTTCGGTGTAGGCGGCGGAGTACAGCTCGTACTGGCGCCGGGCCAGGTGCTCGAAGCCGGGGCGGCGCAGGGCGTACTGGGTGAGTTCGTAGGTCAGCATGTGCTCGCCGGGGTGGGCGGCCACGTGGTCGCGGTAGGCCTGGAAGCCGGCCCGGATGGTCTCGTGGAGGGTGGCGCGGGGTCGGATCGCCTCCCGGACCACCGCGACGGAGTGTTCGGTGATGGTGGCGATGACGGCTTCCAGCAGGGCCTGCTTGGAGTCGAAGCAGTAGTGGAAGACGCTCAGCGAGACGCCGGCCTCCGCGGTGACGGACCGGGTGGTGGTGCCGGCGACGCCGTCGCGGGTCATCACCCGGATCGCGGCCTCGGTCAGCTGTCGGCGCCGGTCGGCCGACGGCATCCGTGCCATGGACTTCCTCCCGTGCTCCCGTTCGTGGCCCCGCCGTGCGGCGGTCCCCGGCGCGGCTCGCCGGGGACCGCCGGGCCGGTCAGGTGCTGTAGACGCCGACCTCGTGCAGCGAGTAGCCCCAGTCGGTGCCGCGGTGCACCCCGTGGATGCGGATCTGGCGGGCCGGGACGCCGGCGAACTGCGCGGTGTCCAGGCCGCCGTCACCGCTGTCGGTGGACCAGACGGTCTGCCAGGTGGTGCCTTCGGTGGACACCTCGATCCGGTACGCCCGCCCGTAGGCGCGCTCCCAGTCCAGGGTGACCCGCTTGACCACGGTGGTGGCCGGCAGGTCGATCCGCAGCCACTGGTCGTCGCTCCAGTCGCTGGCCCAGCGGGTGCCCCGGTCGCCGTCCACGGCCCGGCCGGGCGCGTAGCTGGTGAACGGGTTCCACTCCGCGGAGCTGGCCGAGACCGAGGAGCCGGCGGCCAGGTTCACCGCGGCCCGGTGGTGCTCGGTGGCGCCCCAGGTGTCCAGGTAGGACTCGGCGCCGTGGAACAGGTCGTCCACCACGCCCTGGCCGCCGACCTGCCGGATGTCCTCGATCCAGTCCGGCACCAGGCCGTAGTGCGCGGCGCCGTCGGTGTTGATGTCCCAGGTGCGCTGCCCGGTGGTCTGGCGGTCGATCAGCGAGCCGCCGTCGGCGCTGCGGAACGGGTAGTGCACCGGGTTGGGGGTGTCCGTCCCGCGCGGGCCGGGCCAGCCGCCGACGCCGTTCATGTCGGTGCCGTAGCCGTACCCGACGTGGTACTTCTCGCGCAGCGCGTCGGTGCGCTTCGCCTCCGCGCTGAAGCCCTCGGCGCCGTTCATGTACTGGGCGACGAAGCCGCCGAGCTTGTACACCCGCTCGATCCAGTCCAGGTCCATCCAGCTGTGCGAGGAGATCACGCCGGGGTAGGACTCGGACTCCAGGATGTCGAAGGCCCGCCCCGCGGCCTTCACGCTCATGTGGTCGACCTCGAGCATCATCTTGCGCTTCACCATGCCGCGCACCGCGTACTCACCGAGGTCGGTGAGCCCGCGGGTGTTGCACTGCGCGCCGGCGGCGTAGCTGGGCACCGTCACGCCGGGCGGCAGGTCCTTCTGCGCGTCGGGTGCGGGCGCCAGGCCGATCGGGTTGTCGTGCTGCGGGCCGGCGCACTGCTCGGTCTGCCAGAACGTGCCGGTGGACAGGAACTGGCCGACGTTGATCGCGGTGCCGAGACCGCCCTCGTCGAACCGCACCCCGCACAGCGCGTTGTCGAACTTGTGGCACAGGAACATGCTCCGCACGCCCAGCCCGTACAGCTCGTCCAGGCCGCGGTCGATGTCCGCCTTGCTGCACTGCGAGATGTCCAGGATCTGCTTGCAGCCGAACGGTTCGGAGGTCTCCACCCCGAGGACGACGGCCAGCTTGCCCTGCTCGACGACCTGGCGGGCCTGCGCGCTGTCGGTGACGATCCGGAACCAGCCCTTGCCCGGCCCGCCGTACATGGTGTCGATGTAGGACTGGAGTTCGTAGGTCTTGCGGGCCTGGAGGCGGATCGAGTCCATCTCGTCACAGCCGCGGTCCTTGAAGAAGTAGACCGAGCAGATCACCCCGTTGGTGACCAGGTCGTTGACCAGCACCCGCTGGCCGCCGCGCCAGGCGCGTTCCACCCAGGCGTAGTAACTCTGCTCGTGGGTCAGCGAGTCGTGCGCCGGCCAGTCCTTGAAGGTGGGCCAGCCGACCGGGTCGTGGCGGCCGTCGCCGCCGTGGGTGATGTAGTCGAAGATCGCGAGCGTGCCGTCCGGGTAGTGCTCGGGGCAGTCCTTGAGCGCGTCCGCGATCCCCTGCTCGGAGAACGGCTTGCCGCAGATCAGTCGTCCGCCGAAGGCCTCGTTGGCCATCAGGTGGGTGTGCGCGTCGACGAACCCGCGGACCTGCCCCTGGGCGTCGGTGCCCTTGAAGGGCTCACCGGTGACGTCGATCTGCGAGTCGGGCACCGGACGGGCCACCGGGTCCCACCAGTTGGTGGCGGTGGTGCCGGAGCCCGCGGCGGGGGCTCCGGGGGCGGGCGCGGCGAGCGCCATGGCCAGCAGGGTGAGGAGTAACGACAGGACCGTGACGAGCCTGCCTCGGCTGTGTGCGAGTTGATTCATGGCCACCACTCAGGGCTTCGCGAGCGGATGACGCGGTCGGGGAGCCCGCCGACGGGCGGCCGGGGGCCGCACGGCAGCACCGGGCACGCGCACGGCCGCGTGGCCCTGCCGCGTCCGGTCGGCTGTCATGTCCGCGTGTTCGGGTGTGACGAGAATCGCCACTGTTGGACTGGCAGTCAATAGTCCGGGACGGATGACCTGCTGGCGCTCCACGCGACCCGACGCAGGGTGGTCCTGGTGGACCCCGGCACGGCAGGGCCCTGGGTCGGCGGCGCGGACCGGCCCAGAGTGGTCCACGGCGGGCCGAGGTGCCGGGGTCGAACCGGGCCGGCGCCCGCCGCAGAACCGGCCGAACGTCCGACCGCCGTCCCTGGAGCACCCCATGAGCTACCCCGCCCTCGCCGCCCGCACCGCCGTCGTCACCGGAGCCGCCAGCGGCATGGGCGCGGCCACCGCCCGCCTGCTGGCCGCGAACGGCGCCCGCGTCGCCGTGCTGGCCCGCCGCACCGACCGGCTGACGGAACTGGCCGCCGAACTCACCGCCGCCGGCGGCACGGCCCTCGCCGTCACCGCCGACATCACCGACCAGGCCTCCGTCGACGCCGCCGCCGAGGCCGTGCACGCCACGTACGGCCCGGTCGACCTGGTGGTCAACAACGCCGGCGTGATGCTCCCCAACCCGCTGGCCGACGGCCGGCTGGACGAGTGGACCCGGATGATCGACACCAACCTCACCGGCGCGCTGCGCGTCCTGCGGGCCTTCACCGGCGACCTCGCCGCGGCCGCCGCCGAAGGCCGGACCGCGGACCTGGTGAACGTCTCCTCCATCGCCTCCCACGTGCTGTTCCCCGACTACGCGGTGTACGGGGCCACCAAGGCCGCGCTCACCCAGCTGTCGGCCGCGCTGCGCACCGAACTCGGCCCGCTGGACGTCCGGGTGAGCACCGTCGAGCCGGGCCTGACCGACACCGAGCTCGGCGGCCACATCGACAACCCGGTGCTGCGCGAGCAGCTCGGCGGGATGTTCGGCGCGATCCCGGCGCTGGCCGCGGAGGATGTCGCGGACCTGATCGGGTACACCGTCAGCCGGCCCCGGCACGTCAACCTGCGGCAGTCGATCGTGCTGCCGACCCGGCAGGCCTGACGCACCGCGGGCCGGTGGCCCCGGCGGCCCGCGGTCGGCGGTCGTCGGCCGGGTGAGCCTGGTCCTGGGAGGGCCAGGCTGCGCGGCGGGGTGGGCGGGCACAATCGGTCCCATGAGTGCAACGACCGACCTGGGCGCGTTCCTGCGGACCCGCCGCTCCCGGCTGAGCCCCGAGGACGTCGCCCTCCCGGACTTCGGCGGGCGGCGGCGGGTCGCCGGCCTGCGCCGTGAGGAACTCGCCCAGCTCGCCGGCGTGAGCGTCGACTACTACACCCGGATGGAGCAGGGCCGGGTCGCCAACCCGTCCTCGGCCGTGATCGGCTCGCTCGCCCGGGCGCTGCGGCTGGACGAGGAGGAGACCCGGCACCTGCACCGGCTCGCCCAGCCGGCGACCCGTCGCCCGCCCTGGGCCCGGCCGGAGCAGCAGGCCGTACGGCCGATGCTGAAGCTGCTGCTGCGCGAACTGCGCGACGTCCCCGCACTGGTGATGGGCCGCCGGATGGACGTGCTGGCCTGGAACGACGCCGCCGTCGCGCTCCTCGGCGACTACGCGGCCCGCCCGGCGGCCGAGCGCAACATCGCCCGGATCACCTTCCTCGACCCGGTCTCCCGGAGCCTGTACGCCGACTGGTCCAGCTGCGCCCGGGAGAACGTGGCGTACCTCCACCTGGAGGCCGGACGGCATCCGGACGATCCGCAACTGGCCCAGCTGGTAGGTGAGTTGTCGCTGAAGAGCGAGGAGTTCCGGCGCTGGTGGGCCGAGCACCCGGTGCAGGACAAGACCGCCGGGGTGAAGCGCTTCCACCACCCGGTGGTCGGCGCGCTGGAGCTGGACTACGAGACGCTGCGGGCCGCCGACGAGTCCGGGCAGGCGCTGATCACCTACGCCGCCGCTCCCGGCACGCCGTCGCACGACGCGCTGCGGATGCTGCTGGCGTGGGCGGCGCCGGCCGCCGGGGTCGGAGCACGGGCGCAGCAGGCCCCGTAGGGCGCGGCGAGGGGCTGAAGCGGGCCCGGTGGCGTACTTCCACCCGCCCGGGCGGCCCGTTAGGTTCGTACCGCGAGCCGGCGCCCGCCACTCGCGAACGGAGACCCGAGCGGGGCCGTCCGGCGCCCGTCCGAGACCACCGAGGACTCGTATGAGCAGCAGCTCCGAACCGCGCGGACCGATCGACTCCTCCCGCGTCCCGCGGTTCGCCGGCCCCGCCACCTTCGCCCGGCTGCCGCGCCTGGACGAGGTGGGCCGCACCGACATCGCCGTGGTCGGCGTACCGTTCGACTCCGGCGTCTCCTACCGCCCCGGCGCCCGGTTCGGCGCCAACGCCGTCCGCGAGGCGAGCCGGCTGCTGCGCCCCTACAACCCTGCGCAGGACGCCGCCCCGTTCGCGCTCGCCCAGGTCGCCGACGCCGGCGACGTCGCGGCCAACCCGTTCGACATCCACCAGGCGGTCGACACCGTCGAGGCGGCCGCCCGCGACCTGCTCGGCACCGGTGCCCGGCTGCTCACTCTCGGCGGCGACCACACCATCGCCCTGCCGCTGCTGCGCGCGGTCGCCGACCGGCACGGTCCGGTCGCCCTGCTCCACTTCGACGCCCATCTCGACACCTGGGACACCTACTTCGGCGCCGAGTACACCCACGGCACGCCGTTCCGCCGCGCCGCCGAGGAGGGCCTGCTCGACACCGCGGCGCTCTCCCACGTCGGCATCCGCGGGCCGCTCTACGGCAAGCAGGACCTCACCGAGGACGAGAAACTCGGCTTCGGCATCGTCACCTCCGCCGACGTGCTGCGGCGCGGTGTGGACGAGGTCGCCCAGCAGCTGCGCGAGCGGATCGGCGGGCGCCCGCTGTACGTGTCGATCGACATCGACGTGCTCGATCCGGCGCACGCGCCCGGCACCGGCACGCCGGAGGCGGGCGGCCTCACCTCCCGCGAGCTGCTGGAGATCCTGCGCGGCCTGGCCGGCTGCCACCTGGTCTCCGCCGACGTGGTGGAGGTCGCGCCGGCCTACGACCACGCGGAGATCACCGCCGTGGCGGCCGCCCACACCGCGTACGAGCTGACCACGCTGATGGCCCGCGGCATCGCCGGGGAGCGCGGGTGAACCGGCAGCCGCGCACCGGTGGCGACCTGGTGGTGGAGTCGCTCGCCGGGCTGGGCGCCGGGACCGTCTTCGGCATCCCCGGCCAGCACGCCCTCGGCATCTTCGACGCGCTGCGGCGCTCGCACCTGCGGTACGTGGGGCTGCGGGTGGAGAACAACGCCGGGTTCGCCGCCGACGGTTACGCCCGGACCACCGGCGGCGTCGCGCCGCTGCTGCTGTCCACCGGGCCCGGCGCGCTGACCGCGCTGCCCGCGCTCCAGGAGGCGGCCTCGGCCTCGGTGCCGGTGCTGGCGGTCTGCTCGCAGATCCCGTCCGCCGGGCTCGGTGGCCGGCGCCGCGGCCACCTGCACGAACTGGCCGACCAGCAGGCCGTGTTCGCGCCCGTGGTGAAGTCGGTGCACCCGGCTCGGACGGCCTCGCAGATCCCCTCCGCGCTCGCCGCCGCCTGGGAGTCCGCGCTGACCCCGCCGCACGGGCCGGTCTGGGTGGAGATCCCGCAGGACGTCCTGCTGGCGCCGACCACCGTCCCTCCGGTCACCGGCCTGCGGGCGGCCCCCCGGACGCCCGCTCCGCGCGCGGAACTCATCGTGGCAGCAGCGGAGTTGCTCGGCTCGGCGGTCGCGCCGGTGATCCTGGCCGGCGGGGGAGTGGTCCGCGCCGGTGCGGCCGGCGAACTGCGGCGGCTGGCCGAACTGCTGGACGCGCCGGTGGCCTGCACCTTCGGCGCCAAGGGTGCCTTCCCGTGGGAGCACCCGCTGTCCCTGCAGTCCTGGCTGGAGGACCGGCACACCACCGAACTCCTCGCCGACGCCGATGTGTTGCTGGTGGTCGGCTCGGGCCTCGGCGAACTCTCCAGCAACTACCACACGCTCCGCCCGCGCGGCCGGGTGATCCAGATCGAGGCGGACCCGGGGAAGCTGGAGTCCAACCATCCCGCGCTCGGCATCCACGCCGATGCCCGGCTCGCACTGGCCGCGCTCGGCGACACGCTCGCCGAGACCCTTGCCGGGGCGGCGCCGGCGGCGGGCCGTACCGGCCGCGGCGCGGCGGTCGCCGCCGAACTGCTGGAGCGGGTCCGCAAGCGGATCGACGCGCAGGGCCTGGACGTCGAGCAGCAGGTGCTGGCGGCGGTGCGGGCGGCGCTGCCGGACGACGCGCCCGCCTACTTCGACATGACCATCCTCGGCTACTGGGCGTGGTCCGCCTGGGACGCCCGCCACCCGGGTGGGATGCACTCCGCCCAGGGCGCCGGCGGACTCGGCTACGCCTTCCCGGCCGCCCTCGGCGCGGCTGCCGCCCGGCCCGGCCATCCGGTCCTCGCGGTCTCCGGCGACGGCGGCGCCATGTACTCGATCGCCGAACTCGCCACCGCCCGCCAGCACGCCCTGGACGTCACCTGGCTGATCGTGGACGACGGCGGCTACGGCATCCTGCGCGAGTACATGACCGACACCTTCGGCACCGCCACCGCCACCGAACTCACCCGCCCGGACTTCGTCCGCCTCGCCGAGTCCTTCGGCGTCCCCGCCACCGCCACCACCCCGCAGACCCTCCGGGCGGACCTCACCACCGCCCTCACCACCCCGGGCCCGAGCGTGGTCGTCCTGCCGGCCCTGCTCCGGATGTTCGCCCCCACCCACCTGGAGCCGTGAACCGTGGCGACGGCGTCAGCACTCTCGGCTATCACGGGGGCGATCGTCGAGCCGCACTGTCGGGTTGCTGCCCGTCGCCTCTGATGGCTTGCCCGGATCGTGCACGGCCCTGGTTGCTCCCGACCGGGTGGTCGGACCCGGCTGCGGGAAGGTTCGCCGTCCGCCGCCGGCCTCGGGTCCGCCGCTCGGCCCGCGCAGTGGACCGACGGCGGAGGTGGTCGAGCAGCGCCAGCCACCACGAGAGCCGGTCGTGCGAATCGCCGGGAAGCAGGATCCGGGCCAGGCGAAGGGTGAAGCCCAGTACCAACACGACGAGGATGAGCGGGAATCGCGCCCAGCCTGGAAGCTGCTCGAACAAGGATTGGGGAACTGTGAACACCGGTTTGTGCTCCTCCTCGGAATCCGACAGGCCGTGCCGATCACCGATCGGCTAGGTCCGCCAGTCGCGGAGTTCGAGCACCGCATCGCCGAGTGTCACCTCGTAGGTGCTCCTGTGCGCATGGAGTTCCGCCCCGGGAATCCCGATGACCGGGTGGGTCAGCGCGATGCCGAGGTCCTGGGGATACGGGAAGCCGGACCATCGAAGTTCCCAGGAGTTGCCATCCCCCCAGAGGCGTCGCTGGTTGCCCCGCACCAGCCCATTCGGATCCGTGCGTCGTGAGCCGCCCCGGCGCAGCGGATCGGCTGACCAGTCGGTGGCCCACTCCCGACCGGGATCCACCAGCGTGAAGCGGGTGACGAGCCCGGCGAGCAGGACTTCCGCCTCCGGCGTCATCGGTGGGATGGAGTCCAGCTTGCGGCGCTCTGCAGAAGTGAGCTCCTCGCCCACCATCAAGGATTCCCGCCACCGAGTCCGGTCGACGACATTCCTGTCCGTGCGACCGCTCGCCCTAGATGTGACGACCAACCGTGCTCCGGTGGGCTCGTGACGCATCACGTAGGTCCGGCCGGCGTCCTCGTTGCAGCCCTCGAGCCGAAGGCCCGGCAGCCGCTCCCTGTTACTATCGGGTAGCAGCCACTGCGTCACGTTGTCGGGTGCCCGTTCGGCGATCACCACCAGCTCGCGCCAACGGGGCGACATGACAGGGTCGTAGGCGCTCAGTACTGAGTAGCCCCATTGCGCCTGAGGTGCAGCCGGAAGACCCTCGTTGAAGAGGCCCAGCGCGAAGAGCGCACGGAACGCCCGCTGTCCCGGTAGGCACGAGTCGAGCCCGGGATCGTTCTTGCGACCGAGGCCGGCGAGTGCCGCTTCGAAGGACTCGTTCGTGTAGGCCTTGCGCGTGTGTGCCGCTCGCTCGCGCTGCGAGGAGCGGTTCCTTGCCAGATTGTTGGACATGTCGAACCCTCAAGTGCACCCCGGTCACACTCAGGCTCGCGAATCACTGTCGAACGCTGGTATGGCGCAGCTGGGGAGAAGGTGCGACCCGCACCCGTGAGTCGCACGCTGCGGTACCGGGCCCGCCGCGCCGAATGACTCCCGCTCCTCCACCGAACGGCGGAGCCAGCCTAGCGCAACGCGCAGCAACTGCAAGCTGATTGAGGTCTCATCATCCCCCTACAGTCTCGGCAGTCGGAGCTTCTGACATGTGGTGCCGGAGCGGGAAACAATTGGATAAACGGGGCGCCGGGATCTGCTTCAACTGTCAACGTTCTGGCATGGGTGTCTACCTCCGCACCAGCCTCAGCGCCGGGCCCTTCCGCTTCAATCTCTCCAAGTCCGGGATCGGGGTGTCCGTGGGCGTCCCAGGCTTCCGGGCCGGCGCGGGTCCGCGGAGCAACTACGTCCGGGTCGGCACCCGGGGCCTGAACTACCGGGCCACGGTCGACCGTCGGCGGGCAGGGCCGCTCACGTCGGGAGTCACGCTGCCGGGCCGGACCGCGGCGCCGCCGGCCGGCCACGCTACGCTTCCGGGCAGTGCAGCCGTGTTCGAGACAGCGGCGGCGGTCGAGGAGCTCCAGAGATCACACCCCGGCTCGTTCGTCGAGCAGCTGAGGGCTGCGGCGCAGCGGCGCTCGCTATGGCCGTGGGCCGCGGTCGTTGCCCTTCTCGTGTCGGTACCGCTCTCCATGATTCCCGTCCTGATCCTCGGGCCGCTGGTGTATTGGGTCTACCTTCACGACCGCGTGGCCCAACGGGTGGTGGTGTTCTACGATTTCGAGAGTCACGCGGGAGATCGGTTCGCTCGGTTGGTCGACGCGGCCGATGCAGTGAGTCGATCGGACGCCAACTGGATCCTGGTTGGTTCGGAGCCGGTGGTGACCACGTACCAGTACAAGGTGAGCAGCGGAGCCTCGGCTGTCGTGAGCCGGAGACCTGTCGCTCCACCTGCTCCCCGATCGCGTTCTCGTGGAATACGGCCGGAGCATCGCGGACGTGCCCTACAGCGAGTTGCAGGCCGTGATGCGCGAGATCGTTTTCCACGAGGGCGGTACCGTACCCCGCGACAGCCAGCAGGTCGGCACCACTTGGCAGTACGTGAACGTGAACGGCGGACCGGACCGGCGGTTCAAGGAGAACCCGCAGATCCCCGTCATGCTCTACGGGCGCATCAACTTCACCACGTCGAGCGGGCTGGACCTGCACTGGGACTGCTCGCGACCTTCCTCCGCGCGGCTGCTCGCCGCGGCGATCGCTTCCTACGTAGTGCCGCCGGCCGTAGCGGACTGAGGGAGTGTGCTCGGGCCGACGGCGAGAGCCTCAGGCGTCCGCGGAACGGGTGTACAGGCTCGGGAGGTTGACCACGACGGCTTCCTGGGTGGAGCGGGCGATCACCACCACGGCCTCCTCGGTGGGGTCGGGGTTCTCCTCGCGGTGGGGGACGAAGGGCGGGACGAAGATGTAGTCGCCGGGGCCGGTGCGCAGGCGGACCTCGACCGGCTCACCGGAGGAGTCGTCGACGAAGACGAACTCGGGGTGGCCGCTGACCACGTGGATCGCGGTCTCGGACTCGCCGTGGTGGTGGTCGGAGGAGGCGGTCGCCGGGGCCACGTGGGTCTGGCCCATCCAGAGCCGTTCCGAGCCGACCCGGCGGCCGCTGATCGCGGCGAACCGCCGCATGCCGCCGGTCTGCGCGGTGTCGCCGTCGAGCTCGCCGGCGCGGATGTGGTGCAGCCGGGCCCGCAGCGGGGCGGGGGCGGGGGCGGGGTCGCCGGGCAGGTGCGGGTGGAAGCCGTCACCGGCCTCGGCGCAGCTCGCCGGGCTCCCGGCGGCGGCCGGAGCGGTGGGGCGGGGGGCGCTGGACATGGGGACTCCCGGGAGTGGGCGCGAGGGCGCGGAGCGGCGGTGGAGCGCGCGGAGCGCGGACGTCACCGGGCCGGGCGCCGGAGCGGCGCAGCGGCGGGCCGCGGACAGGACGCTAGGCGCGCGACGGAAAGGATGTCAAGAGGTGTCCTTTCCGGTGCGGGCGCCAACGGGCCGCTCCGGGGCGGAGCTTGAACACCGCCGCGGCCGGTGGATACTCGGGGACATGCATATTTCCGCGAAGGCGGACTACGCCGCCCGCGCGCTCGTCGAACTGGCCTGTGACACCGGCCGCCCGCTCACCTGCGAGGCCATCGCCTCCTCCCAGGGGATCCCGTTCCGGTTCCTGAAATCGGTGGTCGGCGACCTGCGCCGGGCCGGCCTGGTGCGCAGCCAGCGCGGTTGCGAGGGCGGCTACTGGCTCGGCCGCCCCGCCGCCGAGATCACCCTGCTCGACGTGGTCCGGGCGGTGGACGGCGAGGTCATCACGCTGCGCGGCGAGCCGCTCGGCGCGCTGGCCTACCCGGGCCCGGCGGACGCGCTGCCGGAGGTCTGGCGGGCGGTCGAGGAGCGGGCCCGGGAGATCCTGGCGGGCACCACGGTCGAGGGCCTGCTGCCCGCCCGGCAGGCCGTGGCGGCCCCGGCGTGAGCGCCGGCCCTGACCTCGGTGCCCGCCCCGGCCTCGAAGTGGTCGAGTACACCGACCCGTTCTGTCCCTGGGCCTGGGGTTCGGAGCCCCGGTTGCGGGTGCTGCGCGGGCTGCTGGCGGGCCGGGCCGAGCACCGCCGGGTGTTCGGGATCCTGTTCGACGAGGACGAGGATCCGGCGCCCGATCCGGCGGCCGAGACGGCCTGGTACGCCGGTTACCTGGCGCAGGTCGCGGGCCACACCGGCGCTCCGCGGGCGGCGGTGCTCGGCTGGGTGGCGGCGACCAGCTGGCCGGCCTCGCTGGCCGCCGCGGCGGCCGAGCGGCAGGGCCCGGTGGCCGCCGAGCGGGTGCTGCAACGGCTGCGGGAGACCGTGTTCGTGCTGGGCCGGCCCGCCGACACGCCGGCCCGGGTGCGGGTCGCGCTGGACGGCGTACCGGGCCTGGACCTGGACCGGCTGATGGCCGAGGCGGGCGGCGCCGAGGCGTACGAACGGGTGCGCCGGGACCACGCGGAGACCCGCCGGCCGGTGCCCGAGGTGGTCGGGCTGCGGGCCGGCGGTCCGCACCCGGGCGCGGCCAAGGAGACCGAGGACGGCCACCGTTACGCGCTGCCGACGGTGCTGTTCCGCGGCCCGGCCGGGCACCGGGCGGTGCCGGGGTGGCGCCCGCTCGCGGCGTACCTCGCGGCCGCCGAGGAGGTCTGTCCGGGGGCGCTGCCCGCCGCGCGGGAGGCCGGGCGGCAGCCGTCGCCGTAGCCGGCCGGCGCCGCCCGCCGGACCCGCACGAGCAGCAAGGACGGTTCGGGGACGGCGGATTGGGGTTCGTGCACGGCGACGTACCGACGGATGAGACACCTTTTGGTGTCCATTGACAGCCGAGCACCGAAGTCGCCAGGATGAGCGCATGTTCTCCACGCACCCCAACGTGGTGTGCCGCTACGTGGACCTCCGGCGCACCAGCAGCGACCTCTGTCGCTGAGCGCCCCCCGCCGGCGGCCCCACCGCCGCCGTGCCGGCCGCCCGCCGGAGCCCGCTCCACGCTCCGCCGGGCCGCGCCACCGCGGGTGAACCCGCCGACTGCAGCACCGTCGCCCGGCGCAGCCCTGCCGCCGCCCGGCCGCACCGGCTCCGGCCCGCCCGCCGCCCGCTTCCGCCCGCCCACGTCTGCTTCCGCACGCCGCGCCGTCCCTCGCCCGGAGGGAGCCGCCGGCCGCCTCCTCCCTCCTGACCCGTCGGCGCACGCCCGCGCCCGCGCCCCGCCCGTGGACCGGTCCGTCCGGCACGGGTGGGCCACGGGCCGCCCCGCCGTGCCCGCGAAAGGTGACGCACGCCCATGACCACTCCTCCCGCCCCCTCGTCGACCCTCGCCAGACGCTCCTTCCTCGGCCTCGGCCTCGGGGCGGGTGCCGCGCTCGCCCTGGCCGCCTGCGGCAGTGCCGGCACCGTGTCCACCGGCGCGGCGGGCTCCACCGGAACCCTCAAGTGGGGCTGGGCGCTGCCCACTTCGTGGGATCCGGTGTTCTCCTCGGCCGGCTGGGACGTGCACGTGCTCTCGCTGGTCTACGCCGGCCTGACCAAGCTGGACGAGCAGGGCGCCGCCGTCCCCGCGCTCGCCTCCGGCTGGACGTACGCCGCCGACGGCACCTCCGTCACCTTCACCCTCCGCCCCGGACTGACCTTCGAGGACGGCGCCCCGCTGGACGCCGCCGCCGTCAAGCAGAGCCTGGACCGGGGCCGCACCGACCCCAAGTCGCTGGTCGCCCCGCAGCTGGCGCACGTCAAGGAGGTGCTGGCCCCCGACGCCACCACCGTGGTGCTGCAACTCACCCAGCCCGACTACCAGTTGCCCAACCTGCTGGCCGGCAAGACCGGTCTGGTGGTCAACCCCGCGGCCTTCACCACCGACGCCGCCGGCCTCGCCACCAAGCCCGCCGGCGCCGGACCGTTCTCGCTCACCTCCTACACCCTCAACGCCAAGGCCGTGCTGCGCCGCAACCCCCGCTACTGGGACGCCGGTTCGATCCGGCTGGAGAACTTCGAGGTCTACCCGCTGCCGGACGCCGCCACCGTGGTCGGCGGTCTGCAGTCCGGGCAGTTCGACGTGGCGCAGATCCCCGGCAGTCAGGTCGAGGCCGCGAAGGCGGCCGGGCTGGAGGTGCAGGAGATCCCGTCGCTGGTGGTGGCGGTGCTGGACGTCAACAGCGCGAAGGCGCCGTTCGACAACCCGGACGTGGTCGAGGCGCTGAAGTACGCGATCGACCGCGAAGCCCTGGTGAAGACCCAGCTGTTCGGCCACGGCGAGGTCAACTACCAGCCCTTCCCGAAGGGTTACGTCGGACACGACCCCGGCTCGGCGGACCTGTACCGCTACGACCCGGACAAGGCGCGCGCCCTGCTCGCCCGGGCCGGCCACCCCGACGGCGTCGACCTGACCCTCACCACCAGCGCCGCGCAGGGCCTGCCCGAGCAGCTCCAGGCCCAGCTGAAGGCGGTCGGCATCCGGGCCACCATCGAGGTGGTCCCGGCCGCCCAGGCCACCCAGATCGTCTACATCCAGCACTCCAAGGCGCTGTTCGCCGACCAGTTCGCCGGCCGTGACTCCGCCGCGCAGGCCTTCCAGGTGCTGTTCGGCGACCAGGGCCTGATGAACCCGGGCCGGACCACCCCGCCGGAACTCGCCGCCGCCGTGGAGAAGGTCTCCCGGACACCGCTGGACTCGCCCGAGTACCCGAAGGCGCTCCAGGCGGCCACCGCGCTGGCGGTGCGCACCATGCCGAACGTCTTCCTCTTCAGCGTCCCGCGCCTGCTGGCCCGCCGCCGGTCGATCTCGCAGATCCCCGCCTTCACCGTGGTGCAGCGCTTCGAAGGGGTGACGGCCTCATGAGCGCGACCGCCCTGCGCACGGTGGCCGGGCCGCGCACCCGGCGGGCGCCGGTCGGGCGGCTCGCCCGCCGGGCGGCCCGGGCGCCCCGGTCGGTGGCCCGGGTGCTGGCCGGCACGGCGACCGTGTTCCTGCTCTCCTCGCTGCTCACCTTCGCGCTCGGCGCCGTCTCGGACGCCAATCCGGCCGCGGCCGTGCTCGGCGAGACCGCCACCCCGGCCGACATCGCCCGCCTGGACCACGAGTTCGGCCTCGACCGTCCACTGCCCGAGCAGTTCGGCAGCTGGCTGGCGCACGCGCTCGGCGGCGACCTCGGACGCTCCTGGTTCACCACCGTCCCGGTGTCCGACTCGATCGCCGCCGCCCTGCCCGTCGACCTGTCGATCGCCGGCCTCGCCCTGCTGTTCGCCGTGCTGCTCGGCGCCGCGGCCGGCATCGGCGCCGCGGCCGGCAACGGCGGCCGGCTGGACCGCGCCGTCACCGCGGTCTGCACCGTGCTGGGCACCCTGCCGGCCTTCGTCCTCGCGATCGCCCTGATCACCGTGGTCGCCGTCCAGCTCCGGCTGCTGCCCTCCGGCGGGTACGTGCCGTTCGGCCGCGACCCCGCCCAGTGGCTGCGGTTCGCCACCCTGCCCGCACTGGCCCTGAGCCTGGACGCCGCCGCCGGGATCGCCCGGCAGCTGCGCACCTCACTGGTGGGCGCGCTGCGCGAGAACTACGCCACCGGCGCGGTGATGCGCGGGCTCCCCCCGCGCCGGGTGCTCTTCGGCCACGTGCTGCGCAACGCGGCCGGCCCGGCGGTCACCGTGCTCGGGATGAGCGTGCCGATGCTGATCGGCGGCGCCGTGGTGACCGAGCGGATCTTCAACCTGCCGGGCATCGCCCAGCTCTCGCTGCGCGCCGCCGAGCAGCACGACGTGCCGGTCATCCAGGGCACCCTGCTGGTCACGGTCGCGGTGGTGCTGGTCGCCAACCTCGCCGTGGACGCGGGCCTGCTGGCGCTCAACCCGGCGGCCCGCAAAGCCCGTTCGGCCGGGGCGGTGCGCCGGTGAGCGCCGTCCGGACGATCGCCCGGCAGCCCCTCGGGCGGGCCGCGCTCGCGGTGCTCGCGCTCGTCGCCCTGCTCGCGGCGGCCGGTGGCCGGCTGGCTCCGCTCGACCCGCTCGCCCAGGATCCCGCCCACCTCCTCCAAGGGCCGGGCGGCGCCCACCTGCTGGGCACCGACTACCTGGGCCGGGACGTGCTCAGCCGGCTGCTCGCCGGTACCGGCCCGTCGGTGCTGGCCGCGCTGGAGGCGGTCGGCGCGGCGATGCTGCTGGGCGTCCTGCCGGGCCTGGCCTCGGTCCGGTTCGCCCCGGCGCTCGCCTGGGCGTCGCTGCGGGCGGTGGACGCGCTGATGACGCTCCCGTTCACGCTCTTCGCGATCGCCGCGGTCGGCGTGCTGGGCAACGGGCTGCACCAGGCGATGCTGGCCCTCGGCGTGCTGCTGGCACCGCTGTTCTTCCGGGTCACCCGGGCCGCCGCGCTCGGCCTCGACCGGGCCCAGTACGTGGAGGCCGCCGAACTGATGGGCGGGGGACGGGTCTACGTCCTGCGCGCGCACGTCTGGCGCAAGGTGCTCCCGACGGTCGCGGTCACCACCGCGCACGCGCTGGCCACCAGCCTGCTCACGGTCGCCTCGCTGACCTTCCTGGGCATCGGCGTCCAGCCGCCGGCGCCCACCTGGGGCGGCATGCTCGCCAGCGACCTCGGATTCCTCTCCCAGCAGCCGTGGGCGCCCGCCCTGCCCGCCGCGCTGATCATGCTCACCGTCGGCGCCCTCAACCTGCTGGCCGACACCGTCCGCGACGCCGACCCGGCGGACGGACCGGCGCTGGACACCCCGGCTTCGAACCACCCCGCCGACACGCCGAAGGAGCAGGCCGATGCCCGCCGACCCGCCCACGCCTGAGCCCTCGCCCGGGCGGCCCGTGCTGACCGTCGACGGACTGCACGTCACCGTGGCCCACGGCCGTACCGAGGCGGTCCGCGACGTCTCCTTCACCGTCCGGGCCGGGGAGGCCGTCGCCCTGGTCGGCGAATCCGGCAGCGGCAAGACGCTTACCTGCCGCGCAGTGCTCGGTCTGCTCGCCCCCGGGGTGGCCGTCCCCGCCGGGCGGATCAGCCTCGGCGACACCGAGCTCACCGGCCTCGACGAGCGCGCCTGGCGCCGGATCCGGGGCAGCCGCCTCGGCGCCGTCTTCCAGGACCCGGGCTCCTACCTCAACCCCTCCCTCACCGTCGGGCGCCAGCTCGCCGAACCGCTGCGGCTCCGGCTCCGGCTGTCGCGCGCGGAGGCCCGCCGCCGGGCCGTCGACCTGTTCGCCGCCGTCGGCCTGCACGACCCCGAGGCGGTGCACGACCGCTACCCGCACGAGCTGTCCGGCGGCATGCTGCAGCGCGTCCTGATCGCGATCGCCGTCTCCGGCGAGCCCGAGCTGCTGGTCGCCGACGAGGCGACCACGGCGCTCGACACCGTGGTCCAGGCCGAGGTGCTGGAGCTGCTCGACCGGCTGCGCGCCGAGCGCGGCCTCGCGCTGCTGCTGGTCACCCACGACCTCGCGGTGGTCGCCGAGGTCAGCGACCGGCTGCTGGTCTGCTACGCCGGCGAGATCGTCGAGGACGGCCCCACCGCCGAGGTGGTCGCCGCCCCCGCGCACCCCTACACCGAGGCGCTGCTGCGGGTCGCGCCGCTCGGTGCGCGCGGCCGGCGCGAACTCGCCGTCATCCCCGGCCGGCCGCCCGAGCCGGGCACCGCCGGCCCCGGCTGCCGCTTCGCCCCGCGCTGCACCTACGCCACCGACGCCTGCACCGCCGCACCGGTCGCGCTCGACCCGGTGCCCGGGACGCACCGCCGCAGCGTGCGCTGCCTGCGGGCCGCCGACCTCGCCCTGCAAGGCGCCGCCGCACCCGACCGCACACCCCCTCGCACGCCCGACCGCGAACCCGACCGCACGGAGGTGCCCGCATGACCGTCACCACCGAGGCGCCGACACCGGCCCCGCCCGCCCCGGCCGCTGCCGCCACCGCCGCGCCGCGGCTGCGCATCCGCGGGCTGGACGTCGCCTACCACCGCGGTGAGCCGGTGCTCAGCGGCGTCGACCTGGACGCCCGGGCCGGCGAGATCCTCGGCGTGATCGGCGAGACCGGATCCGGCAAGACCACCCTGGCCCGCGCGGTCGTCGGCCTCGCACCGGTGACCGCCGGACGGATCACCGTCGACGGCGAGGACCGCACCGCGCTGCGCGGCCGGGCCCTGCGGGCGGCCCGCCGGGCCGGCGCCGTCCAGTACATGTTCCAGGACCCGCTGCGCTCGCTCGACCCCGACCTGACGGTCTCCCGGCTGGTCGGGGAGCCGCTGGAGATCGCCCGGGTGCCCGCCGCGGAGCGCGCCGAGCGGGTGGCCGCCGCCCTCGACCAGGTCGGCCTGGACGGCGCCCTCGCCGGCCGCACCCCCGGACGGCTCTCCGGCGGCCAGCGCCAGCGGGTCGCCCTCGCCCGGGCGATCGTCACCCGCCCCCGCCTGCTGCTCGCCGACGAGCCGGTCAGCGCGCTCGACGCCTCCAACCGCAACCACGTGCTGCGCCTGCTCGACCGGCTCCGGCACGACCTCGGGCCCGCCGTGGTGGTGATCTCGCACGACCTGGACTCGCTCGCCGGGGTCGCCGACCGGATCGCCGTCCTCTACCGGGGCCGGGTCGTGGAGGAGGGCCCCGCCGAGGCGGTGCTCACCGAGCCGCTCCACCCGTACAGTGCGCTGCTCGCGGCCTCCGCCCCCAGCCTCGACCCCGGCCGCCGCGCCGACCTCGCGCTGCTGCGCACCCCCGCCGCCCGGCCGCCGGCCGCCTCGGGCTGTGCCTTCGCCCACCGCTGCCCGTTCGCCGGGCCGGACTGCGCGCCACGGCCTGCCGCCGTCGAGCCCCGCCCCGGCCGACTGGTCGCCTGCCACCGCGCTCCCGACTGGCGCAGCCGCCTCGCCCGCTGACCGTCCGTCGGCCCACGCCGAGCCAGGCTCTCCCGGCCCCGTTCCCACCGCTCTCCCGGAGACCACCCCGATGACCGCCGCCCCGCCCGTCCCCGTACCCCTGCCACCGTCCGCGCCGCGTCCCCTGCCCGCGCCGCATCCCCTGCCCGTGCCGCATCCCCTGCCCGTGCCCGACCTCGGCCGGCTGCCCGACCTGACGGCCGCGCTCGCCGCCCGCGCCGCCGACCACGACCGGGACGCCACCTTCCCGGCCGCCGGCATCGAACTCGTGCACCGCGCAGGCCTGTTGACCGCCACCGTCGACCGGCGACACGGCGGTCCGGGCGCCGGGCTCGCCGACACCGTACGGATCCTGCGGGCGCTCGGCGAGGGCGACCCGGCGGTGGCCCTGGTCACCGCGATGACCCTGTTCACCCATGCCGCGCAGGCCCGGCGCCCGCACTGGCCCACCGAACCGCTGGCCGAGCTGCTCGCCGAGTCCGCCGTACGCCCCACCCTGGTCAACGCCCTGCGGGTGGAACCCGACCTCGGCACCCCCGTCCGCGGCGGGCTGCCCGCCACGGTGGCGCGACGCGACGGCGACCACTGGGAGCTGACCGGGCGCAAGATCTTCTCCACCGGGGCGGTCGCCCTGCGCTGGATGCTGGTCTGGGCCCGGACCGACGAGAGCGTCCCCCGGGTCGGCTCCTTCCTGGTCCGGTCCGACCGGCCCGGCATCACCGTCGAGCCGACCTGGGACCACCTGGGCCTGCGGGCCAGCCGCAGCGACGACGTCCTGCTCGACCGGGTGCGGGTACCGCTCGGCCACGTCACCCACCTCGCGGCGCCCGGCGCCGACGGCGGTCGGGACGCGGTGGGCGGCGCCTGGAACGCGCTCGGCCTGACCGCCCTCTACCTCGGCGTCGCCCGGGCCGCGCGTACCTGGCTGGCCGACTTCCTGCTGGAGCGCACCCCGACCGCGCTCGGCGCGCCGCTCGCCACGCTGCCGCGGTTCCGGAGCGCGCTGGGCGGGATCGACGTCGCGCTCGCCGGGGCCGAGCGGCTGACCGCCGCCCTCGCCGTGGCCGTCGACGCCGGCGAACCCGGCGCCGCCGAGGAGGCCCCCGGGGCCAAGCTGCTCGGCACCCGGGCCGCCGTCGAGGCCGTCCAGCAGGCCGTCGAGCTGACCGGCAACCCGGGACTCACCCGCCACCACCCGCTCCAGCGCCACCTGCGGGACGTGCTCTGCAGCCGGGTGCACACCCCGCAGGACGACACCGTCCTGCTCGCCGCCGGCCGGGCCGGCCTCGCCGCCCGGACGGCCCGCTCCACCTCCTCCACCTCAACCACCATCTCCAGCGAAGGAAACTGACCATGCCCGTCCAGTTCATCGGGATGATCTCCACCCACGACGTCTCCGAGACCCGCCCCGCGAGCGGCCCGGTCGTCGACGCCGACTACACCCGCCGCTTCGCCCGGGCGCACGAGGAGGCCGGCTTCGACCGGATCCTGATCGCCCAGTCCTCCGCCAGCCCCGACCCCAACCAGGTCGCCGCCTACGTCGCAGCCCACACCGAGCGCCTCGGGCTGCTGATCGCCCACCGGCCCGGCTTCATCGCCCCGACCGTAGCCGCCCGCACCTTCGCCACCCTCGACCAGTTCTCCGGCGGCCGGGTCGCCGTCCACGTCATCACCGGCGGCCACGACGCCGAGCAGCGCCGCGACGGCGACCACCTCACCAAGGACGAGCGCTACGCCCGCACCGACGACTACCTCACCGTCCTGACCGAGGCGTGGACCCGGGACGAGCCCTTCGACCACGACGGCCCCTACTACCGCTTCGCCGACTTCCACTCCGAGGTCCGCCCGGCCCAGCGGCCGCGCATCCCGCTGTTCTTCGGCGGCTCCTCCGAGGCCGCCTACCGGGTCGGCGGCAAGCACGCCGACACCTTCGCCCTCTGGGGCGAGCCGCTGGCCGAGACCGCCGAGCAGATCGCCCGGGTCCGGGCCGCCGCCGAGGCCGCCGGCCGCACCGAACTCCCCGGCTTCAGCGTCTCCTTCCGCCCGATCCTCGGCCGCACCGAGGACGAGGCCTGGAGCCGCGCCCATCGCATCCTCGACACCATCCGCAGCCGCGCGGACGCCTTCGGCGGGCGCCGGGCCATCCTGCCCGCCGGACCCGGCGCCACCCCGCAGAACGTCGGCTCCCAGCGGCTGCTGGCCGCCGCGGCCAAGGGCGACCGGCACGACCGGGCCCTGTGGACGGCCCCGGCCGCCGCGACCGGCGCGGCCGGCAACTCCACCGCCCTGGTCGGCACCCCCGAGACCGTCGCGCAGGCACTGCTGGACTACGTCGACCTCGGCGTCGGCACCCTGCTGATCCGCGGCTACGACCCGCTCGACGACGCCACCGACTACGGCCGCGAACTGCTGCCGCTGGTCCGCCAGGAGGTCGCGCGCCGCGACGCCGCCGCCGCGGCCGAGGCCCGGGCCACGGCCGGGTCCGCTGCCGTCGCCGAGTCCGCCGCCCCGCTGGTCGCCGCCGCCGGCGCGGCCCGGTGACCGCCCCCGCGCGGCTCGCCGCCGAGCACTGGGCGCCCGCACCCGGCACCGCCGTCCGCGGCACCGTCCTGCTGCTCCCCGGCCGGGGCGAACACCCCGGCCTGTACGGCAGGTTCGGGCGCCGGCTGGCCTTCGACGGCTACCAGGTGCAGGCTCCGGCCGAGGTGCGCTCGCTCGCCGACACCGGCCACCTCGCCGAGCAGGTCGCCGCCGCCCGGCAGCACCCCGGACCGGTCGTGCTGGCCGGCTCCGACACCGGCGCCCTGCTCGCGCTCGCCGCCGCCGCGGGCGCGGCCCGCCCCGACGCCGTGCTGCTCGCCGGCGCCCCCGACAGCCGCCACCCGGCCGGATCGGGCTGGACCGACGAGCTCGCCGCCCGTACGGCCTGCCCCGTCCACCGCGGCCTGCTCGCCGCGGACCAGGCCTTCCGGCCCGGCCTGCTCGGTGTGCCGGTGGCCGCCGAACTCGCGGCCGCCGCCGGGGCCGCGGCCCCGGACCTGCCCGTGCTCGTGCTGCACGGGGCCGCCGACCCGGTCGTCCCGCTGGCCGCGGCGCGCCGGCTGGCCGCGCGGCTGGGGCGGGCCGAACTCGTCCTGGTCGCCGACGGCGTGCACGACGTCCTCAACGACGCGGCGCACCGCAGCGTCGCCGCCCAGATCGTCCAGTGGCTGGAACGGCTGCGGGCCGGCGGCGCCGACCCGGCCGGCCCGGACCGGCTGCCGCTCCTCCTCGACGCCGGCCCCGTCGCCGCCACCGCCGCCGCCACCGTCGTTGCAAGGGAAGGACACACCCCATGACCGCCGTGGACGAACGCCCCCGCACCGGGCCCACCGCCCCCGCCGACCTGCTCCGCCGGACGCTGCGCCGGCACGCCGCCGGCGTCGTCGTGATCACCGTCCCGGGCCCGGCCGGCTTCACCGCCACCTCGTTCACCTCGGTCAGCCTGGAACCGGCCCTGGTCTCCTTCTACCTGGCGCGGGGTGCGTCCACCGCACCCGCCGTACGCGCCGCCGAGGCGTTCACCGTCCACCTGCTCAGTGCCGACCAGGAGGAGCTGGCCCGCCGCTTCGCCCGCAGCGGGGTGGACCGCTTCGCGGGGACCGCCTGGGAGCCCGGACCGCACGGTACCCCGCTGCTGGACGGGGTGGCCGCCCGGCTGACGGCCCGTCCGGTCCAGTTCCAGCCGGTCGGTGACCACCTGCTGGTGGTCGGCGAGGTGATCGCCGCCCGGACCGACGGCGGCGCGCCGCTGGTCCACCACGACGGCGGGTTCGGCGGCTTCGCCCCCGCCGTCCCCGCCGCCGCTGTCCCCGGAGCCCCCGTCACCGAAGCGCCCGCCCCAGCGGCCGGCACGCCGGGGGAGGGCCGGTGGCACTGACGCTGCACTGGTTCCTGCCGACCACCGGCGACAGCCGCCAGGTGGTCGGCGGGGGCCACGGCTCCACCCCCGGCGCGGCCGGCTCCGACCGGCCGCCCGACCTCGCCTACCTGGGCCAGATCGCCCGCGCCGCCGAGCAGGTGGGCTTCACCGGCGCGCTCACCCCGACCGGGCCCTGGTGCGAGGACGCCTGGCTGACCACCGCGATGCTCACCCGGGTCACCGAACGGCTGAAGTACCTGGTCGCGTTCCGGCCCGGCCTGCTCAGCCCCACGCTGGCCGCCCGGATGGCGACCAGCTACCAGTACCAGTCGCGGGGCCGGCTGCTGCTCAACGTGGTCACCGGCGGCGAGTCGGACGAACAGCGGGCGTACGGCGACTTCCTGGACAAGGCGGGCCGCTACGCCCGGGCCGGGGAGTTCCTCGACATCACCGGGCGGCTGTGGCGGGGCGAGACGGTCGACCACCACGGCGAGCACCTGCGGGTCGAGGGCGCCCGGCTGGCCCGGCTGCCGGACCCGGTGCCCGAGGTCTACTTCGGCGGCTCCTCGCCGGAGGCCGAGCAGGTCGCCGCCCGGCACGCCGACGTGTACCTCACCTGGGGCGAACCCCCGCCGCAGGTCAAGGAGAAGATCGACCGGATCCGCACGCTCGCCGCCGCGCACGGCCGCCGCCCCCGGTTCGGCGTCCGGCTGCACACCATCAGCCGAGACACCTCCGCCGAGGCCTGGGCCGAGGCCGACCGGCTGCTCGCCGGGATGGACCCGGAGCGGATCCGCCGCACCCAACTGGCGCTGGCCCGCAGCGAGTCCGAGGGCCAGCGCCGGATGCGCGAGCTGCACGGGGGTGCGTCCGACCGCCTGGAGGTGCACCCGAACCTGTGGGCCGGCATCGGCCTGGTCCGCGGCGGCGCGGGCACCGCCCTGGTCGGCAGCCACGCGGAGGTCGCCGACCGGATCGAGGAGTACCACCGGCTCGGCATCGAGGAGTTCATCCTCTCCGGGGTCCCGCACCTCGAGGAGGCCTACCGGGTCGGCGAGGGCGTCCTGCCGCTGCTCGCAGCCCGCGGCCTGTGGCAGCGCCCGGCGGACTGAACCCGCGGGCCGGGCGGCCGGGGGAGGGACGCGGGCGGGGGTGTGACGGTCATGCGGTGCTCCTCGGCGTGGTCGCACCGGAGAAGGCGGGCGGTCAGCGCTGGTGCTGCAACGGACGCAGCTCCGTGGCGCTCAACTCGGCCAGCGGGCCCACGGGTTGGGCGACCAGCTGCGGGTCGACCACGAGCGCCGTGATGCCCAGCGGCGCCGCCAGGGCCCGTACGGCGGGCTCGGCCAGGGTGATCCAGCGCTGGTCGGGGCCGAGCGCGGCCCGCAGCCGCCGCTCGCAGCTGAAGGCGACGGCGGTCCGGTCGCCGAGCGGGGTACGGAAGATCCGGGCGGCGCAGCCGAGCGGGCCCGGCCGGACGGGGACGAGCAGGAGTCCGGCCGGGCCGTGTGGGGCGGGCTCGGGATCCTCGACGTTCCGGGGCTGGTCCATGGTGTTCCTCCGCGCGGGTAACGGGCCTGGGTGGCGGGCCTCGGTGACGCGCCTGGCGCCGTGTCCCGGGTCTTCGGGGCGGGCCGCAGGCTCGGTACCGAAGCTATGCCCGCCCGCCGGGCGCCGCGGCCCGGTCCTGACGGTCCCTTGATCCCCGCCGCGGCCGTCCTGACACGGCGTTGACGGCGGACCGGCGCCGCGTCAAGGCGGCGTCAAGGCCGGGCGGTCCGGCGTAGTCGGCCCGTCAAGGCCGGATGCGGCCGGCGCCGATCGGGTCTCCACTGGTGGCAGGAGCACCGAACCGGAAGGAACCACCATGACCACGAGCGTCGGCACCTGCGCCGTTCCCGGGGCCAACGGCTCGCCCGAGAGCCTCCCGACCTCCCGCCGGGGCCAGCTGTCGCCCCGGACCGCCTCCCTCCCGCCAGCCCCGCCCGCCCCGATGGCCGCCCCGATGGCGGCCCCGACGGCCGCGCCGGTCGCCGACGCCGACGCCGGTGACCAGCTGCGCCGGGCGCCGGGCGCGCGCTGCCGGCTCGCGATGGACTACCTGGACTGAGCCGCCGCTACCAGGGCACGGTCTCGCCGTGGCGGTCCAGGAACTGCAGGCCCGGCGCGCCGGCCTGGGCCTCCAGGACGTCGACGACGGCCGGGACGCTCTCCTCCGGCACCAGGGGGGCGTCCGGCCCGCCGAGTTCGGTCCGGTTGTGGCCGGGGTCGATCAGCAGCTTGGTCCGCCCGTCCCCGGCGTAGCGGGTCGCGTAGCTGCGCATCAGCTGGTTCAGCGCCGCCTTGCTCGCCTTGTAGAGCTCGTAGCCGTCCTCGGTGTTGAGCGAGACGCTGCCCTGCTCGGAGGACATCACCGCGACCGTCCCGCCGGGTACGACGGCGCCGCGGAGGGCTTCCAGGACGCGCAGCGGGCTCAGCGCGTTGGTGACCATCACCTCGGTGAACATCCCGGTCGGGACCTCGCCGATCGGCAGGTTGCCGCGGTCGATGGCGGCGTTGACGAAGAGCAGGTCGAGCGGGCGGCCGTCCAGGCGCTCGCGGAGCGCGGCGAGCTGCTCGGGACTGGTCATCTCCAGTGACTCGACCGTCAGCCGTCCGTCCCTGGCGCGGACCTTCGCCTCCAGCTCGCCGCTGCTGCCGCGCGTGGTGGCGATGACCTGCCAGCCGCGCCGGGCGAGTTCGTCGGCGAGCACGAGGCCGAGCCCGCGGGAGGCGCCGATGACGAGGGCCCGGCGGTCCGAGGTGGTGGGCATGAGTTCTCCTGCACTGGTCGGGACTGTTCGGAGCGCCAAGACTAGACGCAACGTCTCGTCTAGACAAGACGTCGCGTCCAGCTTCGGACCGGCCGCCGGCGGCGGGTAGGGTGGCGGGCATGTCCGCCGAGAATGCGCACGCCCCCCGGGCACGGTCCGGCAGCCGGCGTGACGAGACCGCCCGGCTGGCCGTCCTGCACGCCGCGGACGACCTGCTCGCCGAGCACGGCTTCGCCGCCCTGACCGTCGAGGCCATCGCGCGCCGGGCCGGTGTCGCCAAGCAGACGATCTACCGCTGGTGGCCCTCGAAGACCGAGATCCTCCTCGACACCCTCATCGAGGACAGCGCCAAGCGCCTCCCCGTCCCGGTCGACCGGCCCACCACCGAGAGCATCCGCGCCTACCTGCGCGCCTTCGCGCGGTTCGTCACCCGCGACCCGGCCGGGAAGGTGCTGCTGGCGCTGATCGCCCAGGCGCAGCACGACCCCGGCACGGCCGAACGCTTCCGCCAGCGCTACCTCGACCCGCGCCGGAGCCAGGAACGCGACCTGCTCGCCCGCGCGGTCGACGCGGGCGAGATCTCCCCGGCCCTCGGCCCGGACGCCACCCTGGACGCCCTCCTCGGCCCGATCGTCTACCGGGCCCTGACGGGCGCGAGCATCCCCCGCGGCTTCGTGGACACTCTGGTCGACGACCTGCTCCGGCCCGCCCCGGCCTGAGCGGCGCGGCCGTTCCACCGCCCCGGACACGGTGACGCGGCGCCGTCGCGGGCGACCGGCTCCCGTCCGGACGTACGGACCACCAGCACCGCGCAGACCGCGTGCGCCCGGCAGTACCGGTCCACCGAGCCGTGCAGCGCGTGCCGCAGCCGGCTCCCGTCGGCGGCCCCCAGGACCAGCAGGTCGGTGGGCCGATCGGCGGCCGCGACCAGGGCGTGTCCCGGCTCGGCGGCGGCGACCACCAGCGGGCGGATCAGGATCCCGTGCGGGTAGCCGCCGCAGGCCTGCCCGACCACCGCGTCCAGCCGTCTGCGCGCGGCCCGCGCCGCGTCGGCGGGCGGCCCGGAACGGCCGTCCGCCGTCCGGGCCACCACCGGGACCAGGACGGCGCCGCGCCGGTCCGCCTCCTGAGCCGCCCGCCGCAGCGCGGCGAGCCCGCTCGCCGAGCCGTCGACGCCGACGACCACCCGGATGCCTTCGATCATGACGTTCCGCCTTCTATCCGCTCCCGCCCGCCCGCCGGGCTCCACCGCCCGGTGAGGCCGATCGGTGGGGCCGCTCGGCTCACACCTGCCTCCTGCCCGGACCGCCGCTCCCGGAGCGGCCGTTGACGCGGGCGCTACGCACGGCGGCCCGCCCTTGACGCGGCTCTGACGCGCATCCCGGTGACCGGGGCCCGACCATGGGCACCCGGGCGGGCCCGGCTCAGCCCGCCGGACCTGCGGGTGCGACGGGGACGAGTCGGCGCAGGACCAGTTCCACGCGGACGGCGGCGCCGCAGCGCCGGAGCTCGGCGACGACGGCGTGCAGCTCCTGCTGGTCGATGCAGGCCAGGTGCAGTTCGAGGTCGGCCTCGCCGGCGAGGGCCAGTCCACCCTGCAGGGCGGGGATCCGGGCGGCCAGCTGGTCGAAGTCCAACGGGACCGGCCCGTGCCGCACCCGGGCGATCGCCTGCAACGGGCGGCCCAGGGCCCGCGGGTCGACCTCCGCGTGGACACCGGTGAGGACGCCGCGCCCGACCAGCCGCCGCAGCCGGGCGCCGACGGCCGCCTCGCTCAGGCGGAACCGGCGGGCGAGCGTGCTGGCCCGCGCCCGGCCGTCGACGCGCAGGGCCGACAGCAGCTGGAGGTCCACCTCGTCGAGCGCGGCCGGTGGACCGTCGCCGCTCACCGCGGGCGCCGCACGGCGGAGCGGGACGGGTCGTCGGGGGCGTCGGGCGGCGGTTCGCTACGGCTCACGGCTGGTGCTCCGGGTGACGGGACGCGGACGATGGACGGTGGACGGTGCCGCCCCGACGCTAGGCCGCACCGCCCGGTCCGACCGGCCCCCCTGACGCCTCGTTGACCTGCGGGGGCGGCCTCCTGACGGCACCTTGACCCGGTTCCGCTCCCGGGGCGACCCAGGGGAGGGGGAGGCGTCAGGACCGGAGCCCGGACCGTCAGGGGAACGTCAGGACGGGTCGGCGCGGGGCGTCTGTCGCGCTGGCGTCCTCGGCGAGGTGGCGGGCCGGCTCCGTGGGGGGAGTCCGGTACCGCCACCGCGGCGCCGGGTCGCGCTCCCCTCCGCACCACCGGGGGCGGGGCCGGGCGTCAGGGGAGCGTCAAGGACGCGGCGTCCCGCGTAGCCGGAGCGTTAAGGCCGCTGACACCGGCACCGACCGGGCGTCTACTGGATCCGAGGGCAGAACCGGAGTCGATCAGTGAATCGATCGGCAACCCGGGGACCATGCCAAGGAATCACAGGTCGAACGGCCTGTGGCGACGACCGAAGGAAGCGAAGCACCATGGCCGAGGACACCCGGGTCATCATCGGAGTCAGCGGATCGTCCGGCAACGCGGCGGCACTGTGCCGCGCGGTGGCGGAGGCCGAGCGCCGCGACAGCATCCTGGTGCCCGTCATCGCCTGGACGCCGCCCGGCGGCGAGGCCGCCTACCGCACCCGGCCGTGCCCGCCGCTGGCGAGGCTGTGGGAGCGGGCCGCCGCCGAGCGGCTCGACGCCGCCGTCGCCCGGGCCATCGGCGGCTACCCGGCGGGCCTGCGCGTCGAGCCGGTGGTGATCCGGGGCGAGGTCGGCCCGGCCCTGCTGGAGATCGCCGACCGGCCCGACGACCTCCTGGTGGTCGGCGCCGGCCGCCGCGGCCGGCTGAGCCGGATCCTGCACTCCTCGGTGGCCCGCCGTTGCCTGGCCCGCGCAGCCTGCACGGTGGTCGCCGTCCCGCCGTCCGGGTCGCCCGCCCTCCGTCCGGTCCGGGTGGAGGCCCCGCGCCCGGCCTCCCTGGCGGCCTGACGCCGCGTGACGCCGGCCCGGCGCCAGGAGGGGTGACAGGCGGATGAGGCTCTACCGCGCTCGCCCGGGACGGCGCTCGTACCGTCCGGTGGTCGACCGGCTCCCGGCCGACGGGTCGGCCGCGGTCGCCCTGGTCGGGTACGCGGCGCTGACCGTGCTGCTGTCCCTGGCCGGTGCGCAGCACCGGTACGGGGTGGCGGTCGGCGGCTTCGCCGCGCTCGGCGCCTGTCTCGGTGCGGTGTCCCGGCCGGCGGCGGCGCCGCTGATCGGCGGGGCCGGTTGGCTGTTCCTCAACGGCTTCGTGGTGCACCGCGCCGCCGCTCTGGGCTGGGACGGCGTGGGGCCCGAAGCGGCCCGCCTCGGCCTGCTCGCCATCACCGCGCTGGTGGCGTCGCTCCCTGCGGCCCTGCCCAGGCGCCGGGTCCGGGTGCAGCTGCTCGCCGTCCCGGGCGGCTGACCCCGTCGGCGCCGCCCGCCGAGCCCTGACCCCGAATCCTGATCCCGAGTCCTGTCCGGCCACGATCCCGCCCGGCGCCGCGTGCCACCGGCGCCGGGCGTCCGCGTGCCCGGGCGCCCGTGCGTCCGGCCGGACGCACGAATTCACGGCCGCGTCAGGACCGCGTCAGGGCGGGCGCCCCGGGCGTCAGGATCCCGTTCGGACCGCCGGCGCCCGCTCCCCGGGCGGGTCAGCATCCAGGCACGACGTTCGACCCACGGAGGTTCATCCCATGTTCGGTGCCATCGACGCGCCGCAGCCGACCCCGGCCGCCGGTGCGGCCGAGCCCCCCGATCCCGGCGCGCAGCCGATCCACGGCCCCGAGCAGCAGGCCGAGCCCCACGGCCCGGAGCACCACGGCCCCGAGCAGCACCACCCCGAGCAGCAGCGCGACAAGCTGAGCGCGGTCGGCGGTCTGGCGGCGCTCTCGCTCGACGCGATGGCCTCGGTGGCCTACGGCCCCGAGTCGATCGTGCTGGTGCTGGCCGCGGCCGGTGGTTACGGGCTGGGCTTCACCCTGCCGGTCACCGCGGCGATCGCGGTGCTGCTGGCGGTGCTGGTGGCCTCCTACCGCCAGGTGATCGCCGCGTTCCCGGACGGCGGCGGCTCGTACGCGGTCGCCAAGGCGCACCTGGGCCGGCGGGCCGCGCTGACGGCCGCCGCCTCGCTGGTGATCGACTACATCCTGAACGTCGCCGTCTCGGTCACCGCCGGGGTGGCCGCGCTGACCTCGGCCGTGCCGGGCCTGGCCGCGGACCGGGTCTGGCTGTGCCTGGGCGTGCTGGCCCTGGTCACCGCCGTCAACCTGCGGGGCATCGCCGAGTCCGCCCGCTGGTTCATGGTGCCGACCGCGGTCTTCGTGCTGTCGATCCTCGCGATCGTCGTCGTGGGGCTGTTCCGGGACGCGCCCGCGTCGACGGCGGCCGCCGCCGGGCACGCCTCCGCGCTGGCCGGTGGCGCCACCTCGGTCGGCGCGCTGCTGCTGCTGCTGAGAGCCTTCGCGGCCGGCTGCTCGGCGCTGACCGGGGTCGAGGCGGTGGCCAACGCCGTGCCGTCCTTCCGGGCGCCCCGGGTCCGGCGGGCCCAGCACACCGAGGTCGCGCTCGGCGGCCTGCTCGGGGTGATGCTGATCGGCCTGGCGGTGCTGATCGGCCGGTTCCACCTCCAGCCGGTCGAGGGGGTGACCGTGCTGGCCCAGCTCGCGGACGCCTCGCTCGGCCACGGCTTCGGCTTCTACCTGGTCCAGTTCGCCACCGTGGTCCTGCTCGGTCTGGCGGCCAACACCTCGTTCGGCGGCCTGCCGGTGCTGATGCGCCTGCTCGCCCGGGACAACCACCTGCCGCACGTGTTCGCCCTGCGCGCCGACCACCAGGTGCACCGGCACGGCGTCCTGTTCCTCGCACTGGTCTCCGGCGTCCTGCTGGTCGGCTCGGGCGGCGACGTCAACCGCCTCGTCCCGCTGTTCGCCATCGGGGTCTTCGTCGGCTTCACCATCTGCCAGATCGGCATGGTCAGGCACTGGAACCGGGAACGCGGGCCGGGATGGCGGGGCAAGGCACTGCTCAACGGCTTCGGCGCGTTTCTCACCGGGGTCGCCACGCTGGTGGTCACCGGGACGAAGTTCACCGAGGGAGCCTGGGGCATCTGCCTCGCGCTGCCGCTGATGGTGCTCCTGTTCGAGCTGGTCCACCGCACCTACCTGCGGATCGGCGCCCGGCTGGAGCTCGGCCGGGTGCCCGGCCCGGTCACCCGCCAGCGCTCGCTGGTGGTCGTCCCGGTGCACGCCATCACCCGGCTCACCCGGGAGGCGCTGAGCGCCGCGGCCTCGCTCGGGGACGAGGTGCTCGCCGTCACCGTGGTCCACACCGCGCCCGACCCGGAGGACCGCCGGGCCGCCGAGGCGCTGCGCCGGGACTGGGAGCTCTGGCGGCCCGGCGTGCCGCTGGTGGAGATCGCCGACGCCCACCGCCGGCTCGGCCGGCCGATCGCCGCCTTCGTCGGCGAGCTCGGCAGCGAGCGCGCCTACGACCGGATCACCGTGCTGATCCCCGAGGTGGAGCCCGCCCGGCTGTGGCAGCGCGTCCTGCAGAACCAGCGCGGCGCGGTGATCGACCGGGCGCTGCGCCGGCACAGCGACGCGGTGGTGTGCCGGCTGCGCCTGCGGATGTGACGACCGGCCGGGGCGGTATGTCCCTTTGGTAGCGGTATGGGGGGCGGGATCGCGATATCTTGACGATCCCTTAACGGCGGCCCGCAGCCCCCGGTACGTGCCGGTGGTCGGGCCCCGCTGACCGCTTTGACCTGCGGCGATACCGGCGGCGGCGGGCTCGGCGCGGCCCGTTGCGGGGGCCTTGCCGGTCCGCTCACGCGCCCTACGCTCGCCCGTGTGTTCAATCTGCCCCAGGCGCTGAAGCGCCTCGTCATCGGCCGGGCCATGCGCAGCGAGGAGCTGGGCGAGACCCTGCTCCCGAAGCGGCTGGCGCTGCCGATCTTCGCCTCCGACCCGCTGTCCTCGGTGGCGTACGCCACCCAGGAGATCCTGCTCGTCCTCACCGTCGGGGGCACCGCGTTCCTCTACCTCACCCCGTGGGTCGCGGCGGGCGTGGTGGCGCTGATGGTCGTCGTCGTCGCCTCCTACCGGCAGGTCGTGCACGCCTACCCGAGCGGCGGCGGCTCGTACGAAGTGGTGTCCCGCAACCTCGGCCCGAACTCCGGCCTGGTGGTCGCCGCCTCGCTGCTCGTCGACTACGTGATGACGGTCGCGGTGTCGGTCGCCTCCGGGGTGGACAACATCATCTCCGCGTTCAACGGCCTGGCCGACTACCGGGTGGCCATGGCGGTCGGCTTCGTGGCCCTGCTGATGGCGATGAACCTGCGCGGCGTCCGGGAGTCGGGCAACGCCTTCGCGGCGCCCACCTACCTGTTCATCGGTGGGATGCTGCTGATGATCGTCACCGGCCTGGTGCGGGTGGTGTTCGGTGACGCGCCGGTGGCGCCGAGCGCGGCCTTCGGGATCGCGCCGGAGCACGGCGGGGACTCGCTCGCCGGGCTCGGACTGCTGGTGCTGGCGCTGCGGGCGTTCGCCTCCGGCTGCACCGCGCTGACCGGGGTCGAGGCGATCTCCAACGGCGTCCCCGCGTTCCGGGCGCCCAAGTCGCGCAACGCGGCGACCACGATGGCGGTGATGGGCGGCACCGCCGTGGTGATGTTCGTCGGCGTCACCGCGCTGGCGCTGATCGCCAAGGTCCACTACGTCGACGACGCCTGCCGGTTGACCGGCCTGGCGGGGGACTGCGCGAACTACACCCAGCAGACCGTGATCGCCCAGCTGGCGTCCGCGGTCTTCGGCGGCAGCGACAGCATCCTGTTCTACCTGATCCAGGCCGCGACGGCGCTGGTGCTGATCCTGGCCGCGAACACCGCCTTCAACGGCTTCCCGCTGCTGGCCTCGATCCTCGCCGAACACCGTTACCTGCCACGGCAGATGCACACCCGCGGCGACCGCCTCGCGTTCTCCAACGGCATCATCGCGCTGGCCGTGGTCGCCGGCGCCCTGCTCTGGCTCTACGACGCCGACGTCACCAGCCTGATCCACCTGTACATCCTGGGCGTGTTCACCTCTTTCACGCTGTCCCAGATCGGCATGGTGAAGCACTGGAACCGGCTGCTGGCCGGACCGGCGCAGGGCGCGGTGCGCGCCGCCGCCCACCGCTCCCGCGTGATCAACGGGCTCGGCGCGGTCACCACCGCCCTGGTGCTGGTCATCGTGCTGCTCACCAAGTTCACCCAGGGCGCCTGGCTCGCCGTGGTCGCCGCCCTCGTGCTGTGGCTGATGATGCGCGGCATCCGCCGCCACTACGACACGGTGGCGGCCGAACTCGCCGTCGAGGACCCGCGCGCCGAGTCGGTCCGCCCGGCCAAGGTGCACGGCATCGTGCTGGTCTCCAAGCTGCACAAGCCGACCCTGCGCGCGCTGGGCTACGCCGAGGCGTTCCGCCCGGACACCCTGGAGGCCGTCACCGTCGAGGTCGAGAAGGACGCCACCGCCGAGCTGCGCGCGCAGTGGGAGGCGTACGGGATCCAGGTGCCGCTGACGGTGCTGGACTCCCCGTACCGCGAGATCACCCGGCCGGTGGTCTCCTACGTCCGGGCGGGGCGCCGCACCAGCCCGCGCGACGCCGTCGCGGTGTTCATCCCGGAGTACGTGGTCGGGCACTGGTGGGAGCACCTGCTGCACAACCAGTCGGCGCTCTGGCTGAAGAGCCGGCTGCTGTTCAGCTCCGGTGTGATGGTGATCAGCGTGCCCTGGCAGCTGGCCTCCGCGCCGCGCGCCGACCACCCGGCCCGCCGCGCCCCCGGCGCCGTGCGTCGCGGCGAGCCGAACCGTCCGGCGGCAGCCGCCGCGACCGCGGCCGAACCGGCCACCGAGCCCGCCGCCGAGCCGGCGCCCGGTGCGGAGGACCGCCAGGTCGCCGAACAGCTCTGACCCCCCGCCGCCGGCCCCGGACAGCACCCCGCTGTCCGGGGCCGGCGGCGTGTTCCGGCCGGATCGCACCCCGGCGGAGTAAGGCCGGCATCAAGGCCGCGTCAAGGTTGCCAGGGCGGCCGTATGGAGCGCGTCAGGAGCCGTCACACCGCTGCGACCAGCTGTTTTGCTGACTGAGCCGGTCCTTCGACCGGTGTCGTGACCGCCCCGACGGCGGCCGCGGCAAGGTTCGGAACCACCTGGGTGGAGCCCATGCTCGATCTCGTTTTCGTCGGCGTCACGGTCGTCGTGTTCGCCGTCATCGCCCTGCTGGCGCGGGGGGTGGAGAAGCTGTGAGCGCCGAGCACATCGCAGGTCTCCTCGTCGCCGTCGCGCTCGTCGGCTACCTCGTCGTGGCGCTGATCCACCCGGAGAAGTTCTGATCATGAGTGACCGAACCGAGCGAATCATGAGTGCGACCCCTGCCGGGGCCACCGCCGCGCGCGACGAGGTGGGGTCATGAGCTCCACCCTCGCGGGCTGGCTCCAGGCCCTCGCCCTGGTGGGCGCGCTGGCCCTGTGCTACCGCCCCCTCGGCGACTACATCGCCAAGCTGCTCACCTCCGCCAAGCACCTGAGAGCCGAACGCGGCCTCTACAAGCTGATCGGCGTCGACGGCGACGCCGATCAGCGCTGGCCGGTCTACCTGCGGTCGGTCCTGGCCTTCTCGGCCGTCTCGATCCTCTTCCTCTACGGCCTGATCCGCCTCCAGGGTCACCTGCTGCTGAACCTCGGCGTGCCCGAGATGGCGCCGCACCAGGCCTGGAACACCGCGATCTCGTTCACCACCAACACCAACTGGCAGTCCTACAGCGGCGAGTCCGCGATGGGCCACCTGGTGCAGATGGCCGGCCTCGCGGTGCAGAACTTCGTCTCCGCGGCCGTCGGCATCGCCATCGTGGCCGCGCTGATCCGCGGCTTCACCCGCAACCGCACCGACCGGGTCGGCAACTTCTGGGTGGACCTGACCCGGATCTGCCTGCGCCTGCTGCTGCCGATCTCGATCGTCTTCGCGCTGGTGCTGATGGCGGGCGGGGTGGTGCAGAACTTCCACGGCTTCCACGAGCTGACCACGCTGGCGGGCGACCCGCAGTCGATCCCGGGCGGGCCGGTGGCCTCGCAGGAGGTCATCAAGGAGCTGGGCACCAACGGCGGCGGCTTCTTCAACGCCAACTCGGCGCACCCGTTCGAGAACCCGAACGGCTTCACCAACTGGCTGGAGATCTTCCTGCTGCTGGTGATCTCCTTCTCGCTGCCGCGGACCTTCGGCCGGATGGTCGGCGACCACCGCCAGGGGTACGCGATCGTCGCGGTGATGGCCCTGTTCTGGGTGGCCTCGGCCGCGCTGATCACCTTCGCCGAGTCCCAGCACTCCGGTGCCGCGCTGCAGGCCGCCGGCGGGGCGATGGAGGGCAAGGAACAGCGCTTCGGCGTCGCCGCCTCCAGCCTGTTCGCCGCCTCCACCACGCTCACCTCGACCGGTGCGGTGAACTCCTTCCACGACTCGTTCACGCCGTTCGGCGGCGGGCTGACCATCTTCAACATGATGCTCGGCGAGATAGCACCCGGCGGTACCGGCTCCGGCCTGTACGGGATGCTGATCCTGGCGATCGTGGCGGTGTTCGTGGCGGGCCTGATGGTCGGCCGCACCCCGGAGTACCTGGGCAAGAAGCTCGGCGGCCGGGAGATGAAGTTCGCCTCCCTCTACATCCTGACGACCCCGACGATCGTGCTGATCGGCACCGGTGCGGCGATGGCGCTGCCCGGTGAGCGGGCCGGGATGCTCAACTCCGGACCGCACGGCTTCTCCGAGGTGCTGTACGCGTTCACCTCGGCCGCCAACAACAACGGGTCGGCGTTCGCCGGCATCACCGTGAACACCCCGTGGTACGACACGGCACTGGGCCTGGCGATGGTGCTCGGCCGGTTCCTGCCGATGGTGTTCGTGCTGGCCCTCGCCGGTTCGCTGGCGCGGCAGCAGCCGGTCCCCGCCACCCCGGGCACCCTGCCCACCCACAAGCCGCTGTTCGTGGGCCTGCTGTCGGGCGTCGTCCTGATCGTCGTCGGCCTCACCTACTTCCCGGCCCTGGCCCTCGGGCCGATCGCGGAAGGTCTCCACTGATGTCGTCCACCGTTACCCCGCCCGCCCCCGCGGTGCCCGCTGCCGAGCCGGCTCCGCACAGAGTCTCCGGCGGCCTGCTCGACCCGAAACTGATCGTCAGGTCCCTGCCGGACGCCGTGCGCAAGCTCGACCCCCGGGTCATGGTCAAGAACCCGGTGATGTTCGTGGTCGAGGTCGGCTCGGTGGTCACCACCGTGTCCGCCGTCGCCGACCCGTCGGTGTTCGCCTGGGCGATCACCGTCTGGCTCTGGCTGACCACCGTGTTCGCCAACCTGGCCGAGGCGGTGGCCGAGGGCCGCGGCAAGGCCCAGGCCGACACGCTGCGCCGGACGAAGACCGAGAGCGTCGCCCGTCGACTGGTCGACTGGCCCGCCTCGCCGGCCGAGGAGGAGGTGCCCGGCACCGCGCTGCGGCTCGGCGACCACGTGGTGGTCGAGGCCGGCGGGATCATCCCCGGCGACGGTGACGTCGTCGAAGGCGTCGCCAGCGTCGACGAGTCGGCGATCACGGGCGAGTCCGCGCCGGTGATCCGCGAGTCCGGCGGCGACCGCTCGGCCGTGACCGGCGGCACGAAGGTGCTGTCCGACCGGATCGTGGTGAAGATCGCCTCCGAGCCCGGCAAGTCCTTCATCGACCGCATGATCGCGCTGGTCGAGGGCGCCGCCCGGCAGAAGACCCCGAACGAGATCGCCCTCAACATCCTGCTGGCGTCCCTCACCATCGTCTTCCTGATCGCGGTGGTCACCCTGCAGCCGATGGCGACCTTCGCCGGCGCCCCGCAGTCGATGATCGTGCTGGTCGCGCTGATCGTCGCGCTCATCCCGACCACGATCGGCGCGCTGCTCTCGGCGATCGGCATCGCGGGCATGGACCGGCTGGTGCAGCGCAACGTGCTCGCCATGTCGGGCCGCGCGGTCGAGGCCGCGGGGGACGTGAACACCCTGCTGCTGGACAAGACCGGCACCATCACCCTCGGCAACCGGCAGGCCGCCGAGTTCCTCCCGGCCGAGGGCGTCACCGTGGCCGACCTGGCGGACGCCGCCCAGCTGTCCTCGCTCGCGGACGAGACCCCCGAGGGCCGTTCGATCGTCGTGCTCGCCAAGACCGGGTACGGCCTGCGGGCCCGCGCCCAGGGTGAGTTGGCGCACGCCACCTGGGTGCCGTTCACCGCGCAGACCCGGATGTCGGGCGTCGACGTCGACGGCAAGCAGGTCCGCAAGGGCGCGGCCGGTTCGGTCGCCGCCTGGGTGACGGACAACGGCGGCCGGGTCGCCCCCGACGTCGCGCAGCTGGTCGACGGGATCTCCGCCGCCGGCGGGACCCCGCTGGTGGTCGCCGAGCGGGACGGCGAGCGGGCCCCCCGCGTCCTGGGGGTGATCCACCTCAAGGACGTGGTCAAGGAGGGCATGCGCGAGCGCTTCGACGAGCTGCGCCGGATGGGCATCAGGACCGTCATGATCACGGGAGACAACCCGCTGACGGCCAGGGCGATCGCGCAGGAGGCGGGGGTGGACGACTTCCTCGCCGAGGCCACGCCCGAGGACAAGATGGCCCTGATCAAGAAGGAGCAGGCCGGCGGCAAGCTGGTCGCGATGACCGGCGACGGCACCAACGACGCCCCGGCCCTCGCCCAGGCCGACGTCGGCGTGGCGATGAACACCGGCACCATGGCGGCCAAGGAGGCCGGCAACATGGTGGACCTGGACTCCAACCCCACCAAGCTGATCGAGATCGTCGAGATCGGCAAGCAGCTCCTGATCACCCGCGGCGCGCTCACCACCTTCTCGATCGCCAACGACGTCGCCAAGTACTTCGCGATCATCCCCGCGATGTTCGCCGGGGTCTACCCGGGCCTGCGCCACCTCAACGTCATGGGCCTGCACAGCCCGACCTCGGCGATCACCTCGGCGATCGTCTTCAACGCCCTGGTCATCGTCGGCCTCATCCCGCTCGCCCTGCGCGGCGTCAAGTACCGCCCCTCGGACGCCAGTTCGCTGCTGCGCCGCAACCTCGCGGTGTACGGCCTGGGCGGTCTGGTGGTGCCGTTCGTCGGCATCAAGGCGATCGACCTGATCATCCAGTTCATCCCCGGCCTGAGCTGAGACGGAGGAAACAGCCACCATGCCCAAGCCACTGCCCACCTCCGTACGGACCCACCTCACCGCGCTGCGGATGCTGCTGGTGCTCACGGTGATCCTCGGCATCGCCTACCCGCTGCTGGTCACCGGCGTCGGCCAGGCCGCGTTCGGCGCCAAGGCCAACGGCTCGATCGTCAGCTCGCAGGGCAAGGAGATCGGGTCCAGCCTGCTCGGCCAGACCTACGACCTGCCCAAGCAGAACCCCGACGACCCGAACGAGCAGGCGCAGCCCGACCCGAAGTGGTTCCAGCCCCGGCCCTCCGCGTACGGCTACGACCCGAAGACCTCCGGCGCCTCCAACCTCGGTCCGAACGACGAGGCGCTGGCCCGGTCGGTCGCGGAGCGCCGCGCCCAGGTCGCCGCGTTCGACGGCGTCGACCCGGCGAGCGTCCCGGTGGACGCGGTCACCGCCTCCGGTTCGGGTCTGGACCCGCACATCTCCCCGGCGTACGCCGAGGAGCAGGTCGCCCGGGTCGCCAAGGCCCGGAACCTGCCGGTGGACGCCGTCGAGAAGCTGGTCCACCGGTACACCGAGAGCCGCTCGCTCGGCTTCCTCGGCCAGCAGGGCGTCAACGTCGTCCTCCTCAACAAGGCCGTCGGCGAGACGCGATGACCTCCGCCGGCTGACCGGGCCGGCCCGGGTACGGGGAGCGCCCCCGTACCCGGGCCGGCCCGGCCGCCGCACCCGCGCAGCGGTGACGACCCGACAGCAACGATCCCAGGAGAGAACAGCGCCCATGCCCCGCGACCTCACCCTCGGCAGCCGCGGACGGCGCGGCCGGCTGCGGGTCTACCTCGGCTCGGCGCCGGGCGTCGGCAAGACGTACCGGATGCTCGACGAGGCCCGGCGCAGACGGGACCGCGGCGCGGACGTGGTGGTCGGCTTCATCGAGTGCCACGGCCGCCGGCACACCGAGTCCATGCTCGACGGACTGGAGGTGGTGCCGAGAGCGAGCCGGACCTACCGGGGGAGCGGGTTCACCGAGATGGACCTCGACGCGATCCTGGCGCGCCGGCCGGCGGTGGTCCTGGTGGACGAACTCGCCCACACCAACGTGCCCGGCGGGCGCCACGCCAAGCGCTGGCAGGACGTCGAGGACCTGCTGGCCGCCGGGATCGACGTGATCACCACCGTGAACGTCCAGCACCTGGAGTCGCTCAACGACGTGGTCCGCAAGATCACCGGCACCCCGCAGCGCGAGACCGTCCCCGACGAGGTGGTCCGCCGGGCCGACCAGCTCGAACTCGTCGACATGGCACCCCAGGCCCTCCGGCGCCGGATGGCGCACGGCAACGTCTATCAGGCGGAGAAGGTGGACGCGGCGCTCGCCAACTACTTCCGGGTCGGCAATCTGACGGCGCTGCGGGAACTCGCCCTGCTCTGGGTCGCCGGCCGGGTCGACGAAGGCCTGCGCGACTACCGGGCCACCCACAACATCGACCGGGTCTGGGAGGCCCGCGAACGGGTCGTGGTCGCCCTCACCGGCGGCCCCGAGGGGGAGACCCTGATCCGCCGGGCCGCCCGGATCGCCGACCGGACTGCCGGCGGCGACCTGCTCGCCGTCCACGTCACCCGCTCCGACGGCCTCGCGGGCGCCTCCCCGGGCAACCTGGCCGAGCAGCGCCGCCTGGTGGAGGCCCTCGGTGGCAGCTACCACGTGGTGGTCGGTGACGACATCCCGACCGCGCTGCTGGCCTTCGCCCGCGCCCACGACGCGACCCAACTGGTGCTCGGCACCAGCCGCCGCGGCCGCACCAGCCGGTTCCTCACCGGGCCCGGCATCGGCGAGACCACCGTGGACGGCTCCGAGGACATCGACGTCCACATGGTCACCCACGCCTTCACCGGACGCGGCCGGCTGCCCTCGCTGGGGCGGCGCCACTCCGGCCGGCGCACCGCGGCGGGGTTCGCCTCGGGGCTGGTGCTGCCGTTCCTGCTCACCGCGGGCCTCTCCCGGTCGCACGCGCTGAACCTGACCACGGTCGCGCTGATCTTCCAGCTCGGCGTGGTTGCGGTCGCCCTGCTCGGCGGGGCGCTCTCCGCGCTGCTGGCCGCGCTGGTCGCCTCGCTGCTGCTGAACTACTACTTCATCCCGCCCGTCCACACCTTCACCATCGCCGAGCCCAACAACGTGCTCGCCCTGGTGGTCTTCGCGCTGGTCGCGCTCACCGTCTCCACCGTGGTCGACCGCGCCTCCAAGCTCACCAGCCGCGCGGCCCGGGCCACCGCGGAGGCCGAGACCCTCTCCACGCTCGCCGGCAGCGTCCTGCGCGGCGCCGACGCCCTGCCCGCCCTGCTGGAGAAGTCCCGTACCGCCTTCGGCATGGACTCCGTCGCGCTGCTCGACCGCACCGGCGGCCAGGTCCTCGCGCGCAGCGACGGTGACGGCGGCGGCGACCCGGGGCCGGCCGGCCGGGCCGCCCGGGAGGTCACCGAAGTCCCGTCCGGCCCGGGCGCGTTGCTGGTCCTGACCGGCCGCCGGCTGCCCGCGGCGGACCAGCGGGTCCTGGCGGCGTTCGCCGCGCACGTCGCCGCCGCGCTGGAACGGGACCGGCTCGCCACCGCCGCCGCCGAGGTCGAGCCGATCAGGGCCGCCGACCGGATGCGCACCGCCCTGCTCGCCGCCGTCAGCCACGACCTGCGCACCCCGCTGGCCGCCGCCCTCGCCTCGATCGGCTCGCTGCGCAGCCCCGACGTGGAGTTCTCCGCCGAGGACCGGGACGAACTCCTCACCCTCGCCGACGAATCGCTGGTCAGGCTCACCCGCCTGGTGGACAACCTGCTGGACATGAGCCGCCTCCAGGCCGGCGCGCTCACCCTGCACCTGGCGCCCACCCACCTCGACGAGGTGCTGCCCGGGGTGATGGAGTCGCTGGCCGACCCCGACGCGCCGGTCCAGCCGCTCGACCTCGACAGCGCGCCCGCCGTCCTGGCCGATCCGCCGCTGCTGGAGCGCGTGCTGGCCAACGTCATCACCAACGCGCTGCGCCACAACGCCCCCGGGGCGCCGGTGCTGGTCACCGCCAGCAGCCTTCCCGAGCCCGCGGGCGGGGGCGGCCCCGCGGACCGGTTCGTGGAGATCCGGGTGGTCGACCGCGGCCCCGGCATCCCGCCCGAGCACCGGGAGGACGTCTTCCTGCCGTTCCAGCGCCTCGGCGACACCGACAACACCACCGGCGTCGGCCTCGGCCTCGCGCTGTCCCGCGGCCTGGCCGAGGCGATGGGCGGCACCCTCGACGTCGAGGACACCCCGGGCGGGGGCACCACCATGCTGCTGGTCCTCCCGGCCGCCGAACTCCCGGCCGCGGAACTCCCGGCCGCCGACCCCCGCCCGGGGCCGACGCCCGATGAGTAAACGGAGCGGATCCGGTCGGGAACGGGCACAAACGGTCTGGAACCATCCATTCCGCATGTGTTTCCGCACACGGCTCCACCCGGCGCCGCCGCCTCACTAGCGTCCTCTCCCATGGTCGCCGCACGCAGTCACCAGGTTGACGGACCCTCGGACCGGGGTGCCGTCGGCACCGTCGCGCTCCCCGCGCAGGGCGCCGCCCCCGACCGGGACATGGCCGAACTGCGCGCCGCCGAGGAACGGTTCCGCGGGCTGCTGGAGTCCGCGCCGGACGCCATGGTGATCGTGGACGACCGCGGGGTGATCCGGCTGGTCAACGCGCAGACCGAGGCGCTGTTCGGCTACCGCCGCGACGAGCTGCTCGGCCGTCCGGTGGAGGCGCTGCTGCCCGAGCGCTTCCGGGCCCACCACCCGCGCCACCGCAGCGGCTACACCGTCACCCGGCGCACCCGCCCGATGGGTTCCGGACTCGACCTGTACGGGCTGCGCCGGGACGGCACCGAGTTCCCGGTGGAGATCAGCCTCAGCCCGCTGGAGACCGCCGAGGGCCTGCTGGTCTCCGCCGCCATCCGCGACGTCAGCGACCGCAAGGCGGCCGAGGCCCGGATCAGCGAGCTCGCCGCGCTGGTCGAGTCCTCCCAGGACGCGATCATCACCCACACCCTGGACGGCCTGATCACCTACTGGAACGCCGCCGCCCAACGCCTGTACGGCTACGGCCCGCAGGAGGCGACCGGCCGGCACATCGACACGCTCGCCCCGCCGGACCTCAAGGACGAGGTGAGCACCCTGCTGGAGCGGCTGGCCCGCGGCGAGCGGGTGGAGAACCACGAGTCGCTGCGGCTGGCCGCCGGCGGGCGGCTGCTGGACGTGGACGTCACGCTCTGGCCCACCCGGGACCAGTACGGGACGCTGTGCGGCGCCTCCGCGATCGTCCGGGACGTCGGCGACCGCAAGCGGGCCGAGCTGGAGCTGACCAGGCTCTACGAGCAGCAGCGGCACATCGCGCTCACCCTGCAGCGCAGCCTGATGGGCTCGCCGCCGGAGATCCCCGGGATGCGCACCGCCAGCCGCTACCTGGCCTCGACCGAGGGGGCCGGGGTCGGCGGCGACTGGTTCGACCTGGTGCCGCTCGGCGCCGGGCGGATCGGCGCGATCGTCGGCGACGTGATGGGCCGGGGGCTGGAGGCCGCCGCCGTGATGGGGCAACTGCGCTCCGCGGCGCACGCGCTGGCCAAGACCGGGATGCCGCCGCGGCAGCTGATGCAGGCCCTGGACGCGGTGGTGGCCGACCTGCCGGACCAGCTGGTCACCTGCTGCTACCTGGTGATCGACCCGGACGCCGGCGAGGTGGCGATCTGCTCGGCCGGCCACCTGCCGGCGCTGCTGGTCTCCCCGGACAACACGGTGCGCGAGCTGCTCGCCCCGGTCGGGGTGCCGCTCGGGGTGGGCGAGGTCCCGCACCGCCAGACCACGCTGCCCGTCCCGCCCGGCTCCACGCTGGTGCTCTACACCGACGGTCTGGTGGAGACGCCGGAGAGCGACCTCGGGATCCAGCTCTGCTCGCTGGCGGACGAGTTGGCGCGGGCGTTCACCCGGACACCCGATCTGGAGGTGGTCGCCGACCGGGTGCTGCGGGCCATGCTGCCCGGTACGGACCGTTACCCGGACGACGTCACCCTGCTGCTCGCGCACCTGCCGGCGCCCCCGCTGGCCACCGCCGCGCTGGAGCTGCCCGCGCTCGCCCGGTCCGCCGCCGAGGGCCGCCGCTTCCTGCGGGACGGCCTGCGCTCCTGGGGGTGCGCGGAGGCCGAGGACACCGTCTGCCTGCTCAGCTCCGAGCTGATCGCCAACGCCGTCCGGCACGCCCGCGGCCCGATCGGGCTGCGACTGCACCGCACGGCCCGGGAGTTGACGGTCGAGGTCTCCGACACCAGCCCGGCGCTGCCGGTGCCGCGGCTCGCCGGACGGTCCAGCGAGGACGGCCGGGGCCTGAGCCTGGTGGAGGTGCTCGCCCGCAGCTGGGGCGCCCGCCCGACCGCCACCGGGAAGACCGTCTGGTTCACCGTCGACCTCGGCTGAGCCCCAGGGCCCGTCGCCGGGGGCGGCCGCGGCGGCCGCTCGACCGGAGCCGGCCACGACCCGGGTGGTGACGAGGTGGGATCGACCTATGTAAGGTAAACCTTGCCTAATACGGTCCCGGGAGTCGGGGCCGCCGCCGCACCGGCCCTGTGAAGGGGTGGCGCGGGGGCGCGGGTGACGGCGCAGGCGGTGCGCCGTGGCGGACTTCCTGAACTCTGGGGGACCAGTGAGCAGTCGCCTGGGCGCGCACCGGGACGGGCCGCGGCATGCCCGCGGGCTGCTGGCGGCACTGCCGTCGCTCGAGCGCTTCCGCGGCCGGACCGTGGTGGTGAAGTTCGGCGGCAACGCCATGGTGGACGAGGACCTCAAGGCGGCCTTCGCCCAGGACGTGGTCTTCCTGCGGTACGCCGGGCTGCACCCGGTCGTGGTGCACGGCGGCGGCCCGCAGATCAGCGCCCAACTGGCCCGGCAGGGGCTGGCCTCGACCTTCACCGCGGGCCTGCGGGTGACCACGCCGGAGACCATGGACGTGGTGCGGATGGTGCTGGCGGGTCAGGTGCAGCGTGAGCTGGTCGGCCTGCTGAACGCGCACGGTCCGTTCGCGGTCGGGATGACCGGCGAGGACGCCCACACCATGACAGCGGTGAAGCGGTACGCCGTGGTGGACGGCGAGCAGGTGGACATCGGCCTGGTCGGCGACATCGTCGGCATCGACACCGCCGTGCCCAGGGCGCTGCTCGCCAACGGCCGGATCCCGGTGATCTCCTCGATCGCGCGCGGCGCCGACGGGAACGTCTACAACGTCAACGCCGACACCGCGGCCGCCGCGCTGGCGGTGGCGCTGGGCGCCGAGATGCTGGTGATGCTCACCGACGTGGAGGGCCTGTACGCGGACTGGCCGCGTTCGGACCGGGTGATCCGCCGGCTGGCCGCGACCGAACTCGCCGACCTGCTCCCGGGGTTGGCGAGCGGCATGCTGCCCAAGATGGAGGGCTGCCTGCGGGCGGTGCGCTCCGGTGTGGGCAGCGCCCGGGTGCTGGACGGCCGGGTGCGGCACGGTCTGCTGCGCGCATTCGCCGGCCCGGGAGCCGGCACGGAGGTCGTGCCGGACGCCGCCGCGGCGGTCGCCGAGCCGGGCCCCGAGGCCGTTCCGGTGCTGGTCGGACGGCCTTGAGTGCAGGTCGAGCGGTTCGCTGCGTGTGCGGAGCGAATTTGACTCCCTCTCGCGAATCGTAGAAGTTAGGTAAGCCTTACCTTGTAGTGGTGCGTCGGTGCCTGGCCCGGTCGGTCGGGGGGCGGACGCTCCGACGGGCCGATCTGCAAGCAGTCAACGGAAGGACGAGCATGTCGCGCGACAACGGCGCAATCGATCGAGGCGACGGGCCCGACGACCTGGTGGGCATCGGCTTCGGCCCGGCCAACCTGGCGCTGGCCATCGCGATCGACGACCACAACCGCCGCGACCCCGAGCAGGCGCTCCAGGTCCGGTTCGTGGAGCAGCAGGAACGCTTCGGCTGGCACCGCGGCATGCTGCTGGAGGGGGCCACCATGCAGGTGTCCTTCCTCAAGGACCTGGTCACCATGCGCGACCCCCGCAGCCGCTTCACCTTCCTGACGTACCTGCAGGAGCGCGGCCGGCTGGCCGACTTCATCAACCAGAAGAGCTTCTACCCGACCCGCCTGGAGTTCCACGACTACCTCGAGTGGTGCGCCGCCGAGTTCGGCGCCTGGACCGGCTACGGCCGGCGCGTGGTCGAGGTCCGCCCGGTCGAGACCGGCGGCCGGGTCGAGCTGGTCGAGGTGGTCTCCGAGGCGGTCGCCGGACCGGCCGACCGCCGGGTCCACCGGGCGCGCAACATAGCCGTCGGCACCGGCCTCAAGCCGCGCCTGCCCGCCGGCGTCAGCGCCGGCGAGCGCGTCTGGCACACCCGCGACCTGCTGTTCCGCGCACCGGAGCTGGCCGAGCAGGGCGAACTGCGCCACCGCCGCTTCACCGTGGTGGGCGCCGGACAGTCGGCCGCCGAGGCCGTCGAGTACCTGCACCGCACCTTCCCCGACGCCGAGATCTGCGCCGTGGTCGGCCGCTACGGCTACAGCCCGGCGGACGACAGCCCGTTCGCCAACCGGATCTTCGACCCGGCCGCCGTGGACGAGTTCTACGCCGCGCCGGACGAGACCAAGCGCGCCCTGCTCGACTACCACGCCAACACCAACTACTCGGTGGTGGACGGCGATCTCATCGAGCAGCTGTACCGGACGGTGTACCAGGAGAAGGTCAGCGGCCGGGAGCGGCTGCGGATCCTCAACGCCACCCGGCTGACCGGGGTCGAGCACACCGCCGACGGCGCCCGCGCCGCGGTCCGCTCGCTGACCACCGGCGTGGAGAGCGTGCTGGAGTCGGACGCCGTGGTGCTGGCCACCGGCTACACCCACGTCGACCCGCGGGAGCTGCTCGGCCCGCTCGGCGAGGCCTGCCACACCGACGAGCTGGGCCGGCTCCGGGTCGACCGCGACCACCGGATCCTGACGGCGGACCACGTCGACGTGGGCATCTACCTCCAGGGCGGCACCGAGCACACCCACGGCATCACCTCCTCGCTGCTCTCCACCCTGGCCGTGCGCTCCGGGGAGATCTGCGACTCGCTGCTGCTGCGCCACACCGGCCGCCAGCTGCGGGCCGAGGACGCCCAGCTCGGCATCGCCGGCTGAGCCGGCCCGCACCCGGCCGACCCCCCAGCACGCCAGCCCCCGGAACCGAACGGACCACCGGCATGACCGACAGCACCACCACCGGCCCGCTGGGCCTGGACCCCGACAGCCTGCGGGCCGACCTCGCCGACATCCTCGGCGAGCGGCCCGAGGACATCGGTGACGACGACGACCTGCGCGACCTGGGCCTCGACTCGATCCGGCTGATGAGCCTGGTCGAGCTCTGGCGGGCCCGCGGCGCCAAGGCCGAGTTCGCCGACCTGGCCGACCTCGGCCAGGCCCCCACCGTCCGGGCCTGGTCCGCCTACCTGCTCGGTCACTGACCGCACCCCCCACTGACCGCACCCCCCACCGACCCGGTGGCCGACGGCCCGTCCGGAACGGCGCGCCCGGCCGCCGTACACCGCTGCGCAGACCCGCGTCACCCCTGAGGAGAACCATGAACACCCGTGTCCTGTCGACCCGCAACGTCAGACTCGCCGCCGCCGCCTCGGCCGTGGCCATGCTCGCGCTGACGGCGTGCGGCTCCGACGGCGGCAGCAAGGACTCCGCGCCGGCCGCCAAGGACGGCAGCAGCGCCCCGGCCGCCTCCGGCCCGAAGGTCGTCGAGGCCACCAACGGCAAGGTCACCGTCCCCGCCGACGTCAAGCGGGTCGTTGGCATCTCGTACGCCACCGGCGCGCTGCTCGACCTCGGCGTGCAGCCGGTCGGCACCAGCACCATCGACGAGAACAACCCGATGGAGCTGCTGCCCTCGCAGACCGAGGCCGCGAAGAAGATCGAGCCGATCGGCTCCGGCATCGAGATCAACATCGAGAAGGTCGCCTCCCTCAAGCCCGACCTGATCGTGGTCGAGGGCGCCACCGCCTTCGACTGGGGCGTCAAGAAGCTCGAAGGCATCGCCCCCACCCTGTACTTCGGCGTCGACAAGCCGGTCGACCTGCTGAACGCGCAGGAGAAGATCGCCACCGCGGTGGGCAAGGAGGCCGAGTTCAAGAAGCTGAAGTCGGACTACGACGCCAAGGCCGCGAAGATCAAGACCGACTACGCCGCCAAGCTCAACACCGTCAAGTGGAGCGTCGCCTCCTCCTACGGCGGCGGCGAGTTCCTGGTCGACACCAGCAGCTCCTGGGTCGGCCGCGTGCTGAAGGACGCCGGCGCCACCTTCTCCCAGGCGTCCACCGACCCGGCCGAGCACGAGGTCACCTACTCGACCGAGAAGCTCGACGTGCTGGCCGACGCCGACGTGATCCTGGTGCCGCGGATGGCCGCCACCGGCGAGGTCCCGCAGGACACCAAGGACCTGGACAAGCAGCCCTCCTGGAAGAACCTCAAGGCCGTCCAGGCCAACAAGGTGCTGCCGATCACCTACGCCACCACCGACCGGTACGGCACCTCGATCGACGTGCTGAACCAGATCGAGACCATCCTCAAGGGCCTCTAGCCCCCGCGTCCGGGCGGCCGCCGCGCCACCGCCGGCGGCCGCCCGGACCCGCACCACCGCACCACACCGCACGACACAGCGCCGAGCCGCGGGCCGACGCGTTCGGCGGGGCCGCACAGATTCGGGAAGGGCCGACCATGTCAGAGGCGAGCACCGGGACCACGCAGGCGGAGCCGACCGCTCCGCAGGAGCTGACGGCGGCCCAGGCCGGCGTCCTGGCGGCCCAGCGGATCGACCCCGACAACCCGTCCTACAACGTCGGCCAGTACGTCGAACTCGACGGCCCGCTCGACCCGGACCTGCTGGAGGCCGCGCTCGGCCGGGTGCTGGCCGAGGCGGACGGCCTGCACGTGCGGCTGACCGAGCACCAGGGCCGCACCCACCAGGTGCCCACCGGCTTCGACGCCGCCGCCTTCCGGCTGCCGCGCCTGGACACCCGGGGCGCCGCCGACCCGGTTACCGCCGCCACCGACCTGGTCCGCGGCCAGCTCGCGGTGCCCACCGTGCTGGAGGGCGAGCAGGCCGGCCCGCTCACCGGCGCCCTGCTGGTCCGCACCGGGGAGCACCGCCACCTCTGGTACCAGTGGTTCCACCACCTGGTCGTGGACGGCTACAGCGTCGCCCTGCTCACCCGCCGGGTCGCCGAGGTCTACACCGCGCTCAGCCGCGGCGCCGCCGTGCCCGAGAGCCCGCTGCGCCCGGTCGCGCTGCTCGCCGACGCCGAGCGCGCCTACCTGGCCTCCGACCGGGCCGGCACCGACCGCGCGTACTGGCAGGACCGGTTCGCCGACCGGCCCCGGGTGGTCGGCCTCACCGAGCAGAGCGCCCCGGCCGGCCCCACCGCCCTGCGCCACCGGATCGAGCTCACCGCCGCCGACTCCGCGGCGCTGCTGGCCGCCGCCCGCGCCGCCCGCGCCACCTGGGCCGAGGCCGCCCTCGCCGCCGTCGCCGGCTACCTGCACCGGATGACCGGCACCCGGGACGCCGTGCTCGGCATGCACTTCATGGCCCGGACCGCCCCCGGCACGCTGCGGGTGCCCGGCATGGCCGTCAACATCCTCCCGGTCCGGCTCGCCGTCACCGGCGCCGACACCTTCGAGCAGCTGCTCGGCCGCGCCGTGGGCGAGCTCCGCGACGCCCGCCGCCACCAGCTGCACCGCGGCGAGGAGATCAGGCGCGACCTCGGCCTGGTCGGCACCGACGACCGCCTGTACGGCCCGCTGCTCAACCTGAAGCCCTTCGACCTCGACCTGGACTTCGACGGCACCCCCGGCCGCACCGTGAACCTGGCCTCCGGCCCGGTCGAGGACCTCTCGGTCTCGGTCAGCAAGACCCCGGACGACCTGCTGGTGCTGGAGTTCGACGCCAACCCGGCGCTCTACACCGCCGCCGAACTGGCCGCCCACGCCCGCCGCTGCGCGGGCCTGGCCGCCCGGCTCGCCGCCGAACCCCGGCAGCCGCTGGCCGCCCTGCGGCTGCTCGCCGACGCCGAGTGGGACGAGGTCCTGCACGGCTGGAACGCCACCGACCGCGACCTGCCCGACGCCACCCTGGTCTCCCGGATCGCCGAGCGCTGCGCGGCCACCCCCGACGCGGTGGCCGTGGTGTTCGAGGGCGCGCAGCTGAGCTACCGCGAACTCGCGCGCCGCTCGGACGCGTTGGCCCGCACCCTGGTGGCCGGCGGTGCCGGTCCGGACCGGGTGGTCGCGGTCGCGGTGCCGCGCTCCGCCGAGCTGATGGTCGCCCTGCTGGGCGTCCTCAAGTCCGGCGCCGCCTACCTCCCGCTGGACGCCGACTACCCGGCCGAGCGGCTCGCGTACATGGTCGAGGACGCCGCGCCGGTCCGCGTGGTCACCGTCCCGGCCCTGCTGGAGCGGCTGCCCGCCGCGGCCCGCGCGACCGCCCTGCTGATCGGCCCCGAGGCCCCCGAGGCCGCCGCGACCGCCGAGACCGCCGGAGCGGGCGAGGACGCCCCCGGCCTGCCCGAGGTGGCGCCCGACCACGCCGCGTACGTGATCTACACCTCCGGCTCCACCGGCCGCCCCAAGGGCGTCGTGGTCACCCACCGCGCCATCGTCAACCGGCTCGCCTGGATGCAGCACGCCTACCGGCTCGGCGCCGACGACCGCGTCCTGCAGAAGACCCCGGCCAGCTTCGACGTCTCGGTCTGGGAGTTCTTCTGGGCGCTGTGCGAGGGCGCCTCGGTCGTGCTGGCCCGCCCCGAGGGTCACAAGGACCCGGCCTACCTGGCCGCGCTGATCGCCGAACAGCGGGTCACCACCCTGCACTTCGTGCCGTCCATGCTGCGCGCCTTCCTGGAGGAGCCCGCCGTCGCCGAGCACGGCACCGGCCTGCGCCGGGTGTTCTGCTCCGGTGAGGCGCTGCCCGGCGACGTGGTCGACCGCTGGTACGCGGCCCTGCCCGAGGTGCCGCTGCACAACCTGTACGGCCCCACCGAGGCCGCCGTCGACGTGACCTACCACCGCACCGAGCCCGGCACCGGCGTGGTGCCGATCGGACGCCCGGTCTGGAACACCCGGCTGTACGTGCTGGACGCCGAGCTGCGCCCGGTGCCGGTCGGCGTGCCCGGCGAGCTGTACCTGGCCGGCGTGCAGCTGGCCCGCGGCTACCTGGGCCGCCCCGGTCTGACCGCCGGCCGCTTCGTCGCCGACCCGTTCGCCACCGGCAGCCGGCTCTACCGCACCGGCGACCTGGTGCGCTGGGCGCCCGACGGCACGGTGGAGTACCTCGGGCGCACCGACGACCAGGTCAAGGTGCGCGGCTTCCGGATCGAGCTCGGCGAGATCGAGGCCGCCCTGGAGGCCCTGCCGGGCGTCGTCCAGGCGGCCGTGACGGCCCGTGAGCTGACCCCCGGCGGCGCCCGCCAGCTGGTCGGCTACCTGGTGCCCGCCCCGGCCGACGCCGAGGCGCTGCGCACCGAGCTGGCCCGTACCCTGCCCGAGCACATGGTGCCCGCGGTGCTGATGGGGCTGGACGCGCTGCCGCTCAGCCTCAACGGCAAGCTCGACCGCAAGGCGCTGCCCGCCCCCGCCGCGACCGGCGGCGAGGGCGGCCGGGCCGCCCGGACCGAGGCCGAGCGGGTGCTCGCCGACCTGGTCGCCGAGGTCCTCGGCCTGTCCTCGGTCGGCGTCGACGACAACTTCTTCTCGCTCGGCGGCGACAGCATCTCCGCCATCCAGCTCGGCAGCCGCGCCCGCAAGGCCGGTTTCGAGATCACCCCGCGGGTGGTCTTCGAGCGCCGCACCGTCGCCCGGATCGCCGCCGTCGCGGAGGAGCTGCGCGCCGCCGACCGGCCCGCGGCCGCCCCGGCCGAGGCCGCCGTCGGCGCCCTGCCCGCCACCCCGATCAGCTCCTGGCTGCGCGAGCGCGGCGGCCCGATCGCCCGGTTCAGCCAGCACACCGTGGTCACCCTGCCGGCCGGGGTCGACCACGACCGCCTGGCCGCCGCGCTCCGCGCCCTGACGGAGCACCACGACGCGCTGCGGATCCGGCTGCGGGTCGACGAGGACGGCAGCTGGAGCCAGGAGATCCGCCCCGCCGCCGATCCGGCCGCCGGCCCCGCCCTCGGCCGGATCGCGGTCGCCGCCGACGAGCTGGACGCGGCCGCCGCCGTCGAGCGGGAGGCCGCCGTCGACCGCCTCGACCCCGAGCGCGGCACCGTCCTCCAGGCCGTCCACCTGGACGCCGGCCCCGACACCCCGGGCCGGCTGGTGCTCGCCGTGCACCACCTCGCGGTCGACGGCGTGTCCTGGCGGATCCTGCTGCCCGACCTGCGGGCCGCCTACGAGGGCCGCACCCTCGACCCGGTCGGCACCTCCTTCCGGGCCTGGGCGCTCGGCCTGGCCGAGGCCGCCACCGGCGACGCCGTGCGCGCCGAACTCCCGTACTGGCAGGCCGTCCTGGCCGACGGCGCCGGCCCGCTGCTGGGCGACCGCCCGCTCGACCCGACCCGGGACACCGCCGCCACCGCCCGCCGGCTGCGGCTCACCCTGCCCGCCGGCCGCACCGCCCCGCTGCTGACCACCGTGCCCGCCGCCCACCGGGCCGGCGTGGACCACGTGCTGCTCACCGGCCTCGCGCTCGCCCTGCTCGGCCGCCGCCGGGCCCGCCACGGCCAGGACGCCCGGGCCGATCTGCTGCTGCGCCTGGAGGGCCACGGCCGCGAGGACCAGCTGGTGCCCGGCGCCGACACCGGCCGCACGGTCGGCTGGCTGACCAGCGAGTTCCCGGCCCGCCTCGACCTCGCCGGGGTCGACCTGGACGCCGCCCGGGCCGGCACCGCCGCCGCCGGCCGCGCCCTCGCCCTGGTCAAGGAGCAGCTGCGCGCGGTGCCCGACTCGGGCGCCGGCTACGGCCTGCTGCGCCACCTCGACCCGGTCTCCGGCCCCGCGCTGACCGGCACCGAGGAGCCCCAGCTGCTCTTCAACTACCTCGGCCGCTTCACCGCCACCGGCGCCGACTGGACCGCCGCCCGCGAGGCGGGCGACGCCGTCGCGGCCGGCGCCGACCCGGCCCTGCCGGCCGCGCACGCCCTGGAGATCGGTGCCTTCGTGCACGACGGCCCGGACGGCGCCGAACTGGCCGTCAACCTGGTCTGGCCGCACGGCGTGCTCACCGAGGAGGCCGTCCGGGAGATCGCCGAGCGCTGGTTCGAGGCACTGGACGCCCTCGCCGCGTACGCCGCCGCCCCCGGCGCCGGCGGGCTCACCCCCTCGGACGTGCCGCTGGCCGCCGTCACCCAGGGCGAGCTGGACCGGCTCGCCGCCGAGCACCCCGGCACCGAGGACGTGCTGCCGCTCTCCCCGCTCCAGGAGGGCCTGCTCTTCCACGCGCTCTACCAGCGCGAGGAGGGCGCCGACGACCTGTACACCTCGCTCACCTCGCTGGAGCTGCGCGGCCCGCTGGACCGCCCGGCCCTGCTGCGGGCCGTGGACGAGGTGGTCCACCGGCACACCGCGCTGCGCGCCGGCTTCACCGACGCCGGGCTGGAGCACCCGCTCCAGCTGGTCGCCGGCCGGGTCGCCGTGCCGTGGACCGAGCACGACCTCACCGCGCTGGCCGGGGGCCCGCAGGCCGCCGCGATCGCCGGCATCGAGGACGACGAGGCCTCCCGCCGCTTCGACCTGGCCCGCCCGCCGCTGGTGCGCTGCGCGCTGCTCGCGCTCGGCCCCGACCACCACCGCCTGGTGCTGACCCGCCACCACATCGTGATGGACGGCTGGTCCACCCCCGTCCTGCTGCGCGAGCTGATCGCCGCGTACGGCGCCGGTGGCGACGCCGGCGCGCTGCCCGCCGCCACCCCGTACGCCGACCACCTGGCCTGGCTGGCCCGCCGTGACACCGCGGCCGACGCCGCCGCCTGGCGGACCGCGCTGGCCGGCCTGGAGGCGCCGACCCTGCTCGCCGACAGCCTCGGCACCCCCGCCCAGGGGCCGGCCGCCGCCGGCCGCGAGCTGCACCTGCCGATCCCGGCCGCCACCGCCGTCGCGCTCACCGCCACCGCCCGCCGGCACGGGCTGACCCTCAACACCCTGGTCCAGGGCGCCTGGGCGATCCTGCTCGGCCGCCTCACCGGGCGCACCGACGTGGTGTTCGGCGCCACCGTCTCCGGCCGCCCCGGCGACCTTCCCGGCGTCGAGGCGATGGTCGGCCTGTTCAGCAACACCGTGCCGGTGCGGTTCGAGCCGCGGGACGAGGAGCCGGTCGGCGAGGCGCTGGCCCGCCTGCAGGCCCAGCAGTCGGCCCTGCTGGACCACCAGTACCTGGGCCTGGCCGACATCCAGGCGCTGGCCGGGCACGGCACCCTGTTCGACACCCTGCTCGTGTTCGAGAACTACCCGGTCGACCCGGCGGCCCTGACCGCGCGCGGCCTGGCGGTCACCGGCATCGGCAACCGCGGCGCCACCCACTACCCGCTGACCGTGCTCACCCTGCCGGGCGAGGCCCCGCAGCTGACCGTCGAGTACCGCCCCGACGTGTTCAGCGCGGAGCAGGCCGCCGCCACCGGCGCCCGTCTGCTCGGCCTGCTCGACACCATCGCCACCGCCCCCGGCACCCCGGTCGGCGCGATGGAGGTCCTGGTCGGCGACGAGCGCGACCTGGTCCTGGAGCGCTGGAACGCCACCGCCCGCCCGGTGCCGGAGGGCACCGTGGTCGACGCCTTCGAGGCCCGCGCCGCCGCCACCCCCGAGCTGACCGCGGTGGTCTTCGGCGAGCAGCGCCTGAGCTACGCCGAGCTGGCCGCCCGGGTCGAGCTGACCGCCCGCCACCTCGCCGCGCTCGGCGCCGGCCCCGGCCACGTGGTGGCGCTGGCCCTGCCGCGCTCCGCCGACCTGGTCGCCGCCCTGCTCGGGGTCCTCAAGTCCGGCGCCGGCTACCTGCCGGTCGACCTCGACCACCCGGACGAGCGGATCTCCCTGATGCTGGAGGACGCCGCCCCGCTGCTGACCCTCACCACCGCCGAGGTCGCCGCCCGGCACCCGGTGCTCGTCGCCCACGGCCTCGGTGCGCTGCCCGTCACCGAGCTGGGCGCGCTCGCCGCCGAGCCGCGCCGCCCGGACGCCGACGACCTGGCCTACGTGATCCACACCTCCGGCTCCACCGGCCGCCCCAAGGGCGTCCAGGTGCCGCACCGCGGGCTGGCCAACATGCTGGAGCACCACGGCTCCACCGTGTTCGCCCGGGCGGTCGAGGCCGCCGGCGGCCGCCGCCTGCGGGCCGCGCACACCGCCTCGTTCTCCTTCGACTCCTCCTGGGAGCAGCTGCTCTGGCTGATCCGCGGCCACGAGCTGCACGTCTACGGCGAGGACCTGCGGCGCGACCCGCAGGCGCTGGCCGCCCGGCTGCTCGCCGACCGGATCGACACCCTCGACGTCACCCCCTCGTTCGGCCAGCAGCTGGTCGAGTGGGGCCTGCTGGACTCCGCCGAGCACCGGCCGCTGCTGTTCCTGGTGGGCGGCGAGGCGGTCGGCGAGGCGCTGTGGACGCGGATCCGGGAGACCGAGGGCGTGCTCGGCCACAACTTCTACGGCCCCACCGAGTACACCGTCGACACCCTGGGTGCCGCGCTGGACGAGAGCCCGACCCCGTTCGTCGGCCGCCCGATCGGCAACACCCGGGTGTACGTGCTGGACGCGCGGCTGCGCCCGGTGCCGCCGGGCGTGCCCGGCGAGCTGTACATCGCCGGCCCCGGTCTGGCCCGCGGCTACGGCAACCGGCCCGCGCTGACCGCGAGCCGCTTCGTCGCCGACCCGTTCGGCGCGCCCGGCGGCCGGATGTACCGCACCGGCGACCTGGTCCGGTGGCGTGCCGACGGCACCCTGGACTACCTGGGCCGCGACGACGACCAGGTGAAGATCCGCGGATTCCGGGTCGAGCCCGGCGAGGTGGAGGCCGCGCTCGGCGCGCTGCCCGGCGTCGCCCATGCGGCCGTGGTGGTCCGCGCCGACGGCGGGGTCAAGCGGCTGGTCGGCTACGCGGTCGCCGCGCCCGCCGCCGGCCTCGACGCCGGCGAGCTGCGCAAGGCGCTCGCCGCGCAGCTGCCCGAGTACCTGGTCCCGGCCGCGATCGTGCTGCTGGACGCGCTGCCGCTGAACGTCAACGGCAAGCTCGACCGGCAGGCGCTGCCCGAGCCGGCCGCCGCCGCGTTCGCCGCCCCCGCCGGGCGCGGCCCGCGCGACGAGCGCGAGGCCGTGCTGTGCGGCGTCTTCGCCGATGTGCTCGGCCTGCCCTCGGTCGGCGTGGACGACGACTTCTTCTCGCTCGGCGGCCACTCGCTGCTGGCCACCCGGGTGATCGGCCGGATCCGCTCGGCGCTGGGGGTGAGCACCGCCGTCCGCGACCTGTTCGAGACCCGGACCGCCGCCGCGCTCGCCGCCCGGCTCGCCACCGCCGCGGCCGGCCGACCGGGCCCGGTGGCCCGACCGCGCCCGGAGCCGGTGCCGCTGTCCGCCGCGCAGGCCCGGCTCTGGTTCCTGCACCGGCTGGAGGGCGCGAGCACCGCGTACACCATCCCGTGCGCGCTGCGGATCGACGGCGCGGTCGAACCCGAGGCGCTGCGCGCCGCGTTCGGCGACGTGCTGGCCCGGCACGAGGCGCTGCGGACGGTCTTCCCGGACCGCGACGGCCGGCCGTACCAGCGGATCCTCACCCCCGAGCAGGCCGGAGTGCCGTTCACGGTCGAGGAGGTGACGAGCCACCGGCTCGACCACGCGGTCGCCGCCGCCGGCGCGTACGCCTTCGAGCTGGCCGAGGAGATCCCGGTCCGGGCGACCCTGCTGAGCGCCGGCCCGCAGCGGCACGTGCTGAGCATCGCGCTGCACCACATCGCCGGCGACGAGTGGTCCGAGGGCGTGCTGCTGCGCGACCTGGACCAGGCCTACGCCGCCCGACTGGCCGGCCGCGCACCGCAGTTCGCCCCGCTCCCGCTGCAGTACGCCGACCACGCGCTGTGGCAGGCCGAGCTGCTCACCGAGCAGGACGGCCCCGCCGCCGCCCAGACCCGCTACTGGACCGAGCGGCTGGCCGCGCTGCCTGCCGAACTCGCCCTGCCCACCGACCGGGCCCGGCCCGCCGAGGCCACCGGCCGCGGCAGCTCGGTGCGGCTGCGGCTGCCGGACGAGCTGCACGGCGCGCTGCGCGCGTACGCCCGGCGCACCGGCGCGACGCCGTTCATGGTGACCCAGGCCGCGGCGGCGCTGCTGCTCGGCGGGTTCGCCGGCAGCACCGACGTGGCGCTCGGCACCCCGGTCGCCGGACGCGCCGACGAGGCGGTGGAGTCCGTGGTGGGCTTCTTCGTCAACACCCTGGTGCTGCGCCACGACCTGTCCGGCGAGCCGTCCTTCGACGAGCTGGTGGCCCGCTCCCGGGAGACCGTGCTCGGCGCGCTGGCCCACCAGGACCTGCCGTTCGACCGGCTGGTGGAGATCGTCAACCCGGAGCGCACGCTCGGCCGCCACCCGCTGTTCCAGGTGATGGTCCAGCACCGCCGGGAGGCCGGCGGCCTGGACACCCTGCTCGGCGCCCGCACCGCACTGCTGCCCGACCCGGTGCACGCCGCCCGCTTCGACCTGGCCTTCACCTTCGTGGAGTCCGCCGACGGCGACCGCACCGACCTCACCGTGATCTACGCCGAGGACCTGTTCGAGCGGGCCACCGCCCGGCTGTTCGCGGCCCGGCTGGTCCGGGTGCTGGAGCAGGCGCTGGCCGATCCGGCCCGCCCGGCCGGCCGGATCGAGCTGACCGCCGCCCAGGAGCGGCGCGGCCTGGCGGGGGAGTGGAACGCCACCGACCGCGAGGTCCGCGAGGGCACCCTGCTCACCCGGATCGCCGAGTGCGTCGCCGCCACCCCGGACGCCGTCGCGGTGGACTTCGAGGGCACCGAACTGACCTACCGCGCCCTGGACGAGCGGGCCGGCCGGCTGGCCCGGGTGCTCGCCGGCGCGGGCGCCGGACCGGACCGGATCGTCGCCGTCGCGGTGCCGCGCTCGGCCGAGCTGATGGTCGCCCTGCTGGCCGTGCTGAAGTCCGGCGCCGCCTACCTGCCGCTGGACGTCGAGTACCCGGCCGAGCGGCTGGCCGGCATGGTCGAGGACGCCGCCCCGGTGTGCGTGCTGACCGTGCCCGACCAGCTGGACGCGCTGCCCCGGGTCCCCGGGGTGCCGCTGCTGACGGTGGACGCGGACGGCCCGCAGGCCGAGCCCGCCGCCCCCGGCCCGGACCACGCCGCGTACGTGATCTTCACCTCGGGCTCCACCGGCCGCCCCAAGGGCGTACTGGTCACCCACCGGGCGATCGTCAACCGGCTGGACTGGATGCGGGAGGTCTACAGCATCACGCCCGCCGACCGGATCCTGCAGAAGACCCCGGCCAGCTTCGACGTCTCGGTCTGGGAGTTCTTCCTGCCGCTGGTCAGCGGCGCCCGGGTGGTGCTCGCCCGCCCCGGCGGCCACCGCGAGCCCGAGTACCTGGCCGCCCTGGCGGCCCGGGCCGGCATCACCGCCACCCACTTCGTGCCCTCGATGCTCACCGCCTTCACCGGCGCCGCCGAGCAGGACCGGGCGATCCGCGAGGGCTTCGCCGGGGTGCGCCGGGTGTTCTGCTCCGGTGAGGCGCTGCCCGCCGCCGCGGTCGAGCGGTTCGCCGCGCTGTGGCCGCAGATCGAGCTGCACAACCTGTACGGCCCGACCGAGGCCGCGGTCGACGTCACCTACCACCGGGCCTGGGCCGGCGCCGGCGTGGTGCCGATCGGACGGCCGGTCTGGAACACCCGGCTGTACGTGCTGGACGCCCGGCTGCGCCCGGTCCCGGTCGGCGTGCCCGGTGAGCTGTACCTGGCCGGCGTGCAGCTGGCCCGCGGCTACCTGGGCCGCCCCGGCCTGACCTCGGGCCGCTTCGTCGCCGACCCGTTCAGCACCGGCGGGGGACGCATGTACCGCACCGGTGACCTGGTGCGCCGCCGGGTGGACGGTGAGGTCGAGTACCTCGGCCGCACCGACGACCAGGTCAAGGTGCGCGGCTTCCGGATCGAGCTCGGCGAGGTCGAGTCGGCGCTGGCCGCCGTGCCCGGCGTCGGCCAGGCCGCCGTCACCGCCCGCGCGCTCACCGAGGGTGGCCCGCGCCAGCTGCTCGGCTACGTCGTCCCGCAGGCCGGTGCCTCGGTCGGCGGGGACGCCGTCCGGGCGGCCGCCGCCGCGGTCCTCCCCGAGCACATGGTGCCCGCGGTGGTCACCGTGCTGGACGCGCTGCCGCTCAGCGTCAACGGCAAGCTCGACCGCAAGGCGCTGCCCGACCCGGGCCGCCCGGGCGCCCGGCCCGCCACCACCGGCGGGTCCGGCCACGGCAGCCCGGCGGCCGCCATGGCGAAGGTCTTCGCCGAGGTGATCGGCCTGCCCGAGGTCGGCGAGGAGGAGAACTTCTTCGCCCTCGGCGGCGACAGCATCGTCTCCATCCAGCTGGTCAGCCGGGCCCGCAAGGCCGGCTTCGAGATCGCCGCCAAGGACGTCTTCCAGTACCCCACCCCGGCCACGCTGGCCGCCGCCGCCAAGGGGCTGCCCGCCCCGGCCGCCCACGGCCCCGCCCCCGCGGCGCCGGTCGTGGTGGACGGCGAGCTGCCCGCGCTGCCCGTGGTGCACTGGCTGCGCGAGCGCGGCGGCCCGATCGACCGGTTCAACCAGTCCGTGCTGCTCACCGTCGAGGCGGGGCTGCGCGAGGAGCCGCTGCGCCGCGCGCTGGCCGCGCTCGCCGGCCACCACCCGGCCCTGCGGCTGCGGTTGGACCGTACCGACGGCCTGTGGACCCAGGAGATCCTGCCGCTCGCCGCCGCCCCGGCCGCCACCGAGCCGGACACCCTGCGCCGGGTCGACGCCGCCGGACTCACGCCGGAGGGCCTCGCCGCCGCGCTCGCCCGCGAGGCCGACGCGGCCGCCGCCGGGCTCGACCCGGCGGCCGGCCGGGTGCTGCGCGCGGTCTGGTTCGACGCCGGCACCGGGCAGGACGGCAGGCTGCTGCTGACCGTCCACCACCTCGCCGTGGACGGTGTCTCCTGGCGCACCCTGGTCCCGGGCCTGGCCACCGCGTACGCCGCGCTCGCGGCCGGCCGGCAGCCCGTCCTCGAACCCGAGGCGACCACCCTGCGCGCCTGGTCCGAGCAGCTGCTCGGGCACGCCGGGGAGCGCCGCCGGCTCGCCGAGACCGCCCGCTGGCGCACCGCCCTGGGCGGCCCCGCCGGACCGCTCGCGCAGCTCACCGCCGACCCCGCGCGGGACACCGTCGCCACCGTGCGCACCCTGCGCCGCACGCTGCCCGCCGACCGCACGGCGCCGCTGCTGGCCGACGTTCCGCAGGCCTTCGGCGCCGGCGTGGACGACGTGCTGCTGGCCGGCCTCGCGCTCGGCGTCGCCACCGCGCGGCCCGGCGCCGCCCCGGCCGTCCAGATCGACCTGGAGGGCCACGGCCGCGGCGGCAGCGACGACGGCAGCCTCGCCCCCGACCTGGCCCGCACCGTGGGCTGGTTCACCACCGTGCACCCGGTCCGCCTGGACCTCGCCGGGCTCGACCCGGCCGCGGCACTGGCCGGCGGGGAGGCCGCCGGCAGCGTCCTCAAGCAGGTCAAGGAGCAGCTGCGGGCGGTGCCCGACCGCGGTCTGGGCCACGGCCTGCTGCGCCACCTGAACCCGCAGAGCGCCCCGCTGCTCGCCGAACTCCCGCGCTCCCAGGTGCTGTTCAACTACCGGGGCCGGGCCGACGGCGCCACCGGGACGCTCGGCGGCTGGCCGCTCGCCCCGGCACCGGAGCGCGTCCAGGTCGCCGCCGCGGCCGGGCCCGACCCGGCGATGGCCGCCGGCTACCCGCTCGAGATCGACGCCGTGGTCCAGGCCGGCCCCGACGGGCGCCCGGAGCTGGCCGTCGAGTGGAGCTGGCCGCAGGCCCTGCTGACCGAGGACGAGGTCACCGCGCTGGCCGACGCCTGGTTCGCCGCGCTGGACGCGATCGCCCGGCACACCGCGGGCGGCGCCGCCGGCGGTGTCACCCCGTCCGACCTGAGCCTGGTCTCGCTGAAGCAGGCCCAGATCGACCGGCTGGAGTCCCGGCTGAAGCGGCGTCGCCGATGACCCGCCCCGCCGTCCCGTCCGACGACCCCGACCGCCCCGCCCCGACCCTCAGGACCGAGAACACCGTGATGAACGACTCCACCGCCCCGCTCGACGACCCCCAGGCCCCGGCCGCGTCGGCCCTGGAGGACGTCTACCCGCTCTCCTCGCTCCAGGAGGGGCTGCTCTTCCACGCCCTCTACGACGACACCGCCCGCGACGTCTACGTGGTCCAGTCCCACCTGGACCTCGCCGGCCCGATCGCGACCGCCCGGCTGGCCGCCGCCGTGGACGCCCTGCTCGCCCGCCACGCCAACCTGCGGGCCGGCTTCTGGTACGAGGACCCGGAGGCGGTGGTCCAGTTCGTCCAGCGCGCCGTGCAGAACCCGCTGCGCGAGCTGGACCTGAGCGCGCTCACCGGCGAGGCCCAGGACGCCCGGGTGCGCGCCGCCATGGACGAGGACTGGGAGCACCGGTTCGAGCTGGACGCCCCGCCGCTGCTGCGGCTCACCCTGCTGCGGCTGGGCGCCGAGCGCTCGCGGCTCGTACTGACCTGCCACCACCTGCTGCTGGACGGCTGGTCGATGCCGATCGTGGTCCGCGAACTGCTGGCCCTGTACGGCTCCGGCGGCGACCCGTCGGTGCTCCCGCCGGTCCGCCCGTACAAGGACCACCTGGCGCTGCTCGCCACCCGCGACACCGCCGCTGCCGAGGCCGCCTGGTCGGCCGCGCTGGCCGGCTTCGAGCAGGCCCACCCGGTGGCCCCGGGCGCCGCCACCGGCACCGCCGTCGAACCGGGCCTGGTGACCCGGCTCGCCGACGCGGAGCTGTCCGCCGCGGTCGCCGGCGCCGCCCGCAGCCGCGGCCTGACGCTCGGCAACCTGGCCCACACCCTGTGGGGCGTGCTGATCGGCTCCCTCACCGGCACCACCGACGTGGTCTTCGGCACCACCGTCTCCGGGCGCCCGGACGACCTGCCCGGCGCGGACGGCATGGTCGGCCTGTTCATCAACACCGTGCCGGTTCGGGTCCGGCTCGCCCCCGGCGCCACCCTGGCCGACGCCGTGGCGGCGGTCCAGCGCGAGCAGGCCGAGCTGATGGCCCACCAGCACCTGGGCCTGGGCGCGATCCAGCGCCGGGCCGCGGTCGAGGGCGCTCTCTTCGACACCCTGCTGGTGGTGGAGAACTACCAGGGCGGCGGCGACGCGCTGGCCGGCGCGATCGGCTCCACCGAGGGCCTGACCGTCACCGGCCTCGGCGCCCGCGACGCCACCCACTACCCGCTGGGCGCGACCGTGCTGCCCGGCGCCGAACTGCGGGTCGAGGTCGAGTACCGGCCCGAGCTGTTCGCCCGGGAGGAGGCCGAGCGGATCGCGGACCGGCTGCTGGCCCTGCTGGCCGCCTTCGCCGCCGACCCGGAGACCCCGCTCGCCCGGCTCGACCTGCTCGGCCCGGCCGAGCGCGCCGCGCTGCCCGCCACCGTCTCGGGCGGCACCCACACGGTGCCGGCCGGTACCGTGGCCGGCCTGTTCGCCGAGCAGGCCGCCCGCACCCCCGACTCCCGCGCCCTGGTCGCCCCCGCCCTGCCCGCCCCGGCCGGTGGGGAGGCCGGCGCCCCGGCCACCGTCGAGCTGACCTTCGCCGAGCTGGACGACCGGGTCGACCGGCTGGCCCGGCTGCTGCTCTGCCGCGGCCTGGGCACCGAGCGGATCGCCGCCCTGGCGCTGCCCCGCTCCGCCGAGGCCGTGACCGCGATCCTGGCCGTGCTGCGGGCCGGCGGCGCCTACCTGCCGCTCGACCTGGACCACCCGGACGAGCGCCTCGCCCTGCTGCTCGACGACGCCCGCCCCGCCGTCCTGCTGACCACCCGCGCGGTCGCCGCCCGGCTGCCCGAGGTGCCCGGCGCCACCGTGCTGCTGCTGGACGACCCCGCCACCGCTGCGGCACTCGCCGCGCTGCCCGGCGGCGCGCTCACCGACACCGAGCGCGGCGGCCCGGTCGACCCGGCGCAGGCCGCGTACGTGATCCACACCTCCGGCTCCACCGGCCGCCCCAAGGGCGTCGTGGTGCCGCACGCCGGCCTCGCCAACCTGGCCCACGACCACCTGCGGACCACCTTCGCCGAGGCCGCCCGCGCGGCCGGCGGAGGACGGCTGAAGGCCCTCAACACGGCCTCCTTCGCCTTCGACTCCTCCTGGGACCAGCTGCTCTGGCTGATCGGCGGCCACGAGCTGCACGTGCTCGGCGAGCAGGACCGCCGGGATGCCGAGGCCGTGGTCGGTTACGCCCGCGCGCACCGCATCGACGTGCTGGACAACACCCCCTCCTACGCCCAGCAGCTGCTGGACTCCGGGCTGCTGGCCGGCGAGCACCGCCCGTCGGTGCTGCTGCTCGGCGGCGAGGCGCTGCCCGAGGCGCTGTGGAGCCGGCTGCGCGCCGAGCCGGGCGTCACCGCCCTCAACTACTACGGCCCGACCGAGTTCACCGTCGACGCGCTCCTCGCCGACCTCGCCGGCAGCGCCACCCCGAGCATCGGCCGCCCGCTGCTCGGCGGCCGCGCCTACGTGCTCGACGCGATGCTGCGCCCGGCCCCGGCCGGCGCCCGCGGCGAGCTCTACCTGGCCGGCGCCCAGCTGGCCCGCGGCTACCTGGACCGCCCCGGCCTGAGCGCCGAACGCTTCGTCGCCGACCCGTTCGGGGAGCCCGGCAGCCGGATGTACCGCACCGGCGACCTGGTGCGCCGCCGCGCCGACGGCAGCATCGACTACCTCGGCCGGGTCGACGAGCAGGTCAAGATCCGCGGCTACCGGATCGAACTCGGCGAGATCGAGGCCCTGCTGGCCGAGCAGCCCGGGGTCGCGCAGAGCGCGGTGCTGGTGCGGGCCGGCACCGTCCAGCGGGTGGTCGCCTACCTGGTGCCCGCGCCCGGCGCCGTCCTGGACACCGAGCAGCTGCACGCCGCCGTCGCGGCCCGGCTGCCCTCGTACATGGTGCCCTCGGCGTTCGCCGTGCTGGACGCGCTGCCGCTCACCGTCAACGGCAAGCTGGACCGGGCCGCGCTGCCGGACGACGCACTGGACTTCACCGGCCTGACCGCCGGCCGCGCCGCCGCCACCGAGACCGAGCAGCTGCTCTGCGAGCTGTACGGCGAGGTGCTGGGGCTGCCCGGGACCGGCGCCGAGGACGACTTCTTCCGGCTCGGCGGCGACAGCATCTCCTCCATCCGCCTGATCGGCGCCGCCCGCGCCGAGGGGCTCTCGCTCAGCCCGCGCGACGTCTTCGAGCGGCGCACCCCGGCCGCCCTCGCGGCGCTGGCCGACCACCGGGCGCAGGACGGGCAGGCCGCCGAGCCGGTCGAGCTCGCCGAGCTGCCCGCAGCGAGCGCCGCCGAGCTGGAAGCGGTCCGCGCGGCCGCCCCCAAGCTCGACGTCGAGGAGCTCTGGCCGGTCTCCCCGCTCCAGGAGGGCCTGCTCTTCGAGGCCGGGTACGACGACCAGGCACTGGACGTCTACACCTCCCGCGACGTGGTCGTGCTGACCACCCGGGTGCCGCTGGAGGTGCTGCGGGCGGCCGTCGCCGCGGTCCTGGTGCGCCACCCCAACCTCCGGGTCGGCTTCCTCCAGGACGGCCCGCAGCGGCCGCTCCAGTTCCTGCCGCGCGCCGTCGACGTGCCGCTGACCGAGGTCGACCTCTCCGACCTCGGGCCGCAGGAGTTCGAGACCGAGCTGCGCCGGCTCACCGACCGCGAGGCGTTCACCCGCTTCGACCTGACGGCGCCGCCGCTGCTGCGCCTGGTCTCGGTGCTCGCCCCCGGCGGCGGCCAGCGCATCCTGATCACCAACCACGCGCTGCTCTGGGACGGCTGGTCCTCCGGCCTGTTCCTCCAGGAGCTGCTGACCGGGTGCCGGCTGCGCCTGGAGCAGGGCACCTCGGCCGCCGTCGACCCGGCGCCCGCCGGGCTCGCCTACCGGGACTTCCTGCGCTGGCTGGCCGCCCAGGACCAGGAGCAGGGCCGCACCGCCTGGCGCGAGTCGCTGGCCGGCCTGGCCGAGCCGACCCTGCTGGCGCCGCAGGCCCGCGAGCGCGCCGCCCTGCTGCCCGAGGAGGTCACCGCCGACCTGTCGGCCGAACTCACCGAGCGGCTGGGCGGGTTCGCCCGCGAGCACGGCCTCACCCTGAACACCGTGCTGTCCGGCGCCTGGGGCCTGCTGCTGGCCGGGCTCACCGCCCGGACCGACGTGGTGTTCGGCGCGACCGTCTCCGGCCGCCCCGCCGAGCTGCCCGGCATCGACGCGACCATCGGCATGTTCCTCAACACCGTCCCGGTCCGGGCCCGGCTCGACGGCGCCGAGACCGTCGCCGCCTTCCTCACCCGGCTCCAGCAGGAGCAGACCGCGCTGCTGGCGCACCACCAGATCGGCCTCGGCGAGATCCAGCGCGGCACCGGCTTCGGCCGGCTCTTCGACACCCTCCAGGTGCTCCGCAACACCCCGGCCGACGAGGACGTGCGCGACCTCGTCCGGGAGGCGCTGGGCGTGCAGGAGGTGGTGGACGTGGACGCCACCCACTTCCCGCTGATCTTCATCACCAACCCGGGCCCGGCGCTCTCCTTCGAGTGGAAGTTCCGGCCGGACGTCTTCGAGCGCGACACCGTCGAGCAGCACGCCGAGCGCCTGGTCGCGCTGCTGGTCCAGCTGGTCGACCGGCCGGGCCTGCTGGTCCGTGAACTCGACGTGCTGACGGTGCGGGAGCGGTCGTCGGTGTTGGGGGAGTGGGCGGCGACGGGTCGGGTGCTGCCGGATGCGACGGTGGCGGATCTGTTGGCGGAGCGGGCGGTTTCGGTGCCGGGTGAGACGGCGTTGGTGTTCGGGTCGGCTTCGTGGACGTATGCGGAGTTGGATGCTCGGGTGAACCGGTTGGCGCGGTTGTTCGTG